>DBGBVX010000054.1:0-38614 GCA_048370055.1 Candidatus Gallimonas sp. | reverse complement strand
AAATAACTATTCGATTTATATCGAAATACGACGGAGAATTTTTCGGGATGAAAAAGCGCATACTCGGGATATGCGCGCGGGAGAGAAGAAAAATTTTTTTGTGCGCCTTTGGCAAAACGGAAGAACGGCGTGGAACGTGCTCACGGCGCATCGGTTCACGACGGTCGCGGGAACGCTCGTGTTTTTTCTCATCATGTCGCTCGTGCCGTTTCTCTTTTGGCTGTCGCTCCTGTTCGGCGGCGCGGACGCGCTGTTGGACCGCGTTCTCGAACTCGAACTCTTCGGGTGGGCGCGCGATCTCATCTCCTTTTTGCGCACGAACGCAGAGGGGGCGACGGCGGGCGCAAGCGTATTCCTTATTGCTACTACGCTGTGGTCGAGTTCGGCGTTTTTCTTTCATCTGCGGCGGAGCGGCGAGATCATATACGACGTGCGCCGCAGGGGGAAGGGGCTTCGGGTGCGGCTTTCAGCCATTCTGTTCACGCTCGCGACTATGCTCGGCATCGCCGTTGCGGGAGGCGCGGTTTTGGGGATCACTCTGCTCACGCGCCGCCTTCCCGCATGGATCGCGATCCCCGCAGATCTCTCCGCACTGCTATGTGTGGGCTTTCTCGCCGCATGGCTCCTCAACGTCTATGCCTGCCCGTACCGCGGCGAAGTGCGTTCGCTCGCGCTCGGGAGTTTCTATACGGCGCTCGCGTGGCTTGTCGCCTCGGGGGCGTTTTCGATCTATTTCCGGTTCAGCAATCCCGAGCGCCTGTACGGTGCGCTCGCGCTCGTCATCGTCTTTTTGCTGTGGCTGTATTGGCTGATGATCTGTTTTACGGCGGGCATGGTGTACAACCGCCGCGCCGTCGCCGGAAAGAAGATCTACGACCTGTAAACGACGGCGGGGCAGACTTTTATAAGTCTGCCCCGCCGTTTGAAAATCGTCGGAACATGCGCGGCTCATCCGTTTATTTCAAGATTTTTCAGCATCTTCCGCAGGTTCTCCGCGTTCTGCTCCTCGGAGATCGTGGGGTCGCTTGTAAAGCGTTCGCAGGGCAGAAACGCGCATCCGCCGCACGATTTTCTCCCTTTCTGCTTTACGCACGCGTAGACGGCGCAACGATCGGCGCCCGTGTATTGCAGCCACCAGACTCTGCCTTCGATTTCGGCGCATCCGCCGCACAGATCGGGGTGTCGCGCGCAGTCCGAGCAGACCGCGCCGCAGGGTGAGATCTCTTTCATTGGTTCCTCCCGTCGTTTTTTACAGTATATCATAAATGAAAAGTGCTAGCAATACATTTCCGGAAAACAATGAACATTGCAAACAAAAACCCGCACGGGTGCGGGTTTTCCGTTTTATTTTCCGTTAAAGCTGACGGACGCGGATAACGTCCTTTACGCCGCGGATGAGGTCGACGCAGGCGGCGGAGGGGACTTCGTCCAGATCGAGGATGAGGTACGCGTATTCGCCCTTGCTCTGATCCTGCATATGCGCGACGTTGATGCCCTGCGAGGAGACGATCGCGAGGATCTTGGAGAGGATCTCCTTTACGTTTTTGTGGTGCACGCATACGCGCGCGGCGCTGTCGCGCGGCATGGACACAGTGGGGTAATTGACGGAGTTGACGATGTTGCCGTTCTCCAAGTAGTCGGTGAGCTGTTTTGCCGCCATGTAGGCGCAGTTGTCCTCCGCTTCGGGCGTGCTTGCGCCGAGGTGGGGCACGCAGAGGATGTTTTCCTTTCCGAGCAGCGTTTCATCGGGGAAATCGGTGATATAGCGGGAGACCTTTCCGCTTTCGACCGCATTGACGATATCCGCGCTCACCACGAGGTCGCCGCGCGAGTTGTTGATGATGACGACGCCGTCCTTGCACGAGGCGAGCGTATCTTTGTTGAACATGCCCTTGGTGTCGGGCGTAAGGGGGACGTGCACGGTGATAAAGTCGCAGTCCTTGAAGATGACGGAGAGGTCGTCTGTAAATTCCACGCGCCTGTCGATCATCCACGCGCTCTTGATCGAGATGAAGGGATCGTATCCCACCACGCTCATGCCGAGGCGGATGGCGGCGTTCGCGACCATCGCGCCGATCGCGCCGAGCCCGATGACGCCAAGCTTTTTGCCGAGGATCTCCTGCCCGACGAACTTGCTCTTGCCCTTTTCAACGAGCTTGGAGATGTTTTCCTGCCCCTTGAGGGTCTGCGCCCAGTTGGCGCCGTCCACGATCTTTCTGCCGCCGAGGAAGAGCTCGCACAGCACGAGTTCCTTCACGGCGTTGGCGTTCGCGCCCGGGGTGTTGAACACGACGACGCCCTTTTCGGTGCACTTGTCGACGGGGATGTTGTTCACGCCCGCGCCCGCCCGCGCCACGGCGAGGAGGTTTTCGCCGAGCGGATAGTCGTGCATCGCAAAGGAGCGGAGCATGATGCCTTCGGGATTTTCCGCTTTATCCGAATATTCGTAGCCCTTGAAAACCTCGTCCGCGACGGGGCTGATGGCGTTGAGCTTTAAGATCTTCATGTTACGCGTTCTCCTTTTCGAATTTCTTCATGAACTCGATGAGCGCCTTTACGCCCTCGACGGGCATCGCGTTGTAGATGGAGGCGCGCATGCCGCCCACGAGGCGGTGCCCCTTCAGCGATACGAGCCCGCTTTGGGTCGCTTCCTTCACGAATTTTGCGTCCAATTCCGCGCTCGGGGTGACGAAGGGCACGTTCATGATGGAGCGGTACTTCTTCACGACGTTGTTGGTGTAGAAGGGGGAATTGTCGATAAAATCATACAGAAGCCCCGCCTTGTATTCGTTGACGGCGTTCATCTCCTTCACGCCGCCGAGCTTTTTCAGGCGGCGGAGCACAAGCGTCGCAATGTAGATGGAGAAGCAGGGCGGCGTGTTGTAGAGGCTCTTGTTCTCGTCCTGCACCTTCCATTTGAGCATGGTGGGGCAGATCGCGAGGGGCTCTTGGATGAGCGAACGCTTTGCGATGACGATGGTCACGCCCGCGGGGGCGAGGTTCTTCTGCGCGCCCGCATAGATGACGCCGAACTTGCTCACGTCGATCTCGCGCGAGAGGATCTCGGACGACATATCCGCCACGAGGGGCGCTTTTACGTCGGGGAACTCTATGTAACGCGTACCGAAGATGGTGTTATTCGAGCAGATATGCACATAGTCGGTGCCTTCGCGGAATTTGATCTCGGAAAGCTCGGGGATATATGTGTACGTCTTATCCTCGGAGGAAGCCACGCAAGCCGCGTCGCCGTAGATCTTGCCCTCCTGAAAAGCCTTTTTCGCGAAGTTGCCCGTCACGATATAGTCGGCTTTGCCGTTGTGCATCAGGTTGAGGGGCACCGCTGCAAACTGCGTGGATGCGCCGCCCTGCACAAAGAGAACGGCGTAGTCGTCGGGAATGTTCAAAAGCTCGCGGAGGAGCGCCTCGCCCTCGTCCACGATCGCCTCGAACGCCTTGTTGCGGTGGGAGATCTCGGTCACGGACATGCCCGTGCCGGCAAAGTCGAGAAGATCGCGCTGCGCCTCTTCGAGGACTTCGAGGGGCAGCGTGGAAGGGCCTGCGGAAAAGTTGTATGCTCTCATGATTTTCACCTCTTATAGCAAGCCGGCTGTTCCTGAGCCGTATCAGCTATTTTACCTATTATAGAACTTTTCAGCCGGTTTGACAAGTCTTTGACGGAAATTTTATCCGTTCTTATGCAGTTTTTATGCAGATTTTATGCGATTTCCCTCCGCGCGGCGGAAAAAATCCGCCGAACGCGCAAAAAAAACAGGAGAAAGTATTTACTTTTGCGGCGATTTGGTGTAAAATAGGAACAGGAGAAATTTCAAATCTCATCGACGAGAGGTGCGCATCATGGAAGACGTGAAAACTTACGAAGAGAGAAAGACGATGGTCATGGAGGGCATGTACAAGGGCGTGACGGGCAAACTTGAAGAAGTCAGGCAGTCCGTCTCCAAGGAACTGCAGTTCAGTTCCGCTCAGAACGCCTCCGCATACGAGTCGCTCGCGGGCACGTTCAAGCAGGGCGTCGATTCCCTGCTCGCGGAGCTCCGCTATCTCTCCCAACAGAACAGCGCCATATACGATTACAATCAGAAGGAGCGCACGGACGCGAAGGACGCGCTTTTGGAGGCGGTCCGCGCCTGTACGGAACAGATCGCCGCGCTCGAAGCGCGCGTGAACGAAAAGATCGACGCGGTGAAGGCGGAGCTCTCCGAAAAGGTCTCCGAGGAGATCGCGGCGCTCAATGTGCCCGCCGCGCCCGCCGAGGTTGCGCCCGCCGAAGAGGCGAAAGCCGAACCCGCGGAGGAGAAAACCGCGGAGCCCGTCACCGACGAGAACTTCGATTACGACGTGCTCGCCGAAAAGATCGCTTCCGTCATGCCCGAGGTCGATTACGACCTGCTCGTCGATAAAGTCGTGGCGGCGATCCCGCCCACCGACGCGGACGCCGTTGCGGCAGCCGTCGTGGCGACCATCCCGCAGGTGGACGAAAACGCCATTGCGGACAGGGTCGCGGAATCCGTGCCCCTCGTCGATTACGACCTCGTTGCGGAGCGTGTTGCCTCCGTCATGGAGAACGAGTTCGACGTCACGGTGGACGACAACGGCATCGAAAAGATCGCCGCAGCCGTCGCCGCCGAGATCGATTACGAAAAACTTGCCGCGCGCGTTGCCGAGCTTTTAAAAGAGCAGGGCGCGTTCGCGGTCGTCGCGGCGCCCGCCGCGGAAGAGACGCCCGCCGAAGCGCCCGCTGAAGCGGCGGAGCCCGAAGCGGAGCCCGTTCCCGCAGAAGCCGCGCCCGAAGAGGCGCCCGTTGAAGAGGTCGCGGAGCCCGCGCCCGCCGAGGAAGAACTCGCCGTGAGCGCCGCGCCCGCGCAGGAACCCAAGCCTGCCTATACGCCCGTCGTCGTGCCCGTGCCCGACGATCCCGCACTCACGACGCGTTTCAAGCGCAGCTTCAAGGCGAAGATCATTGAGAGCACGGAGGAGATCAAGAACTACTACTTCGATCTGAAAAACACCTTCCTCTCGTATGCGCGCGTGAGCTCGCAGTTGAGTTGGTCGAACGACCGTTTCACCTACGCGGGGGATACGATCGCCAAGATCGGCGTCCGCGGCAAAACGCTGTGCCTGTACGTGGCGCTCAATCCCGACGAGTTCCCGTCAAGCGTGTACCATCAGAAGTTTGCGGGCGATACGAAGATGTACGAAAAGACCCCGATGATGATCAAGATCAAGAGCGGCGTTGCCGTCAAGCGCGGCGTCCGCCTCATCGAGATGCTCATGGAAAATCTCGGGGCGGTCAAGGAAGAGGGCTTCACGCCCGTCGATTATGCCGATGAGTTCGCGTTCCGCAGCGAGGAACAGCTCCTTGCGGAGGGGCTCATCAAGACGGCGATCGTCGAAAAGTCCGACCTTGACTTCTAAATCTGAATTTGTATTTCGCTTCCGGACGAGATCACCAAAGAGAGCTGAGTTATCGGCTCTCTCGTCTTGTTACGGGACTCTGTCCGAAAGCGCAGAAGGAGTGATTGTTTGAAAAACGGTAACAACAACCAAGGCGACAAGAACATGAGCGCCATCGAGCTTGCCATCCTGAACGGCATCGAGGCGTACAACCGTCAGCAGCAGACGAAAAAGCAGTCTGCCGGCGAGACGCACACGCCCGAGGCGATGGAGGAGGCGGGGCTCAAACCGCGCCGCCGCTCCCGCGCCAAGGGGAAGGGGACGAAGCCTCCCGTGCAGAGCGCGCCCGCCGTGCTTCAGCCCGAGCAAGCCGAGCCCAAACCCGCCGCCAAGGGCGGCAAAAAGAAGAGCGCGCCCCAAAAGGCGGATCCTGCGCAGGCGGCGGCAAGCCCCGCCGAGCGCAAGGAGAAGGGCAAGCGCAAAAAGCGCCCCGTCAAGGTGCTCTTCTTCGGCGGCGTCGGCGAGATCGGCAAGAACATGACCGCAATCGAGTACGGGAACGATATCATCATCATCGACGCGGGCATCATCTTCCCCACGGAGGAGATGCCCGGCATCGACCTCGTGTTCCCCGAGATCACCTATCTCGTCAATAACAAGCACAAGATCCGCGGCGTATTTCTGACGCACGGTCACGAGGACCACATCGGCGGCGTGCCCTACCTCATGAAGGAGATCGACCCTTCCACGCCCGTATACGGGACAAAGCTCACCCTTGCGCTCGTCGATAACAAGCTGCGCGAGCACAGGCTCAACAACGTGGTGGAGCGCACCGTCAAACCCAAAGACAGCGTGAAGGCGGGCGTGTTCACAGTCAACTTCGTCAACGTCAACCATTCGATCGCGGGCGCGGTGGCGCTCGCCATCGAAACGCCCTACGGTATCATCTTCCACAGCGGGGATTTCAAGATCGACCTCACGCCCGTCGCGGGAGCGCCCATCGACCTCGCCGAGATCGCCGAATACGGCAAAAAGGGCGTGCTCCTGTATCTCGGCGAGTCCACCAACATCGAGCGCCCCGGCTATACCATGAGCGAAAAGGTGGTGGGCACCACGCTCGAACACCTCTTTGCGGAGAATGCCGACAGAAGGCTCATCGTGGCGACCTTCGCCTCCAACGTGCACAGGCTGCAGCAGATCATCGATATCGCGGTCAAATACCGCCGCAAAGTCGCGCTCTCGGGGCGGAGCATGTTCAACGTCGTCGAGGCGGCGGCAAAGATTGGCGAGATCACCATTCCCGAGGGCGTACTCGTCGACGTGGAAAAAACGAAGAACTTTTTCGACTGCGAGATCGTCATCGTCTCCACGGGGTCGCAGGGCGAGCCCATGAGCGCGCTCACCCGCATGGCGTCGGGCGAGTTCAACAAGGTGACCATCGGCTCGAACGATACCATCATCATTTCGGCGAGCCCTATCCCGGGCAACGAGCGCATGATCTACCGCGTCATCAACAACCTTTATAAAAAGGGTGCGAACGTCGTGTACGAATCGCTCGAAAAGATCCACGTTTCGGGGCACGCCTGCCAAGAAGAGCACAAGATCATGCACACGCTGTTAAAGCCAAAGTTCTTTATCCCCGTGCACGGCGAATACCGTCATCTGAAGCGGCATGTGCTCCTTGCGCAGCAGCTCGGTATGAAACCCGCCCAAACCTTTATCCCCGATATCGGCGTCTGCGTGGAGCTCACCGACGATTCCCTCAAACAGGGCGATAACTTCCCCGCGGGCGCGCGCCTCATCGACGGCGCCGGCTTCGAGGACTACGGCACGAGCGAGGTGCTGAAAGACCGTATCCGCATGTCGGGCGAGGGACTGTTCGTCGTCAGCGTCGCCGTCTCGAACGGGGTGCTGCTCGGCGAGCCCGTCATCGAGAGCAGGGGCTTCGTCTCCGGCGTGACCGACTTTTCGCGCGAGCTCAAAGACGTCGTGGAAAAGGCGGTCGAGAGCGTGGGGGCGCATGCGACTTCGGGCGATCTCGCAGCCGCCATCCGCCGCGCGGTGAAGAGCTATCTCTTCAAAAAGACCAAGCAGTCGCCGATGATCTTGCCGATCGTACAGGAAGTGTAAGGGGGTTCACGAAATTCTTTTCGAACTGACGAAAAGAATTTCCGTGAGGATAAGAGAAACCCAATGTCCGCTGCGCTCTGCATTTGGTTTCTCTCGCCGCCGCTGTATGGCAACAGTATAGCGCGCGGCGGCTCACTCTTCCGCGTAAGCGCAGGCGTGCGCAAATTGAGTACCGCAGCGGAAGGCAACCTTCCTCGCGGACGTGATTTGCAGCAGGGATACCTTCCTTGTATCTGTGATTTATAGCAAAAGGCATAACGCAGTGACGCCTTTTGCAACAGGTTTTATAGCGCGGGCGGGGGTGTAGCCTCCTTCGCGAGTGATTATAACTTGCCTCCCTCGCTGAGGGAGGTGCCCCGTAGGGGCGGTGGGAGTGTTTGTCTTTCGTTAAGAGGTGCCGCGCAGACGGTGAGAGTTGATGGGAGGGTGCGGACATGGGGACGCCGAAAAACGTTGCGGAAGAACTCGTTGCGGGCGTTGCCGGAGTCCGTATCCGCTCCATGATGGGCGAATGGCTCGTGTATTTCCGCGAGAAGATGGTGGGCACGATCGAAGACGGCAGGCTGTACGTTACGCCCGTGCCCGCGGCGCGGGCAATGTTGCCCGAAGCGGATATCGTTCCGCCGCACGTCGGGGCGAAGCCGCGCGCCGTCGTTGCGGATCCCTCAGACAAGGCGTTTTTGTACGCGCTCTTTGCGGCGATGTGGGAGGAGCTCCCCGCGCCGAAACAAAAAAAGTGACGGAAAAGGATATGCAGTCTTCGGAATGGGAACGGCTCGCCGCGCTCCGCGCCGCGGCGGCAGAGGGGCGCGATCCCACCTGTGCGGAGGAAACGCTCGCATATATGCTGAAAACGGCGGAGGAAACGGGCGCAGAGCGTATTTTGGAGATCGGCGCGGGCAAGGGGCTTACGAGCCTCGCGTTTGCGCTCGCTCTGCCGCAGGCGCACGTCACCGCGATCGAGCGAGACGCCGTGCGCGCGCAGACCGCGCGGGAAAATATCGCCGCGTTCGGCGCGGAGGGGCGCGTCTGCCTTCTCGAGGGGGAGGCGGCTCACATCCTGCCCTGCCTCGAACGCGCATACGACCTTATCTTCCTCGACGCCGCAAAGGTGCAGTACCGCCGCTTTTTCCCCGACTGCAAACGCCTCTTAAAGCGGGGCGGCGTGCTCTTTTCCGACGACGTGCTGCTCTTTGCAGGCGGCGTGCCGCCGAAGCGCCGCATGCTCGCCCGCCATATCGAAGAGTACCTGCAACGGCTCTCGGAGGATAATGATTTTTCCACCGAGGTCCTGCGCCTCGGCATGGGGCTCGCCGTGAGCCGCCGATCAAAGTAGATGAAAACGCTGTACTTTATCAACGGCGCGATGGGGGTGGGCAAGACCGCCGTTTCGCGCGCCTTACAGAAAATACTTCCCGACTGCGCCTTTTTGGACGGCGATTGGTGTTGGGATATTGCGCCCTTCCGCGTCACACAGGCGCGGAAGGCGCTTGTCTTTGAAAACGCCGCGCGCCTTTTGAGCGCATACCTTTTATGCGAAGATGTGCGCAGCGTGGTATTCTGTTGGGTCATGCAGCGGCGGGAGATCGCCGAAGAACTGTTGTCGCGCCTCCCGCTCGGCGGCGTGCGCCTTATCCGCGTCACGCTCACGGCGCGGGAACAAACGCTCCGCGCCCGCCTTGCGGCGGATATTGCGGCGGGGCGGAGAGAGACGGACGTTCTTTCGCGCGCCGTTTCCTATCTTCCCTTTTTCGAAGGGGATACGGGCGCCGTAAAGGTTACGACGGACGGAAAGACGGCGGAGGAGATCGCGCGCATGATCGCGAACATGGGCGGGGGAGATCCCGCCGAAGGAGCTGCCGATGAAAAAACCTGAACTGCTTGCCCCCGCGGGCAATCTTGCAAAACTCAAGTGCGCCCTCCGCTTCGGGGCGGACGCCGTGTATTTGGGCGGGAAAGCCTTCTCTCTGCGCGCCTTCGCCGATAATTTTACCGACGAAGAACTCGCCGAGGGCATCGCGTACGCGCACGCGCGGAACAAAAAGGTATACGTTGCCGCCAACATTTTCGCGCGGAACACCGACCTTCCCGCGCTCGCGGAGCACTTCCGCACGCTTGAGCGGTTGGGGGCGGACGCGGTGCTCGTCTCCGATCTCGGCGTGCTTTCCGTCTGCCGCGAGGCGGCTCCCGCGCTCCCCGTACATATCTCCACGCAGGCGAACGTCACCAACGCCCGCGCCGCCGCCATGTTCGCAAAGCTCGGCGCGAGCCGCGTGGTGCTCGCCCGCGAGCTCTCCCTTGCCGAGATCGCCCGCATCCATGCCGAAAATCCCGCGCTCGAATTGGAGGCGTTCGTGCACGGAGCCATGTGCATCTCGTACAGCGGCAGGTGCTATCTTTCCGACTATCTCGACGGGCGCCCCGCCAACCGCGGCGCGTGCGTGCAGGCTTGCCGCCGCGCCTACCGTATCCAAAGCGAGGGGAAAGAGGGTTGGTGCGACCTCGTGGAGGACAGCCGCGGCGCCTATGTGATGAACAGCAAAGATCTGAATATGAGCGCGCACCTTCCGGAACTTGCCGAGGCGGGCGTCGTCTCCTTCAAGATCGAGGGCAGGATGAAGAGCGAATACTACCTCGCCACCGTCGTCAACGCCTATCGCCGCATCCTCGACGGCGGTTGGTCGGAACAGCTCGCCGCCGAATTGGAGTGCGCCTCGCACCGCGCCTATACGACCGCCTACGCCTTCGGGGAAAATCACGATACCGTGCTTTCCGACGGCTCGCAGGAGGGCGGAACGTGCACCTTCGTCGCAGTCGTAAAAGGGTATCGCGGCGGGCGCGCCTTCGTCGAGATGCGCAACCGTTTCCGCGCGGGCGACGTGTTGGAGATCCTCTCCCCGTCGGCGTCGTTCGCAAAGTCCGTCCGCGTGGAAAACATGCTGAACGGCGAAGGGGAACCGTGCGCGGACGCGTCCTTCGTGCAGGGGGAATACTCCTTCCCGTGTCCGTATCCGCTTGAAGAGGGGGATATCCTCCGCAGGAGGCGGTAAAATAAAACACATCGGAGCGCCGCGGCATAAACCGCGGCGCTCCGTTCATAAAATAGCCGTATGAAGGCAAATTTCGGGCGGCGGATCCTGCTTTGGGCGGCGCTTTTGTCCGTCGCGGCGTTCATGCTGATCATTTCGGGGGTCGCGTGGTGGCATGCGCGCGCGTGCGCGCGCGTTTCGCTCGGCTACGAGTACTTTCTGCTCGTGCGCCCCTGCGAGGAGGCGACCTCCGCCGCAGTCATCGGCGAGAGCTATTCCGCAGGCGGCGCGGCGCTCGCTTACGGCGCGGACGGCGTGGCGATCGCCTGCTATTTTTCCCGATCGGAGGCGGAGCGCGTGCAGGAGCGCATGCGCGCGGAGGGAACGGAGACGGAGTTGGTGCGCATCGCGCCCGCGGAATTTTTCCTGTACGGCAGCGCCGCCGAAAATCGCGCGCTTGCCGAGGCGAACGCCGCCACGGCGGACAGTATCGCCCGTATGCTGTACGACGTCGCGAACGGGTTGGAACGATCCGAGATCGGGCAGCGGGAGGCAGCCGCTTCCCTCAAAGGGGCGGCGGCTTCCCTCAAGGGACTGCGCGAGGGCAACGGCGCGATGTTCTCCGATTGGAACGCGGCGCTGTACCGCGCCGAGGAAGCCGCGCGGGAGAGCGGGGCGGAGATCGTCTTTGCAAAAGATGTGCGCCGTATTCAGACTATGCTCTGCATGTCGGTCGCCGCGGCGGGAGAATATATGTAAAACAGCTTGCATTTTCGCGCGACATCGGGTATAATGCAGGTGTGAATTGTCTGTTCTTGTATAACCCCGCAAGCGGGAAAGGGAAGGTCGCCAAAAAGCTCGGATATATCCGCAAGCGGCTGAATCATATATTCGATCGGGTCGAGATCGTCGCTACGTCGAGTGCGGACGATCTCGAGGCGCGCGTCCGCGAGGGCGCGGAGAAGTTCGACGCGATCCTCTTTTCGGGCGGAGACGGAACGTTCAATCACGTCCTGCAGGGCGTCGGCACGCGCGAGGTGCGGCTTGGGTATATCCCGGGCGGCACCACCAACGACGTGGCGCGTTCGCTCGGCATCCCGCGCAGCGTCCGCGGCGCGCTCAACGTCATCGAAGAGGGGTATTGCGAGCAGTTGGACTGCATGCGCGTCAACGACCGCTACGCCATGTACATCGCGGCGGCGGGCGCGTTCACCCGCACGACCTACGTTACGCCGCAGTCTGCCAAAAAGAAGCTCGGGATTTTAGCGTACGCCTTCGAGTGCCTGAAAAATGAAATGGATTTCAAGGTGTTCCCGCTGCGCATCAACTGCGACGGCGCATACGCGGAGTCGCACGCAGTGCTCATCTTCGTGCTCAACGGGCGGTCGGTCGCAAGTTTCCCCATCAACAGGAGCGGCAGCATGCAGGACGGGCAGCTCGAGCTCGTCGTCATCAAACAGGCGGAACGCCCCGGGTTTTTCCGCCGCATCGGCGCATATTTTTCGCTTGCCTCGCTTTTCCTGTTCGGCGTTAAGGTGAAAAAGAAAGATATCCTCTATCTGCGCGGGCGGCATATCACCGTGAGCACCGACGAGGGCGTGGTGTGGGATCTCGACGGCGAAGAGGGGATGCGCGGGGATATCGCGGTAGAGGTACTCCCGCAGCGTATGCGTTTGTTTGTTCCGCGCAATAAAAAAATCTGAAAAGTTGCATAAAAACGCTTGCTTTTTCAGTCGATTTTACATATAATAAGTGAGCGTGTTTGTGATGCATGCAGCTTTATATGCTTCTGTGGCTCAGTCGGTAGAGCGATTGATTCGTAATCAATAGGTCGCCGGTTCAAGTCCGGCCAGAAGCTCCATAAAAATAGGTGAGTACCATTAAGGTGCTCACCTATTTTTGTGTGCCTCCGGCACACTCGCCCGGCGAGCGCTGCGCGCGTCGCCGGTGACGCGATTGCGCCGCTTTACAAGAAAGCGGCGAACGATACGCTATTCCGTCGCGGCAAGCCGCTCCTTACAAGTCCGGCCAGAAGCTCCATAAAAACAGCGGGCGCTCGGAAGGGCGTCCGCTGTTTTATTGTATCATATCGTTGCTTTTTTTGCGGCGGAGCGATATAATAGGGGCGCTGTTTTGATAGCAAGGAGCGAATATGGTCAGTTTGGTATGCGTCAGGCACGGACAGAGCCGCGCCAACGAGCGCAAACTTTTTGCGGGACAGACGGATGTGCCGCTTTCGGCGCTCGGCGTGCGGCAGGCGCGGGAGCTCGGGCAGTTCATTCTTGAAAATTACCGCGTCGACGCGGTCTGTTCGAGCGATCTCCGGCGCGCGTACGACACGGTCGCGCCCGTCGCCGAGGCGCTCCGCCTTCCCGTCCTCAAAGAGCGGGCTTTGCGGGAGATCGACGGCGGCGCGTGGGAAGGAAAACCCGCCGAGGAGATCGCCCGCGAATTTGCCGAAGATTACAGGATGTGGCGCGAGGATATCGGCGCATGCCGCTGCACGGGCGGGGAAAGCACGGCGGAACTGCAAAAACGCGCCGTTTCCGCAGTTCTGAAGATCGCCGCGGAGAACGAGGGGAAAACAGTGCTCATCGGCACGCATGCCTGCGTGCTGCGCGTTTTGCAATGCTATTGGCAGCATATCCCGCTCAGCGGAATGAAGGATATCCCGTGGGTGCCCAATGCGTCCGTCACGCAGGCGGACTTGCAGGGCGGAACATGGCGGCTCGTGCGGTTGGGCGACGTCTCCTTTCAGCACGGAGACGTGACGCGCATTTCGCAGGGATTTTAAGGAAGGACTGCCACGAAATTATCGTGTGAAAATCTTGACATGGATTTTTGCACATGATATAATAGTTCACAACTATAGGTCGTTCCGGTTTTGCGGAGCGTTTGGGAGAGTTACACGATGGAAGAAATCAAATCTGCCTGCGGGGAGCAGACGGTCGAAGAGGAACTTGCGCCCGCGCAGGCGGCTTGCGCGGAGGAGCCCCCCGAGGAAGAGGTGCGTCAGGCGCCCTTTACCGTGCCTTGCGATATCCAACTCGTCGGGGTCGATATGGCGCCCGTATCCGTGGAAACGCCGCGGGCGGACGAAGCGCCCGCGGAGGCTGCTGCCGAAGAGACGTTCAAGCCAAGGTCGGGATTCCGCTACGGGTGCTATCTGTTCGTCAAGCGGTGCTTCGATATTTTAGCTTCCGGATTGTTCTTGATAATATTTAGTTGGCTGTATCTGATTCTTGCAATCTGCGTAAAATGCAGTGACGGAGGATCTGTCATCTATCATCATAAACGCATAGGGAAGAACAGAAAGCCCATTCATATTTCTAAATTCAGAAGCATGAAGAAAAATGCTGATCAGCTTGAGAACATGCTTACGCCGGAGCAACTTGAGCAATATAAGCGAGAGTACAAGATCGATAATGATCCGCGTATTACAAAGATCGGTGGATTCCTGCGCAAGACTTCGCTTGATGAATTGCCGCAAGTTTGGGATATTTTTGTAGGCAGAATTTCTGTTGTAGGACCGCGTCCTTTGATGGAAAGCGAAGTCAATGAAAAGTATGGCGCGCTTGGTGACAAGTTGCTTTCCGTGAAGCCCGGTATGATTGGTTGGTGGGGGTGCAATGGAAGAAGCAACACAACTTATGAAAGCGGCGAGCGGCAGAAATTAGAATTATATTACGTCGATCATTGTTCAATTTGGTTTGATATCAAAATCATATTTAAGACGATCGTCAGCGTTTTTAAGCGGACGGGGGCGCAATGAGCGGGGTATGTTGCTGATTTTTAGGCATATTTTTGCCGTAAAATACGGCAGGCAGAAATTTTTCCCGCGCGGGGCAGGGCGGTTTTTCCGAAAAACCTCTTTACACCGCGCGGGTTTTGTTATATAATAGATACCGTTATAGGTGGTCGTATGCGTACAGTATTCGGAAGTTGGAAATATATCTTCAAAAACCTGTGGTTTGTGCTCCCGTTTGCGGTGGTGCCCGCAGTGTTTATGGCGCTGTCGCTCGACTATCAGTGCATCGCGGAGGTCGTGCGCGGGTATTTTACGGGTGCGCCGCAGGCGGAGTTCCTTGAATTTTTCCATGCGTGGAGTTTTATCCGCTTCGACAGCGTGCTCGGCGCCGTGTACAGCGTGCTTGCTGTAGTATGTATTTTTCTCTTTATGGCGGCGCTCCTCGCCTTCGTCGAAAAGCATATGAAGCTCGGCAAGCGGACGTTCGGCGGCGTTGCGGCGCAGTTCAAAAACGTGCTCCTGCCCGCGTTTTTCGTTACGCTTCTTTACGTCGTGTTCTATGAGATCTGGGCGGTGGTGCTCTCCGCCATTCTGTACGTGATCTCTCAGGCAGACACGCTCGCCGTCGTCTATCTGCTGTACACGGTCGCGGTGCTGCTCTTTTTGTTCGTGCTCATCTATCTGGCGACGATGTTCTATCTGTGGCTGCCGTGCAAGATGATGACGGGCTTTAAATTCTTCGAGGCGTTCCTGTATTCTTACCGCCTGATGGTGGAGCGCCGTTGGAAACTCGTGCTCTCGTTTGCCATTTCCGTTGCGGGGCTTGTTCTCGTGCTCGGCGGGTGCGCGTTCCTGCCCGATTTTGTATTCCGCATCGTGGGTGCGGTGCTCTTTGTGTTCCTCTTCCTCAATTTCTGTATCCGCATGGAAGTCGTCTATTTCGACGCGGATAAGTTGGACAGAGAGGATGAACTCCACAGCTACAGGAGGTACTGATATGCGGTTCCGAAACGCCTTTCATATCACGATGGACAATTTCTCTTCGGCGTTCAAGATGCTGCTGTACCGCCTTGTCGTCGCGGTGATCACGTTCAGCATCGTCTACGTCATCCTGCGCCTTGCGCTCGCCGTGATCGTGGAGAGCGCGGAGTGGGAAACGCTGCGCGGCATGACGGGCGAATTTTTCCGCGCGCTGTTCAGCGGCGATTCCGCCGTATTGCAGACCTTTCAGTCCGATTTTCATGACGCGCTTGCCGACTTCTTCGCGCTCGTCGGGCGCAACGGCGGCGCGGTCGCGGGCGCGGTCGTGGGGGTCTGCCTCATCTATCTGCTCTCCCGCTTTCTCAACGGGCTCTGCCTCTTTGCCGTGGCGGGCACGATGCACGACAGGATGAGCCTCTTTTCCCGCACGAGTTTTTCCGCTTCCTTTTTCAAGCGCCTCGGCAGCGCCGCGCTGTACGAGGTCATCTATGTGCCCATCGTCTTTTTGTACGACGCAGCCACCGCGCTCATCTGTTGGTTTTTCTTCTTTTACGTGCCTTCCTTCCTGCCGTCGTGGGGATTTTTGCCCGTTATCGCCTCGCTGTGCCTCACGGTCACGCTCATCGTGTTTTTGCAGTCGCTGAAGATGACGTTCATCTCCGCTTGGATCCCCGCCATCGTATCCGGCGAAAAGCGGGTTGGGCAGGCGCTGAAGGACGCGCTCTGCGCCAAAAAAGGGTTTTGGCGCCGTTTTGCCACCTTCCTCGCGGCGATCTATCTCATCGTCGTCATGAACGTGGCGTTCGGGCTTTTCACCATCGGGAGCGCGCTCTTTCTGACCGTTCCCATCAGCTTTATCTTCCTGCTTGCCTTGCAGTTCGTGCATTACTATGAGGATCACGAAAAGAAGTACTTTATTTCCGTGCACGATATCGCAGGCTCCGCCGAGGCGGTCAAGCCGGCGGAAGATCTCATCACCGCGGAGGACAGCCTCGACGAGCTCAACCGCAAGATCAACGAGCCCGCCGCTGCGGAACCCGCGGAAAAAGAGGACGAACCGTCCGAAAAATGAGGGAAATACGGGCGTGCGGACTGCGCGCCCGAACAAATAAGGAGTGGAATGATATGAGTTATCAAAGCATTTACCAATCTTGGGTCGACGATCCGCGCCTTGCGGAGGCGGACAGGGCGGAGCTGAAAGCGATCGCCTCGGACGAGAAGGAGAAGGAATACCGCTTCGGCGGCGAGCTTGAGTTCGGCACGGCGGGCATGCGCGGCATCATCGGCTGCGGCATGAACATGATGAATGTGTACACCGTCATGCGCGCGACGCAGGGGCTCTCCGAATACATCAAAACGCTTCCCGAGGAAGAACAGAAGAAGGGCGTCGTCATCTCCTACGATACGAGAAGAAATTCCCGTCTGTTTGCCGAGAAGGCGGCGGGCGTGCTTGCAAAGAACGGCATCAAGGCGTACCTGTTCGACGACGTGCATCCCGTGCCCATGCTCTCCTATGCGGTGCGCTATCTCGGCACCGTGGCGGGCATCATGATCACCGCGTCGCACAATCCCAAGGAGTACAACGGATACAAGGTGTACGGTGAGGACGGCGCGCAGATGTCCCCCGAGGCGACCAAGATCGTCGTCGGGTTCATCGAGAAGATCACCGACTACCTCTCCGTGACGGGGGAGGAAAAGAGCCCGCTCATCGTGCCCGTTCCCAAAGAGGTGGACGATACCTATATCGAGGCGCTCAAAAAGCTCACGCTCTCCGCGGAGGCGGTCAAAAAGTGCGGGAAGGATCTGAAGCTCGTCTATACGCCCGTACACGGTTCGGGGTATGTGCCCGTCACCCGCATCCTCAGGGAACTCGGCATCAACGTGAACGTCGTTGAAGAGCAGACGACCAAGGATACCGAATTTTCCACCGTCGCCGTGCCCAACCCCGAGTTCAAAGAGACGCTCTCCATGGGCATCGCGCTCGCCAATAAGATCCATGCGGACGTCGTGTTCGGCACCGATCCCGATTCCGACCGCCTCGGCGTCGCCGTCAAGAACGAGAAGGGCGAGTTCGTGGCGCTCTCGGGCAATCAGGTGGGCATTTTGCTGCTCGACTATATCCTCACCCGCCTCAAGGAGGAGAACGCGCTGCCCGCGAACGCGGCGGTGGTCAAGTCATTCGTCACCACGGGCATGGCGAAGGCGATCTGCGCCGATTTCGGCGTCGCGCTCTTCGAAACGCCCGTCGGGTTCAAGTTCATCGGCGAAAAGATCAAGCAGTGGGAGCAGGACGGCTCGCATACCTTTGTGTTCGGGTTCGAGGAGTCGTGCGGGTACCTCCGCGGCACCCATGCCCGCGATAAGGACGCCGTCGTCGCGTCTATGCTGTGCGCCGAGATGGTCTGCTACTATACCTACATCGGCAAGACGGTGTGGGGGAGATTGCAGGAGATCTATGCAAAATACGGGTTCGTGTTGGATAAGAACGAGTCCATTCAGTACTCCGGTCTGAACGCGATGAAGGAGATGAACGCCGTCGTCGACGCGCTCAAGACGGTGAACGTCGCCGCGTTCGGTCCCTTCAAAGTGGAGGCTGTGCGCGACTACTCCGCCGATCTCCGCCGCACGACGGACGGCAAAACGGAGCCGCTCAACATCCCCAAGTGCAACTGTGTGTATTACGAACTCGAGGGCGGTTCCTTCGTCTGCGTGCGCCCCTCGGGCACCGAGCCCAAGCTGAAGATCTACTACTCCATCAAGGCGCCCACCGAGGCGGCCGCCGAGGAGGCGCTCGCCGCGTGCAAGGCGTCGGTGAAAGATCTGCTCGCAAGCGTGAAAAAGTAATTTCGTCATCGTCCGGCGCCGCCGCGCTTTCGCGGCGGCGTTTTGCTTTTCTGCTGCCCGCGCGGCGGTTTTTTATTTACTTATTTTTGAAATATTCGCCGTAAAATCAAACATTTTATTTGACAAATTCCCTCCGAAGGGCGTATAATGATAATCGGAAAGAGGGTATTTTCATGATTTATCTGAAAGATTTCAAACAGGGGCGCATCCTCTACGAGGCGCTCGATTCCGAAGTGCGGTTGGGGATCTTGGACGAACTTTTGCAGAAGGGCGAACTTAACCTCGCCTATTTCGCAAAGCGGTTCAACGTCTCGAACGGGGCGATCACGGCGCACATCAAAAAGCTGCATGCGGCGGGGCTCATCGATATCTCCACGTCGTCGGGCATCCGCGGCACGCAGAAGATCTGCTCGCTCGCAACGGATAAGATCGTCATCGATTTTCTCTCCCGCCCGCCCGAGGAAGGACGCGTCGAGTCGGTGCATATCGACGTGGGGCACTATGTGGATTACGACGTGCATCCCACCTGCGGGTTGGCGACGGACGAGCACGTCGTGGGCAGGTTCGACGATCCCGCATGCTTTTCCTATCCCGAGCGCTTCCGCGCGGGGATCATTTGGTTTGCGAGCGGGTATGTGGAGTATCTCGTGCCCAACTATCTCGAAGAGGGCGCGCGCCCGCGCGAACTGCAGTTTTCCATGGAGCTCGCCTCCGAGGCGCCCGGCTATGCGGCGTACTATCCGAGCGACATCAGCTTTTCCGTCAACGGGAAGGATCTCGGCATCTACCGCAGCAAGGGCGAATACAATGACCGCGCCGGTACGGTGAGCCCTTCGTGGTGGTTCGGCAACCTCGGTCAGTACGGCAGGAAGGTCGTGCTCACCGTCAATGAAGACGGCGCCTTCCTCGGCGGGATCAAGACCTCGGATACGCGCATCGGCGATTTAGGGCTGAAAGCGGGCGCGCAGATCCGTTTCCGCATCGCCGTGCCCGAGACCGCCGAGCACTGCGGCGGCGTGACCATCTTCGGCAAGGGCTTCGGCGATTACGACGAGGGCATCGTCTGCAACTTTATTTGCAAGTAAGTTCACGGAATTTCTTTTTGAACGACAAAAAGAAATTCCGTGAGGGGGAGAGAAACCCAACGTTCGCCTGCGGCTCTGCGTTCGGTTTCTCTCGCCGCCGCTGTTTGGCAACAGGATAGCACGCGGCGGCTCACTCTTTCCGCGAAAGTTGCTTGCGCAGCAATGAAAGGCGCAAAAGGCATAACAAGTGACGCCTTTTGCAACGTATTTTTGTATGTAAACAGGGTTTTGCGGCAGAGATGCAGCCTCCTTGCGCGGGCGATCGAGGACTGACGCGGGAAAACAAGTGGGGAAGAGGATGGATATGGATATTCAGGCGCTTTCAAAAAAGTTCGGCATCAACGCCGAGCGCAAAACGGACGGGGGATTCCCCGTCTTTGAAGAGCGTATCCGCGGCAGGCGGGCGCTCGTCGTATGCGACGAGACGACGCGCGTTTTCGCGCAGCCCGTGGCGGACATGGTGGCGGCAAACGCCGCCGAGTGCGGCATGCTCGTGCTGCCTTCGCCCGAGCCCGTCGCCGATGAGGCGACGGTGCGGCAGGTCGCCGAAGGGGGCGAGGGATACGATTATCTGCTCGCCGTGGGCGCGGGCACGCTCAACGATCTGTGCAAATACGCGGGCTTTCTGACGCACAAACCGAGCGGCGTATTTGCGACGGCGCCCTCGATGGACGGGTTCTCTTCCTCCGTCACGCCGCTCATCGAAAAGGGGTTCAAGATCACCCGCCCCGCGCAGACTGCGTCCGACGTGCTCATGGATTTCGAGATCCTTTCAAAGGCGCCGCGTATCATGATCGGCGCGGGCGTGGGGGATATCCTCGCAAAATACTGCTGCCTTGCCGATTGGCGCATTTCCTCCTATCTGACGGGGGAGATGGTCAACGAGGAGGCGTTCTCGCTCATGCGCAACGCCGTCGGCGCGTGCGACAACAGTATCCCCGCGCTCCAAACGGGCGATCCCGCGGGGGTGGAAAAGCTCATGGACGCGCTCCTCATCTCGGGCTACGCCATGGTCATTGCGGGCAATTCCCGCCCCGCTTCGGGCGCGGAACACCACATGAGCCATTTTCTTGAGATGGATTTTCTGCGCCGCGGCAAGCGCATCCCCCTGCACGGGGTCAAGGTGGGGCTCGGGACGATGGTCTCGCTCTATCTCTATCAGACGCTCCGCGCCCGCCCCGCGTTCGAAGGGTGCGAAAGGGTGTATGCCGAGGCGGAAAAGCTCCCGTCGCCTGACTATGCGGAGAAAGTCCTCGCCTCGCTGAATTGCCCCACGCGCTTTTCCGAATTGGGCATTTCCAAAGATACCATGCGCAAAATGCTCTTCGAGGCGTATAAGATCCGCGACCGCTTCACTGTTCTTACCCTGTACTGTACAAAGGGCTGGATGGACGGCGCGGCGGACGAGATCATGGAGAAATACTATTGATGCAGGTCGGCATTTCCACGGCGTCCCTCTTTCTGAGGCGCAACAACGAGGACGCGCTCCCGCTCTTTTCCGAATGGGGCGTGCCCTGCGCGGAGGTGTTCCTCACCTCCTTCTGCGAATATGCGCCCTCGTTTGCGGAACTTCTCGCCGCGCGCAGGGGGAACACCGCGGTGCATTCGGTGCACGTCCTCAACACGCAGTATGAGCCGCAGCTTTACGCCGAGCATCCGCGCGTCGTCTCCGACGCATACGGCTGGCTGCGCTCCGTCATGCAGTCGGCGCAGCTTTTGGGCGCAAAACATTATACCTTCCACGGGATCGCGCGCCTCAAACGCACCTTCCGCGAGAATTTCCCGCGGTTTGCCGCCGAAACAAAAAAGATTTTCGATTTCTGCGCGGGATACGGCGTGCGGCTGTGCTATGAGAATGTGGAATGGGCGCTCTATAACCGCCCGGGCATATTTTCGGAGTTGAAGCGCGGCTGCCCCGATCTCGGCGGCGTGCTCGATATCAAGCAGGCGCGTATCTCCGGCTGCGATTGGCGGGAGTATCTCGCGGAGATGGGCGAAAACCTCGTCACCGTGCATGTGAGCGATGTGACCGCCGATGGCAAAATGTGCCTTCCCGGGCGCGGCGTATTCGACTTCGGCGAACTCTTTGCCCGTTTGCGGGACGTCGGCTTTTCGGGCGCGGTGCTCATCGAGAACTATGCGCGCGACTTTTCTGAGGAGGGGGAGCTGAAAGCCTCCTACGAGTATCTCGCGGAAAAGATGATAAAGTGCGGCGCGGAAAAATCGTAAAAATAAGGCGAAAAAATTTGACATCTTTTTCCGCCTTTGCTATAATATTCGGGCAATCAGGTTGCAAGTAAGTGCTGCGGCGAAGGAGGGTAGAGTATATGTCCACGATCAGAGTCGGAGAAAACGAAAATCTCGAGAGCGCGCTTCGTCGTTTTAAGAGAAAGTGCTCGCGCGACGGCATCATCGGCGACCTTCGCAAGAAGGAGTTTTACGAGAAGCCTTCCGTCAAAAAGAGAAAGAAGGCTGAAGCCGCGAGAAAGAGAAGCAGAAACTGACAAAAGAAGATCGTAACCGATGGTTACGGTCTTTTTTCTTGCCGTTTGCGAAAATTGTCGGAAATTGGCGGGCGCCGCGGCGCAGCCGCTGCGTTTGCCTGCCGCCGTTGAAAGGGCGCGGCAGCGCCGCCGGATGGGTGTGAAAATCATTTTTTTTCTTTGTAGATATGGAAGGAGACCGTCATATGGAACGTACGCTCAAAATGCTTGCAAAAGAGGCGAAAATGCGCATGAAAAAGGGGTTTTGGGAACGTTGCGAAGAGGAGCTCGATCTCCGGCGCGAGGCGGCGCGGGAACAGGGCATCAACGAGAGCCGCATGGAGCGCTATTTCGTGGGGAAGGTATCCGACTCCATCCGCGGCGAAACGCCCGATGAATTTTACCTCAAAGTAAAAAAGCTCCTTCTCGAGGAAGGAGAGGTGTCCGACGCGATCGGCAGGCTCACCGACAAAGCCTATTACGATACGCTCACTTACGAAGAAAAACAGCGCTATAATCTTGAGCTTTCGCAAAAGTATCTTGCCGCGCTCGAGCGCTTCAAAAAGGAATACGAATTCGAAAAAACAAAGGCGGGTCAGGGTTGACCCGCCTATGCTGTTTCCCGTCAACGGGAGCTGCGCGTGAATACGAGGTAGTTGCGGCGGAAAATGAACAGGAAACTGCTCACGAAATTGCCCGCAAACGCCCATCCGTCCGTGCCCATCTTGTCGCAGGTCTTTTCGATTTTCGCGCGTTTGAGCCTGCACGCGACGACTCTGTGTTCGATCATGCCCGATGTTCCTCCTTTGCAGATTTTCTATATTATACATCACTTACTGATGTAAAGCAAGCGTTTTACATCAGAAAGTGATAAGTTTTTTCTATGGAACTTTCTAAGACGATCGGGGGGAATCTGAAGGCGGCGCGGCGGGCGAAGGGGCTCACGCAGCGGGAAGTGGCGGAAAAAATGCTCATGACGCAGCAGCAGTACAGCCGCTTTGAAAACGGCGTGTTCGAGCTCAACTACGAGCAGCTGCTCGCGCTCTGCCGTCTGCTCGACACTACGCCCAACGAACTGTACGGCGTGGACGATTGAAGGCGCGTTTGCGCCTTTTTTTCTTGGCGCGCGCTCGGTGCGGGCGGGCAAACGATTGTCATTTTCCCGCCGGTATGATATAATGAACGGGTATGATAGATATTCACGACCTCAACGAAGAACAGCGCCTGCCCGTCCTCGATACCGAGGGCGCGGTTCTGGTGCTTGCGGGCGCGGGGAGCGGAAAAACGCGCGTGCTCACGGCGCGCATTTCCCATCTTATCGCCGATTTGGGCGTTTCGCCCGAGAATATCCTCGCCATTACCTTCACCAATAAAGCCGCCGCCGAAATGCGCGCGCGGCTCGACGCCATGACCGACGTTTCCCGCATGTGGGTGTGCACCATCCACTCCATGTGCGTCAAGATCCTGCGGATGTTCGCCGATCGGCGGGGGCTGAGCCAAAACTTTTCCATCTATTCGGAGCAGGAGCGCTCCGCCGTCGTCAAGCAGGCGTTCAAGGAGTGCGGCTATCAGGATGACGACGGGCTTTTAAAGTCCGTCAAATGGCATATCTCCAACGCTAAGATGTTGGGGCTCTCTCCCTCGGAGTACGCCCGTCACGCCGCGCACGAGCGCAACATGGAACCCGCCGTCAAGGTATATGAAAAGTACGCGGCGCACCTCAAGGCGTACAATGCGCTCGATTTCGACGATCTCCTCACCGAGGCGCTCGAACTTCTGCGGACGGACGCGGAGGCGCGCGAATATCTTGCGGGCAAGTTCCGCTATATCCATGTGGACGAGTTTCAGGATACCAACGCGGTGCAGTTCGAGATCGTTCAGCTTCTTGCGTCCGTCCACGGAAATCTCTTTGTCGTGGGCGACGACGATCAGTCCATCTACGGATGGCGCGGGGCGAAGATCGAGAATATCCTCAATTTCGAAAAGGTATACCCCAAGGCGAAAATTTACAAACTGCAGCGGAACTACCGCTCCACCAAGGCGATCCTTTCGCTTGCGAACGCCTCCATCGCGCACAACGTCCGCCGCAAGGGCAAGGAACTTTGGACGGACGCGGAGGAGGGCGAAAAACCCGTTTGGTACGAGGCGGACGAGGAGGCGGGCGAGGCGCTCTACTGCGCGCGCATCATCTACGAGATGAAGCGGCAGGGCTACAAGCTCTCCGACTTCGCCGTGCTCATGCGCATCAACGCGCTCACCCGTTCCTACGAGCAGGAATTTACCAAGTACGGCATCAACTATAAGGTGTTCGGCGGATTCAAGTTCTTCGAGCGCAAAGAGGTCAAGGATATCCTCGCGTATCTGCGCGTCGCCGCCAACCCGTTCGACAGCGAGGCGGTGCTGCGCATCATCAACGTGCCCCGCCGCGGCATCGGCGATAAGACGGTGCAGGCGCTCCTCGATTACGCCGAGCGGGAGGACGTCTCGCTCTACGACGCCGTGATGGACGCCGACCTCCTCGCCCTGAACGCGGGGGCGAAAGCCAAGCTCAGGGCGTTCGGGGAGTATCTGAAAAACCTCGTCATCGACGCGCAGGCGCTCACCGTGAGCGAGCTCACGCACAAGCTCATCGCAACGTCGGGCATGGTCGAGCAGTATGCCGACAATTCGGATGAGAGCGTTACAAAGCGCGCCAACATCGAAGAATTCGCGAACTCCGTCGACGAATTTGTTCGCATGAACGAGGACGCGTCGCTCTCCGACTATCTCCAACAGATCACGCTTTATTCGGATACCGACGAGATGGACGACAGCGACTATGTGACGATCGCCACCATCCACGCCGTCAAGGGGCTTGAATTCCGGTGCGTGTTCGTCGTGGGGTTGGAAGAGAACATCATGCCCACGTCGCGCGCGGCGGACGATCCCGTGGCGCTCGAAGAGGAGCGGCGGCTCATGTACGTCGCCATCACGCGCGCCAAGGAGCGGCTGTGGCTCACCCGTTCGCGCAGCCGCTATCTCTACGGCAGAAGGGAGCCGACGATGCGCTCTCAGTTTATCACCGAGCTCGAAGGGGAGCTTGAGATCCCCCGCGAGCGGGTGTATCAGCGCTTTTCGGGCGACTATAACGGCGGCTACGCGAACAGCGGATTCGGCGGCTATGCGGGCGGCGGATACGGCGCCCGCGCGCGCAATACGTTCGTGGGGAAGGCGTCCTCGTTCGGTTATCATACCCAAAACGACGACGAGGGCTACCGCACCTTCGGCGCGGGGACGCGCCCCGTACAGCCCGCCCATGTCCGCAGCGGCAGCGCCGGAAGTACAAACGCCGCCACCCATGTCCGTTACGGCAACGCGGGGAACACGAGTGCGCCCAAGCCCGCCGCACCCAAGCAGGATGCCTCGAAATTTCAGGTCGGCATGCGCGTAAAACACGCCCGTTTCGGCGAGGGCACCGTCACCGCCCTGCGCGGCGCGGGGAGCAATATCATCGTTACCGTCAGTTTCGATCAGGCGGGGAACAAGGACCTCGCCGCGGCTTTGGCGCCGCTGACGATACTGTAGGAGTCACGAATTTTTCTTTCATCAGTTTGAAAGAAAAAGTGTGAATATGGGTAGGTTTTTTATGGACAGAATGCACGAACTTGTAAAAATCCTCAATCGGTGGGCGTACGAGTACTATGTGCTCGACGATCCGAGCGTGCCCGACAGGGAGTACGACAGGCTGTACGACGAACTGAAGGAGTTGGAACGGGAGACGGGCGTGCGCCTGTCCGATTCGCCTACGCGACGCGTGGGCGGCGAGCCCATCAAGGGGTTCGAACGCCATGCGCATATCGCGCGGCTGTATTCTTTGGATAAGGCGGTCACGGAGGACGAGCTCTCCGCCTTTGTCACGCGGGTGCAGAAGGTCGCGCCCGACGCGGAATTTACCGTGGAGTACAAGTTCGACGGGCTTACCGTATGCCTCACTTACGAGAACGGCGCGTTCGTCCGCGCGACCACGCGCGGCAACGGCACGGAGGGGGAGGATGTCACCGCGCAGGTACTCACGCTCCATTCCTTTCCGCTCTCCATCTCCTACAAGGGCACGCTCGAGGTGCGCGGCGAGGCGATCATTCGGCTCTCCGTCCTTGCAAAATATAACGAGGAGCACCCCGACGAACCCCTCAAAAACGCGCGCAACGCCGCCGCGGGCGCCATCCGCAACCTCGATCCCAAGGTCACGGCGCAGCGCCGCCCCGAGATCCTCTTTTACGACGTCAACTATATGAGCGAATTGCCCGTCTCTTCGCAGGAGGAGGCGATGGCGTTCCTGCGGCGGGAGGGGTTCAAAACGTATCCGTACTTCGTCAAGTGCGCTACGCTCGAGGAAATCGAGGACGCCATCGACGAGATCGAGGTCGACCGCAAAAAGATCGACGTTCTGACGGACGGCGCGGTCGTCAAGGTAAATTCCGAGGCGGTGCGCGCCGAAATGGGGTACACCGATAAATTCCCCCGTTGGGCGATCGCCTACAAGTTCGAGGCGGAGGAGGCGGAGGCGACCGTGAAGGAAGTGCGTTGGCAGGTGGGGCGCACGGGCAAGCTCACGCCGCTCGCGATCATCACGCCCGTCGAGCTTGCGGGCGCAACGGTGCGCCGCGCCACGCTCAACAACTTCGGCGATCTCACCCGCAAAGACGTCAAAGTGGGCTCCCGCGTGCTTGTGCGCCGCTCCAACGAAGTCATTCCCGAAATTTTAGGCGCCGTTTCGCACGCGGAGGGCAGCGTATCCGTGCAAAAGCCCGCCCTCTGCCCGTATTGCGGCGCGCCCGTCGCAGAGGTAGGGGCGAATCTTTTCTGTACCAACCGCGCCTGCCCGCCGCGCATCGTCCAAAAGCTCACGCATTTCTGCTCCAAGAACGCGGCGGACGTGGAGGGCATGTCCGAGGCGACCTTGCAGCTCCTCTTCGAAAAGCGCGGCGTAAGGCGGTTTTCCGACCTGTACGCCCTCACCGAGGAGAGCTTCGAGGGGTTGGAAGGGTTCAAGGATAAAAAGATCTCCAATCTGCTCGCCGCCATTCAAAAGAGCAAAAACATGCCGCTCGAACGGTTTTTGTATGCCATCGGCATCGAGGGCATCGGCAGGGTCGCGGCGCGCGATCTCGCCGCGTACGGCAGCGTGGAGGCGGTTGCGCGGCTCACCGCCGAGGAGCTCGTCGCCATGGAAAACATCGGCGAAGTGACGGCGAAAGCCATCGTGAATTACTTTGCCGACGAAGAGAACGTCGCCGAGCTTGAGCGGCTCAAAAAAGCGGGCGTTTCTCCCACCGTCAAGCCGAAGGCGCGGGCGGGGAAGTTTGCGGGCGAATTTGTCGTGCTCACGGGGAGCCTCGCCGCCATGTCCCGCCCCGAGGCGCAGAAGCGCATCGAGGAGCAGGGCGGCACCGCGCAGAGCTCCGTCACGGGGAAAACCACGCTCGTCGTTGCGGGCGAGAGCGCGGGGAGCAAGCTCAAAAAGGCGCAGGAGAAGGGCATCCGCATTATCAATGAAGCGGAGTTCCTCGCGATGCTCGAAGAATAAATGCAAGCCGCGGGCAGAAATGCCCGTCCGAAATAGGGATACAGATTGGATAAGACCCGCCGAACGGCGGGTTTTGTGCGCATTGCCCGAAAAAATCGGCGAAAGTGCTTGAAATATATGCCCGCGCGTGGTATAATATGATGTACGGTTTTATGACTGCTTTACGGGAGGATAACGGCATTGTTCAGCATGACGGGGTACGGAAAAGGCGTGGCGAAAGCCGAGGGCGTCGAGCTGACGGCGGAAGTCAAATCGGTGAACAACCGCTTTCTCGACGTCGCCGTCAAGAGCCCGCGCGTGTTCCTTGCGCAGGAAGATCATATCCGTGCCGTCGTCAGAAAGCATATCTCCCGCGGGCACGTCGATGTGTTCGTGAGCTATACCGATAAGCGTGAAAAGGAAAAAACGATGTCCGTCGATCTGAACGTCGCGCGCGGCTACTATGCGGCGGCGGAGGAACTGAGGACGGTTTTTCCCGACTTAAAGGACGATATCTCGCTCTCCTTTTACCTGCGTTTGCCCGACGTGGTGCGCACGGAGGAGAACGGGGGCGCGGACGAGGTGCTCCTCAGCGCGCTCGACGGCGCGCTCGAAGAGGCGCTCCGCGGGCATGCCGCCATGCGCCTTACCGAGGGAGAACGGCTGAAGGCGGATCTGCTCGCCCGCATGACGACCATCGAACAGCTCACCGCGCGCATCGCGGAGCGTGCGCCGCTCGTTGCGGAGGAATACCGCAAAAAGCTCACGGAACGCATGCAGGAATACCTTGCGGGCAAGGCGGACGAAACGCGCATCCTGACGGAGGCGGCGGTGTTTGCCGATAAGTGCAACATCGATGAAGAGCTTACCCGCCTGAAAGCGCACGCGAAGGCGTTCCGCGAGATCTGCGCGCTCGAACAGGTGGGCAGAAAGCTCGACTTCTTGGTGCAGGAATTCAACCGCGAATGCAACACGATCTGCTCCAAGTCCAACGATCAGCCCCTCACCGCGCTTGCGCTCGAGATGAAAAACGAGATCGAGAAGGTGCGCGAGCAGATCCAAAACCTCGAATAAGTTACGGATTTTTACTTTCACGGGCAACGCCGCGCGCGGCAGGATAGGGCGCAAGCACCGCATTTACATGCCGCGGTAATCTCAACATAAGGAACAGTTATGAGAAATATCCTTCTCGTCCTTTCGGGACCTTCCGGCGTCGGAAAAGGGACGATCGTCAACTATCTCCTCGAAGAGGATAACACCCTCGTCAAGTCCGTCTCCTGTACGACGCGCGCTCCGCGCGAAGGGGAGCAGGACGGCAGGGAGTACTTTTTCATCAGCGAGCGGGAGTTCCGCTCCCGCGTCGAGGAGAACGACTTCCTCGAATACGACGAGCACTTCGGCAACTTCTACGGCACGCCCCGTTCCTTTGTGGAGCGCCAACTCAAAGACCATTCCGTGATCTTGGAGATCGACGTTGTGGGCGCGCTCAACGCAAAGCGGCTCATGCCCAAAGAGACGGTGCTCGTGATGATCGCGCCGCCCTCGATGGAGGAGCTCGAAAAGCGCCTCGCGGGGCGCGGTTCGGAATCTGACGCCGAGCGCGAGGACCGCCTCCGCCGCGTCCGCTACGAACTCGAGCAGGCGAATCTCTATGATTACGTCCTCGTCAACGACGATTCCAAAGAGACCAAGACGAAAATTTTAGAAATCATCCGCAGAGAAAAGGAGAAAAATATATGATCAATGAGCCTTCGGTAGACGCTCTCATTCGCAAACTCGGCACGCCCGAAAATCCTGCAAGCCGCTACGAACTGTGCGTGGTCGTCGCAAAGCGCACCCGTCAGATCATCGAGCAGATGCAGTCCACAGGCGTTACCGAACTTCCCGGCAAGCAGAAGGAGATCGTTCTCGCCTGTCAGGAGATCATGAACGGAAAGGTCACCATCGCCCGCGACTGACGGCGCTTTCCGCCTGTAACATCGCCCCGCAAAGGGGCTTATTTTGCATACGGACATGATTTGCGAGGTCATCGTAGATATCGCGCACAGCGACGTCGATAAGATATTCGACTACGCCTGCGACTTTCCCGTCGAGGCGGGGACGCGCGTTGCCGTACCCTTCGGGAGAAGCGCGGCGACGGGCTTTGTCATGCGCGTGAAAGAGACGAGCGATTACCCCGCCGAAAAACTCAAAAAGATCTACCGCGCGGAGGAGGACTTCCCCGCGCTGAATGCGGAGTGCCTCGCGCTCGCGCACAAGATCGCGGCGCGCTACCGCGTGCCCATGGCGCTCGTTTTGCGCCTCTTTCTGCCCGCCGAAATGCGCACGGGCAAGGTGGGGGAGACGTACCGCACGTTTGCGCGCCTCGTCTCGGACATGCCCCCCGCAAAAAACGCCCCGCAGCAGGCGGCGTGCATCGCGTTTCTGAAGGAGAACGGCGAGGTGGACGCGGCGGTCCTGCGCAAGATGTTCGGCTCGGCGGTGAACGCGCTCGTCAAAAAAGGCGCCGTCTCGCTCGAGCGGCGGCGCATTTTGCGCGATCCCTACCGCGGCGTGGAGGGAGCCTATCAGCCGCGCACGCTCACGCCCGCGCAGGCAGCCGCCGTAGCGCGCGTCGGCGAAACGGAGAAAACGGTCGTCCTTCTGCACGGGGTCACGGGCAGCGGAAAAACGGAGATCTATCTCACGCTCATCGCGCAGGCGCTTGCGCGCGGACAGACGGCGCTCTTCCTCGTGCCGGAAATTTCCCTCACGCCGCAGATGCTCTCGCAGCTCCGCGCACGCTTCGGCAGCGCCGCCGCCATCCTGCACAGCGGGCTCTCGGCGGGCGAGCGCTTCGACGAATGGCACCGCCTGCGGGAGGGGACGGCGCGCATCGCCATCGGCGCGCGTTCGGCGATCTTCGCGCCCGTGGAGAACGTGGGCGTCATCGTCATCGACGAAGAGCACGACGGAAGCTACCTTTCGGAGAGTTCTCCGCGCTACAATACCTTCGATATCGCCTGTCTCCGCGCAAAGTACAACGGCTGCAAGCTCGTCCTCGGCAGCGCCACGCCGTCCGTCGAGACGTACCGCCGCGCCAAGGAGGGGGAGTTCGAACTCATCGCGCTGCCCGACCGCATCAACGCCCGTCCGCTGCCCGATGTGCGCATCGTCGATATGCGGCGCGAGGTCAAGCGCGGCAACGCCTCGCCCTTTTCCGTCGCTCTGCGCGAGGGGCTCGAAAACTGCCTGAAAGAGGGACAGCAAGCCATCCTCTTCCTCAACCGGCGCGGGTTCGCGCAGACGGTCCTGTGCCGCGACTGCGGATACGTCGCCAAATGCGAGCACTGCGACGTGGCGCTCACCTATCACAGCGAGGAGAACTGCCTCAAATGCCACTACTGCGGCACGCGCTATAAAATGCTCACGGCGTGTCCGGAATGCGGCTCCGCGCACATCTATTACGCGGGCACGGGTACGCAGCGCGTGGTGGGCGAGCTGAAAAAACTCTACCCCTCGGCGCGCATCCTGCGCATGGACAACGATACCACGAGCGGCAAAGAGGGGCATTACCGCATCTTAAAGAAGTTTGCCGACCGCGAGGCGGATATCCTCGTTGGCACGCAGATGGTCGCCAAGGGGCACGACTTTCCCCTCGTCACCCTCGTCGGCATCCTCGACGCCGATATGAGCCTGCACTTCCCCGATTACAGGAGCGGCGAGCGTACCTTTCAGCTCGTCACGCAGGTCGCGGGCAGGAGCGGGCGCGCGGATAAAAAGGGGGACGTCATTTTGCAGACGTACGATCCCGAAAACTATATCCTCCGCTTTGCCGCCGCCTACGATTACGAGGGGTTCTACCGCCACGAGATCGCGCTGCGCGCCGCGGCGATGTTTCCGCCGTTTGCCAAGATCGTCCGCGTGATGGTCACGTCCGATAAGGACGCCGACGCTTTGGAGGCGCTCCGCGAGGTATACGCAAGGCTGCAGGCGCTGTATGAAGCGCATACCGAGGACTTTCTCTTTTTCAACCGCATGCACGCGCCCATCAAGCGCATTCAGGGGAAGTTCCGCTATCAGGTGCTCATGCGCCTCACCGCGGAGGAATTATTGGAGAGAATTTACGACGAAGTGAGCGCCGTCAAGCCCAAAAACGCGCTCGTCTATGTGGAAGAAAATCCGTCCAATTTAAGCTGAAATACGGTCAAATTATTTTGAGAATATAAATATATAGTTGCCGTGCCTTTGCGCGGGAAATTTTGTGAAGTGAAACATTCTCCGCAAGGAAGGTGCCCTTCCGCAGCGGAACACAATTTGCGCATACCTGCGCTTTTTGGGAAAGAATGAATTGGCACGAGTATAAATGGAAGCCCTTAGAATCGCGCCAAGAAAGAAAACACGCGGAAAGCCGTAGGCGAACCGTGGGCTGTCGTTCAGATCACGAAAATTTGCCGTGCCTTTGCGCGGGAAATTTTGTGAAGATATAGAGGTGTATTATTGTGATCCGTGAAATCGTTCAGGTCGGAGATCCCGTCCTCAGAGAAAAATGCAAACCCGTCACCCGTTTCGACGACGAGCTTTTCAAGCTCCTCGACGACATGAAGGATACCCTCAAAGCTGCCGAGGGCGCGGGGCTCGCCGCCCCGCAGGTGGGCGTTCCCGTCCGCGCCGTGCAGGTGGATGTGGAGGAGGGCTTTTTTGAGTTCATCAATCCCGTCATCGTCTCCCAAAAGGGGGAGCAGAGCGGGCCCGAAGGGTGCCTTTCGGTGCGCGGCAAGGCGGGGACCGTCGTCCGTCCCGATAAGGTGAAAATCATCTTTCAGGACAGAAACGGCGATAAATATTCCCTCGTCGCGCGCGGCTTTTTCGCCCGCGCCGTCTGTCATGAGCTCGACCACCTCGACGGCGTGCTCTATACGGATAAGGCGACGAATATCCACTCCGTCGACGAGTGAACGCCCGCTTTTCGCGCGGCGGCGCAAAAGCGCACGGGCGCGCCTTAGCACGGGTTTCCCGTGGGATCGGAGGTCTTCATATGAAACTTGTTTTTGCGGGAACGCCCGCGTTTGCGGTGCCCTCGTTGGAGGCGCTTGCAGAAAAATTCGAGATCGCGGCGGTGCTCACGCAGCCCGATAAGCCGCAGGGCAGGAAGGGCGTTCTTACGCCGTCGCCCGTCAAAGCCGCGGCGCTCGCGCGCGGGATCCCCGTGTTGCAGCCCGAAAAGCTGAAAGCCGATTTTTCTTCGCTCGCAGCCGTCAAAGCCGATCTCATGGTCACCTGCGCATACGGGCAGATCCTGACGCAGGAGGTGCTCGATCTCTTTCCGCTCGGCGTGTGGAACGTGCATGCGAGCCTCCTGCCCGCCTACCGCGGCGCCGCGCCCATCGCCCGCGCCATCATCGGCGGCGAGCGCGAAACGGGCGTCACCATCATGAAAACGGACGTCAGCTTGGATACGGGTGATATGTTTCTGCGCGGGAGCCTTCCCATTGCGGAGACGGATACCTGCGGCACGCTGACGGAGAAGCTCTCCGCGCTCGGGGCGCGGCTCATCGTCGAGGCGGTCGGCCGCATCGCGCGGGGGGATGTCGTCCTCGAAAAGCAGGGCGAGGGCAGCGTGTGCAAAAAGGTCGCGCGCACGCCCGTCGACTTCACCCGCCCCGCCGCCGAAGTGAGCGCGCTCATCCGCGGACTCTCGCCCGCGCCGCTCGCCTACGCGGTGTGCGGCGATCTTGCGGTCAACTGCTATAACGCCTGCGCTCTGCCGCTTTCCGAACGGGCGCCCGCGGGCATGGTAGTCGCATGTTCGCCCAAAAAGGGGCTTATCGTCGCCTGCGGCAAAGGCGCCGTGCGCATCACGGAGCTTCAGCCGGCGGGCGGAAAACGCATGGCGGACACCGCGTTCGCCAACGGCGGAAAAATCAAAGAGGGGGCGCGCTTTGACCAACCCGTTCTATGATCCCTATCAGGTCCTGAGCAAGGTATACGGCGCGGGCGCGCATCTGAAGATCGCCCTCGCCGAAACGCCCCTCGAGGAGCTCCACCGCACGCGCACCGTAAAAACGGTGTACGGCGTGCTCGAAAACGACAGCTATTTAACGCTCTGCCTGCGTTCCGTCGCCCCCAAAAATCCCAAACAGACGGTGCGCATCGTCTTAAAGATCGCGCTCTATTGGCTCATCTTTTTGGGGAAGCCCAAGTACATGGTCACGGATACCGCCGTCGATCTTCTCAAAAAAATGGGCAAAGGGGGCATGGCGGGGTTTGCCAACGCGGCGCTGCGTTCGTTCGACGTCAATAAAGTCGCGATCCCCGCGGGCGACGAAGGACTCGCCGCGACCACGCCCTATCCGCTGTTCGCCGTCAGGCTGCTGCGGAAGGAATACGGCGACCGCGCGGAGCGCATCGTGCGCGCAAAGAGCAAGGGCGTTACCGTCCGCTTTGTGCGCGGGGCGGAGGAATATCTCGCCCGCCCGCACCTTGACACGCCCTTTCCGAACGTGTACATCTTCGAAAATTTTGCGCGCGACGCCGCCTTCGCCGTCGGGGACTATACCTTTCAGTCGGTGGGGAGCGTCGCCATCTGCGCCGCCGTCGAGCCGTGCGAAAACTTGCTCGACGCCTGCGCCGCGCCCGGCGGGAAGTCCGTCCTGCTCGCGGAAAAGTGCGCGCACGTCACGGCGTGCGAACTGCACGAACACCGCGTCGGGCTCATCCGCAGCTACTGCGCGCGCATGGGCGCGGAGAACGTGACCGCGCTGCAGAAGGATAGTTCCGTCTTCGATCCTGCCTTCGAGGGCGCCTTCGACGGCGTTCTGTGCGACGTACCCTGTTCGGGGTTCGGCACCGTTTCGGAAAATCCCGATCTCCCGCTCAACAAAACGGAGGGGGATATCGCGGAGCTGAATACGGTTCAGCGCGCCGTTTTGGAGAACTGCTCCCGCTATGTAAAGGCGGGCGGCGCGCTCTATTACTCCACCTGCTCGCTGTTCGAAGCGGAGAACGACGCCGTGGTGCGCGCCTTCCTGAACGCGCATCCCGAGTTTTCCGCCGAGGGGCTTGAAAGCCCGCTCACACACGAAAAAAAGGCGTTCGGCATTCAGTTTTTGCCCGATACGGCGTTCGGCGCGGGGTTTTATATCGCAAAAATGAGGCGCGCATGAAAGAGATCTTACAGGATAAATCGATGGAGGAGCTCTCCGCGCTCGTCGCGGCGGCGGGCGAAAAGCCTTTCCGCGCCCGTCAGCTCATGGAGGGGCTCACGCAGGGGAAAAAACTTTCGGAGATCCCCGTCTCGGCGGCGCTCCGCGCGCGGCTTTCGGCGGATTTTGAAGATGAGCCCGTGCGCATTGCAGAGACGCTCACCTCCAAAGACGGCACAAAGAAGTTTCTCTTTGCCCTTGCCGACGGCAACATCGTCGAGGGCGTGCTCATGAAGTACAAGTACGGCAACACGCAGTGCGTTTCCACGCAGGTGGGCTGCCGCATGGGGTGCAAGTTCTGCGCCTCCACCCTGAACGGGCTTGTCCGCAACCTCACCGCGGGGGAGATCTTGGGGCAGGTGCTCGCCGTCAACCGCGCCGAGGGCGGTACGAAAAAGGAGCGCGCCGTCACCAATATCGTGCTCATGGGCAGCGGCGAGCCCTTTGATAATTACGAAAACGTCGTGCGGTTTTTGCGCAACGTGACGGCGGAAGAGGGGCTTGGCGTGAGCGCGCGCAACATTTCGCTCTCCACCTGCGGGCTTGTGCCGCAGATGCGGCGGTTCGCCGAGGAGGGGATCCCGCTCAATCTCACCGTTTCTCTGCATGCTGTCACGGATGAGGAGCGCGCCCGCACCATGCCCGTTGCGAACGCCTATAAGATCGCCGATATCCTCGACGCCTGCGCTTATTATTTCCAAAAGACGGGGCGGCGGTACATCTTCGAATACAGCCTCATCGCGGGCGAAAACAGCGATAAAGAACACGCCGCGGCGCTCGCGCAGCTTTTGAAGGGCAGACCCTGCCACGTCAATCTCATCCGCCTCAACGCGGTCAAGGAGCGGCATCTGCTCGCCGCCGACGAAAAAAACGCGCAGGCATTTTTGAAGGAGCTTGTTTCGCGCGGGATCTCCGCAACGCTCCGCCGCAGCATGGGTTCCGACATCGGCGGCGCCTGCGGGCAACTCCGTGCGAAGTATATAGAGACGAAAAAGGCAGGCGGCGCCGATGCAGGGCTCCCGAAAAGCTGCGGAGCAGGTTTTTGGGAAGAGGAGCCGCAAGCGTAGAAATCGCGCCGCGCGCGCAGGCGGGCGGCGGTCGATCGCATAAAATAACGCCGCGTTTTGCGCGGGAAAATCAAGAACAGATAAGGGGTTGTTATGGTAAAAGTAAAAGTGGCGCCGTCCATTCTCGCGGGCGATTTCGCGCGCATGGGCGAGACGGTGCGCAAACTTGAAAACTGCGGCGCGGATTATATCCACTGCGATGTGATGGACGGCAATTTCGTGCCCACCATCACGTTCGGGAGTCAGATGATCGAGCATATCCGCCCGTATACGACGCTCCCGCTCGACTGTCATCTCATGGTCATGCGGCCGGATACGCGCCTCGAGGCGTTCGCGCGCGCGGGGGCGAATATCGTCACCGTGCATGTGGAGGAGTGCCGCGGGCTCACGGTGCAGACGCTCCGCATCATCAAAAATTACGGGATGAAGGCGAGCGCGGTCATCAACCCGAACACGCCCGTGGAGAGCCTCTACGACTGCGTGGAGGACGCGGACATGCTCCTTCTTATGAGCGTGCATCCCGGGTGGGGCGGGCAGCGCTTTCTGCCCGAAACGCTCAAAAAGATCGAGGCGCTGCGCGAATTCTGTATCCGCAGCGGCAAACCCGATATGGATATCGAGGTGGACGGCGGCATCACCGAAGAGAACGTTGACGCCGTCATCGAGGCGGGCGCCAACGTCATCGTGGCGGGCAGTACGGTGTTTCGCTCGCAGGATATGGCTTGGACGATCAAGCGCCTGCACGGACGCGGGATATGAAGGCGATCATTCTTCTGAACGGCGAACCCTACCGCGGTGCGATCGACGCCGCTGGCGCCCGTGTGTGGTGCTGCGACGGCGCGTACGATTGGGCAAAGGGCAGGGTGCGCATCGACGAAAATCTGGGCGACTACGATTCGCTCGGCTATACGCCCGATCCGCCGCCCGCCGAGGTGTATCCCTCCGAAAAAAATTATACCGACGGCGAACTCGCGCTCATGCGCGCCGTTGCCGCGGGGGCGGACGAGATCGAATTTTACGGCGGCGGAGGCGGCAGAGAGGATCATTTCCTCGGCAATCTCCACCTTCTGTACGCGGCGCTCAAAAAGGGCGTGCGCGCGAGCATGGTCACCAACTACGCCCGCATCTTTGCGGCGGAGGGCGAAGTCGTCATCCGAGGCAGAAAGGGGAGCACCGTCTCCATTGTCCCTTTCGGCGGCAACGTGCATATTATGGAGAGCGGCGGGTTCTACTATCCTCTGCCCGAAACGTTCGTCTACGGCTCCACGCGCGGTATTTCCAACGTAGTCACGGCGGAGCGGGCGCATTTTACGGTTGAGGGCGTCGTGCTCGTCTGTATCGACAACATGGAAGGAGGGAGAGATTGAACGTGATCGTATGTGTGCGGCCGCCGTACCCTCTGCGGCTCATCCTTCGGCTCATCAAACGCAGGAAATGAAGTATATCGATCTGCATTGCGACGCCCTCACGCAGGAGGGCGTTTTGCAAGTCACGAAAGAGCGGCTCGCGGCGGGCGGGTGCCTTCTGCAATGCTTTGCCGCGTTCGTGGGGGAGGGCGGCTTTGCGCGCTTTTGCGCCCTTGCCGATGCGTTCGACGCGCTGTGCGCCCGCGAGGGGTATTTCCGCTTTGCGGGCGGAACGTTGAAAGCGGACGGGCTGAACGCCATGCTCACAGTGGAGGGCGACGCGCTCCAAGGCGAGCTTTCGCGGCTGCACGCGCTGTATGCGCGCGGCGTGCGCATCGTGGGGCTCGTATGGAACGCGCCCACGTCGCTCGGCTTTCCCAATTTCCCCGATTACGCGGGACTGTGCGCGGGGCGTGTTTCGCCCGCGCTGCGGGAGGGAGAACGCGGGCTGACGGCGTTCGGGTTCGAGGCGGTCGGGCGCATGGCGGAGCTGAAAATGCTTCCCGACGTCTCGCACGGGAGCGATAAACTCTTTTCCGACGTAGCTTCGTTCAAACGTCCGTTTGTCGCCACCCATTCCAATGCGGCGGGCGTCTGCGGGTGGGCGCGCAATCTCACCGATGAACAGATCGGGCGCGTTGCCGACTGCGGCGGCGTGGTGGGGCTCAACTTCTGCGCCGATTTCCTCTCGCCGGACGGCTCTGCCGAAGGGCAGCGCGCGGCGCTTCTGCGGCACGCGAAGGCGATCGTTGCGGCGGGCGGGGAGGATGTGCTCGCGATCGGGAGCGATTTCGACGGCATCCCGCCCAATCCGTACCTTCCCGATCCCTCCTTCATGCCGCGCTTTTTGGAGGATCTTTCGGGTGCGATCGGAGCGCGCGCCGCCGAAAAAGCCGCGCGGGACAACGTTTTACGGGTATTCAAGGAGAATTTATGAATATACAATACCGCGCGATTGCGCAGGCGGAACTTACGCCGCGGCTGTTTGCGGCGTTCGACCGCCGTCAGGAGGTGACGGACTGCTATCGGCGCGGCGCGGACGGAGTTTGGTGCGTCCGCTCCGATCCCTTTCTCGACGATTGGAGCGCGGAGGACTATGCCTTTTTGGTGCAATGCCTGCGGCGCACGCTGGAGCGCGGCGGGGCGGTGTTCGGCGCGTTTGCAGACGGCGCGCTCAAGGGATTCTGTTCCGTCGAGGCACCGCCGCTCGGTTCGCGCGGGCAGTACCGCGACCTCACTTCCCTGCACGTTTCAAGAGAACTGCGCGGGCAGGGGATGGGCAAAAAGCTGTTTGCGCTCGCCGCCGACGCGGCGCGGCGCATGGGCGGGGAAAAACTGTATATTTCTTCCCATCCTGCAGTCGAAACGCAGGCGTTTTACCGAGGGGGCGGATGCCGCGATGCGGAGGAGATTGACGACGCCCACTCCGCGCGGGAGCCGTCTGACTGCCCGCTGGAATATATCCTTTAAAAGGGCTTATTTAAAAAGGGCTTATTCGGCTGAAAAGAGTTTTTTCGGAAAAGATAAAAGGACTGCCGAAGCAGTCCTTTTTTTTTCGATCGGTGAATTATACTATTAAGTGCAACAGATGAGGGAGAAAAAAAGTAGTTCATACAAATCTGTGGTAAAATAGAGTTGCGAAACCAATTTACGTCAAAGGAGATCTGTATGAACTACCACCATTTTACCATAGAAGAGCG
>DBGBVX010000053.1:0-24073 GCA_048370055.1 Candidatus Gallimonas sp. | reverse complement strand
TATTGAATATGGCAAGAGTAAATTACAGAAGGGACTGATAAACGGGTGCTTAAAACTGCCCATAAAATGTTTTGCAACGGCAATTCATCGGTAATGCCTTAAAACTTACGATTGAAAGTTAGTGAAAATAAATTTGTGTCCATAAAAACAGTCTGCAGACGTATATTTTGAACAGAACTACGGTGTGGATAGGGACGACGTCATCCTCGTCGATCGGTCGCTGAGCATCGTTGCGGGCGATCCCGATTATGCCGACGAGACCGTATACAATACAGACTACCATTTCGAGCTCGCGGAGGACGACGACGCGGCGCAGGGGATGCGGCTTGCAGAGGAGCTGTTTGATTTTCTTTGTTTCGGCGATCTCGGCGATCCTTCGGAATACAGCCGCTTTGAAAGCATGGTGGATGTAGAGAGCCTGATCGATATGGTGCTCGTCCATATGTATGCGGGGAATTGGGATTTCATGAACAACAACATCAAAATGTGGCGCACGGCAACGGTCGATCCTGAAAATCCCTATGCGGACGGCAAGTGGCGCTTCTGCCTGCACGATCTTGATTTTTCCTTTGAATTTCAGTGGGGCGATAACGGGCTCCGGAATGCGAACGGATACCTTCTGTACGATCCGTACAATATTTATTCGTTCGGCAGCGTTCCGCTTTCGGAATATACTTCCGATACGATCACCTATCGCCCGGGCGCGAACTATCTTGATTTTTTCCTCGGCAACGCTTACCTCGAATATAACGGCGTCGGTCAGCTCGGCAGGGAGGACGCCTGCCTGCTCTCTGCGCCCGCTGAAAACGCGGGTTTCCGCGAGCAGTTGGCGGAACGCGCCGCCCTCATCAAGGAAGTATATACTTCGCCCGAGGCGTTTGCGATCCTCAACGAGATGGAAAGCGAGGTGCGCGAGCCCATGCGCCGCCATCAGTCGCGGTGGGATAGGGCGGATTATTGGTACAGCGATTGGGAATATTTCGTCGAACGCACCGAAACGGTTCTTCGCAACCGCAATACGATGGCGGACGACCTCGGCTATTTCGGCTATCGGGATGCGATGTACGCAAACGGCGATTATTTCGACCGTCAGATCGAGGCGGCGTTTTGGCGCTTTTGCAACGGGATCACCCTCTGATCGTATGATTTATCTGCCTGCTTAACGCCGCAGCGCCGTCGCCGGAAGGCGGCGGCGCTTTGATTTTGCATGCAATGATTTGACAAACCGGAAGGAACTGTGCTATAATCGTATCGCCTGAACGGAAAGAGGGATCTGACCGCAAAGGAGACGAAAAGAAATGTCCGCGCGCCCGTCCGGCGCGCCGTCTCCCTTTGCCGTTCGGGCAGAGGGAGATTTTTTATGGAAGAAAACCGCATCGCCGTCCTCTCCGTCATCGTCGAAAAGCGGGAGGAGGCGGAAAAGCTCAACGCCTATCTCTCGGAATTCGGCGAATATATCGTGGGAAGGATGGGTATACCTTATCGTGAAAAACACGTTTCGGTGTTGTGCGTCGTCATGGACGCGCCCGCGCCCGTCGTCAATGCGCTCACGGGCAAGATCGGTCAGCTCGACGGCGTGACCGCAAAAACTTTATTCAGCAAATTTTAAGTTTCGGAGGCTATCATGAAAAAAATACTTGCAACAGCGATCGCGCTCACGGTCGGCGCCGCCGCCTGCATGTTTGCGGCATGCGGACCGGATGGCGTAACGGATGACACGTACACCGTCTACGCGCCCGACGGCGCGCCTGCCTTGGCGCTCGCCAATGCCGTGAACGAGGATAACAACGGTCAGTACGATTTCCGCATCGTCGCGTCCAACACGATCACCGCGCAGGTGACGGGGGAAGACCCCGCCGCGGATTTCTGCATCCTGCCTGTCAACGCTGCGGCAAAGCTTCTCGGCACGGGTGAGACGTATCAGATGCTCGGCACCGTCACCAACGGCAATATGTATCTTCTGACCACGGGCGACAATCCCGCGATCACGACCGACAATCTCTCTTCGCTCGTCGGCAAAACGGTGGGCGTGGTGCAGCTGAGCAACGTCCCGGGGCTCACTTTTCAGGCGGTTTTGAAGAGCAACGAGATCGACTATCAGATCCTCGGCAACGACGGCGAAGCCGCGGCGGACAAGGTCAATCTGCAGGCGTTTGCCGACGCCTCGACGGTCACGCCCGCGAGCGGCTGCGACTACTATCTCTGCCCCGAGCCCGCGGTGACAAGCAAGATCAACGGCACCGCTTCGACTGCGAACCCTTTCAAACTCGCAGGCAGCCTGCAAACGCTGTACGACGGCGAAAACGGCTACCCGCAGGCGGTTTTGGTGGCAAAGACTTCCTTGATCGAGGAGGCGAAACCCGTCGTCGATACCTTTATCACCTACATGGAGGGGAGCGCGGAGTACCTTGCCACCGCTTCGGCTGCCGACGTTGTGGCGCTTTTGGAGGACTGCTACACGGAGGGCATGACGCCCTCGCTGAACGCGAATAACCTCAACGCGACGGTGATCGCGAACTGTTCCGTCCGTTTCACGGCGGCGCAGGCATGCAAGGCGCGCGTCAATGCCTTCCTCGCCGAACTCATCGATCTTAACGCGGAATTTACCTCCGCGGTCTCCGATTCCTTCTACTACGCAGGGTAAATGGCAAAGAAAAACGCGCTCTTCTCGGCGGTCGCGCTTATTGCGCTGTGGCTCGTATGGGTGATCGCCTTCTATATCGTGCGGAACGACTATGTGCTCCCGTCCTTTTGGGAGACAATCCGCGAAACGGGACGCCTTCTCACGGAAGCGTCCTTTTGGCGTGCGTTCGGAAATACCTTCCTGCGCACGCTGTGGGCGTTCCTCGTCTCGCTCGCGCTCGGCACAGCGCTCGCCGTCCCCGCGCACCTCGTCAGGGGCGTGCGCGCCTTTCTTGCGCCCGTCGTCTCGGTGCTGCGCACCGTGCCCACGATGGCGATCGTTTTAATGCTGCTCTTGTGGACGACGCCCGCCATCGCGCCCGTCGTCGTCTCGGCGCTCGTCCTCTTTCCCGCGGCGTATGCCGCCGCGCTTGCAAGCCTCGACGAGGTGGGGGAGCAGTACGGCGAACTCACGCGCGCCTTTCACGTCGGCGCGGGGCGCAAGATCGTAAAAATGTATCTGCCGCTCTCGGCGCCCGCTCTTTTGAATCAGGCGGGTTCCATCTTCTCGCTCGGGCTCAAGGTCGTCATCTCGGGCGAAGTCCTTGCCTCCACCTACCGCTCGCTCGGCGGCATGATGCAGGAGGCGCAGATCTATTTGCAGATGCCGCGGCTCATGGCGCTCACGCTGCTGACCGTGCTCATAGGCTTTGCGCTTGAGGGGCTCTGCCGCCTTGCCTACGTCCTCATTGTGAGGTGGCGAAGATGAAACTCGAACATATCACGAAGAAATACGGCGGCAGGACCGCGCTTTCCGACGTCTCGCTCGAACTGTGCGAAGGAGAGATCACGGCGGTGCTCGGCGAGAGCGGCGCGGGGAAAACGACCCTGCTCAATGTGCTCGCGGGGCTGACTTCCTATGAGGGCAGCGTGGAGGGCAGGGGGGAGTTTTCCTATCTCTTTCAGTCGCCGAAGCTCCTGCCCAACCTCACGGCGGAGGAAAATCTCAGGTTCGTCCTTCCCAAAACGCAGTGGGCGGACGTTTCCGATATGCTTGCGAAAGTCGGGCTCGCAGGGCGCGAAAAGTCGTACCCGCGCCAACTTTCGGGGGGAGAGCGGCAGCGCGTCGCCATTGCGCGCGCGTTTTTATACCCACATGAACTTCTCCTGATGGACGAGCCCTTTTCCTCGCTCGACCTTTCGCTCAAAAAATCGCTTTTGGAACTCGTCGCTTCGCTTTGGCGCGAACGGGGGGATACCGTCGTGTTCGTCACGCACGACGTGCACGAGGCAGCCATGCTCTCGCACCGCGCCGTCGTCCTGCATCGCGGTACGGTGGCGCTCGATATTCCCGTCGACGGTGCGCTTCCGCGCGATTTTTTCTCCCGTCCGCCCTGCGAAGAGGCGCTTACAAAGGCGCTGATGCGCGAAAACGGCTGAAACCGTCCCAACGCGCGCCGCGCTTCCCGCTCTCTGCATTTTGAAATCCTCTCTATGAGAGGATTTTTTCTTTTGTATTTTTTTCGTCTTTTCTTGCACAAGTTAATGAAAATGTCATATATTTTGTTGACATTGTCATATGGAAGTGATAGAATATTGTCATAAAAATTCGTTACATCTCGCGGCGGAAGCCGCGTCGGAGGAATATGAAACAACCCCGTGAACGGGTGGAGGAAGGGCTTCACCCGATCGAAAACGAAAAACGCCCCCGCGTCGTTGCGAAAAAGAGAGGGGGCTTGCGCCTCAAAGCCAAATATCACCGCCGCATCACCAAGGTGTTGGCGAGCTTTTCCGCCGCGGCAGTGCTCTGCCTCGGCGTATTCGGCGTGAACGCGCTCTTTTTCAAGGATTCCGCGCCCAACGTGGTGGACGAGGGCTTCGTCACCGTCGCTTACGATCTGCCGACGGACGGCTCCACGCCCGATATGCACTCCGCGCTCGAAAATATCGGCTATATGAACACCCGCCTCATGGGGCAGGAAAATTATTACGCCGAGATGCACGGGCTCGTCGATACGATGATCAAACAGCAGGTGAGCACCTACAAGCAGTTCGGCGACGGCGTGCTCGTTCAGACGGATATCACCACGTCGAGCATGGTCAATTCGGCGCGGCAGTTCTGCTATGTGGGCGACCGCGTGCTGTGGCGCGACGCGGCGGGCGGCCCCTCCACATACGACGGCGTGAACACGGAGTGGAAGACGGGCGATCCCTACGGCAACATGCTCATTGAGGATTTCAAAAAGACGAAGGGGCTCCCCGGGACGTCTTTTTCCGTGTACGTCATCAACGAGGAGACGCTGCTCGGCGCCGATCCCGTCGTCGTCAATGCGGACGGGACCTATTCGCAGACGTATTATCTTGACCCCGCGACCGACAAAGCGCCCGCCTATTACGTCAATCAGATGATGTTCACGGGCGGACTCACGGCGCTGCCCTCCTTTGAGTACATCACCGTCACCTATACTTTCGACAGCACTTGGCAGGTATTGCAGTCTGTCATCGACGAAAAATACACGGCGACGATGGGCGTTTCCGTCGGCTGTACCGCTTCCTATACCACCGATTACGAATACGGTACGGAAAAAGCGGATTCCGACGCTTACGAGACCTACTTCAAAAACTATGCCGATAAACCCGCCACAGGCGCTCCGGAAGGGAGCACCGTCACGGCGGCGGGGTGCCTTTCCAACGCCTTTGCGCCCGTTCTGAGCGGACCCGTCACCTTTGCGCTCGATCTCACGATCGACGGCGCGCCCGTCTCGGGGCTCGTCTATGTGAACGCGGCGGATATGGCAAACATGGAGCTGAGGGCGCAGCTCGGCAATATCTTTGTGAGTTACGCGGGCGGGGAGCTCCGTCTTGCCTACGGAAACGGCGTAAAGGTGAGCGCAGACGCAAAAGAGCTGCTCGCGCTCGTGCAGTCCTTCCTCCCCGCAGGCGGGAGCGAGGGGATCTCGCTCGATACCGATGAACTTCTCGCGCAGCTCGGCGGGGGCGACTTTGCCGTCTCCGACGACGGCAGGAGCGCCACGCTCGACTCCGAGCTCGAGCTCATGGGGCTCAGTCTCCCCGTGCACTTTGAATTTCTCATCGCGGAGGACGGCACGATCACGCTCGGGCACATCTCTGCGGATATGTCGCTCGGCGGGGTCGGCGTTTCGGCGCGCCTTGCCTATTCCGATGAGAGCGTGCCCGCGCCGGACGGCGAATATGCAAGCCTTCTTCCCTATGTCGAAACCGTTCTCGGCATCATGAAGAGCGACGTGCTCGCGGTCTCGGTCGACTATGCGGGGAACGGCTTTTCCGTTGGCGGCACGGTCAACGTCAATATTTCCGATCTGAACGCGCTCTCCGCGCAGGGTACGCTCACGCTTGCCGTCGGCGGCGCGGAAAAGGAAATCGGCATCGCCTATACGGGCGGCTATGCCTATATCGATCTCGACGGCGTGAAGATCAGGGCGGACGTTCAGGAAGCCGTCGCGCTCGTCATGCAGTTTATCGGCGGGGAGGCGCCCGCCGTCGATACGGGCGACTTTGCGCTCGGCGATCTGCTCACGACCATCCTCTCCGACGATTTTGCGGAGAACATCTCCCTCGCCGAGAAGGAGAACGCGCTCGAGATCGTCCTTGCGGGGAATGAACTTTTGAAGGCGCTTGGCGTCAACCTCAGCGACTTTGCGCTCGGCAATGTGGCGCTCTCCGTTGCGGACGGCGCGCTCTCCGTCAACGCGCTCGGCGCGCAGCTCTCCGTTACCACAGGGAAGGCGTTCTCCGTCGATACCGAAGGATATACGGATATCCTGCCGATGGTGAACGAGCTCATCGCGCTGTTCTCGAACGAGAATTTGCAGGCGGATGTGCGTTATGCCGCGGGCGATCTCACGGTGAAGGGGAACGTAAAGCTCAACGTGAACACGCTCGCCGCGGCGGGAGAACTCACGCTCGGCTATAAGGGCAGGGAAAAGAGGGTCGCCGTCATTTACGGCGACGGCTTGCTCGGTTTGGATATCGACGGGATCAAAGTCAAAGCGAACGTTGCAGAGGCGGTCTCGCTCATCACCGACCTGCTCGGCGCTGAGAGCGGTCTGAGCGCGGCGGAGAATGACCTGCTCATGCAGGTGCTCTCGCTCGACTTCGACAGTCTCATCGATTTTGAAAACGAGAGTTCTGTCGTCGTGAAGGGAACGGAACTTTTGAAGGCGTTCGGGATCGACTTTGCCTTGGGCGACGTGCGCCTGACGGTAAAGGACGGTTCGCTCACAGCGGAAGTGCTCGGCGCGACGGCAACGGTGACGGGCGCGGCGGCATTCGAGGCGGTCATCACCGACGAATATACGGATATTTTGCCGTATGCGGAGGCGCTCATCGCGTTCTTTACGGACGCGGAGTATCTGCGTGCGGATATCGACTACGCGGCGGGCGATCTGACGGCGGAGGGGTATGTGAACCTCTCGCTCAGAGAGCTTGCCGTGCAGGGAGAAGTGACCATAGGCTATAACGGCGCTGCGCTCCCCGTCGGGCTTATCTATAAGGACGGCGCGCTCTATCTCGATATCAGGGGGCTCAAGGTCAAGGCGAACGCGGCGGAGGCGATGGAACTCGTCACCGAGCTTTTGGGCGCGGATATGAGCGGGCTCACGCAGGGGGAGAAGGACATCCTCGAAACGCTGTTCTCGCTTGACTTCGGAAAGCTCATCGAGCTCGACGATACGAACGCGCTGACGGTGAACGTGAAGGGAACGGAGCTGCTGAAGGCGTTCGGCATTGATTTTGAGTTGGGCGATGTGTCGCTTACGGTCTCTTCGGAGAAGATCGCGGCGGGCGTGCTCGGCGCGGAACTTACCGTCACCAAGACGAAGGAATTTTCTGTCGATACCGAAGGGTATACGGATATCCTGCCGATGGTAAACGAACTCATCGCGCTGTTCGGCAACGAGAATTTGCAGGCGGATGTGCATTATGCCGCGGGCGATCTCACGGTGAATGGAAACGTAAAGCTCAACGTGAACACGCTCGCCGCGGCGGGAGACCTCGCGCTCGGGTACAAGGGTAAAACAAAGGCGGTCGGCGTCATCTACGGCGACGGCGTGCTCGGGTTGGATATCGACGGGATCAAAGTCAAAGCGAACGTTGCCGAGGCAGTCTCGCTCATCACCGACCTGCTCGGAGCAAAGGGCGGTCTGAGCGCGGCGGAGAATGATTTGCTCATGCAGGTGCTCGCGCTCGACTTCGGCAGTCTCATCGATTTTGAAAACGAGAGTTCTGTCGTCGTGAAGGGAACGGAACTTTTGAAGGCGTTCGGGATCGACTTTGCCTTGGGCGACGTGCGCCTGACGGTGAAGGACGGTTCGCTGACGGCGGAAGTGCTCGGCGCGACGGCAACGGTGACGGGCGCGGAGGCGTTCGAGGCGGTCATCACCGACGAATATACGGATATATTGCCGTATGCGGAGGCGCTCATCGCGTTCTTTACAGACGCGGAGTATCTGCGCGCGGATATCGACTACGCGGCGGGCGATCTGACGGCGGAGGGGTATGTGAACCTTTCGCTCAAAGAGTTTGCCGTGCAGGGAGAAGTGACCGTAGGCTACAACGGCGCAGCGCTCCCCGTCGGGCTCATCTATAAGGACGGCGCGCTCTATCTCGATATCAGGGGGCTCAAGGTCAAAGCGGACGCGGCGGAGGCGATGGAACTCGTCACCGAGCTTTTGGGCGCGGATATGAACGGGCTCACGCAGGGGGAGAAAGATATCCTCGAAACGCTGTTCTCGCTCGACTTCGGAAAGCTCATCGAGCTCGACGATACGAACGCGCTGACGGTGAACGTGAAGGGAACGGAGCTGCTGAAAGCGTTCGGCATTGATTTTGAGTTGGGCGACGTGTCGCTCACCGTCTCTTCGGAGAAGATTGCGGCGGGCGTGCTCGGCGCGGAACTTACCGTCACCAAGACGACGGAATTTGCCACGGATACCGAAGGGTACACGGATATTCTGCCCTTTGCGCAGACCGTGCTCGGGATCGTCGCGGAGAGTGGTATCGATGTGCAGGCGCAGTTTGCCGCGGGCGGCGTAACGCTCCTCGCGAATGTCTCCGTCTCGCTCGAAGAGTTCGCGGCAGAGGGCGACCTCACCGTGACCTATACGGATAACAACGGCTCCGCAAGCAAGAAGATCGGCTTTGCGTACGGGGCTGACGGATACATCTTCCTCACCATTGAGGGGGCAAAACTTAAACTCAACGCGGCGGACGCGGTCGGGCTCGTCTCTTCCGTCGTCGGTGCGCAGGACGGGAGCGAGGTATCGGAACTTCTGAAAAATCTTTTCTCGCTCGATTTCGGCGAAGTCATCCGCTTCCGTTCGGAGACATCCGCAGTCATCGGCGGTACGCAGATTCTCGCGGCGCTCGGCGTCGATTTCGCGCTCGGCGATATCGCGCTTAATTTGCAGGACGGCAAACTGACCGCCGAGGTACAGGGCGAGGACGCGCTGCTCGACGGTTTGCAGATCGTTCTTGCAAAGGGCGGGGCGTTTGCGCTCGATCCTCAAAAGTACGCAGGATATGCCGATATCACGCCCGTGCTCGAAACGGTGCTCACGATCATCGAAAATCAGGCGATCGCCCTCAGCGGCACGCTCAACGTTGCCTATAAAGATCTCGCCGCGGCAGTCTCCGTGCAGAACGGTACGGTGAGTTGGAAAGACGGCTTGCGCCTTTCGCTCGATCTGATCGTCACGGTGGACGAAACGGCGCAGAAGATCGGCGTATATGCCGATGAAACGCGCATCAGGATCGTATACGGCAGCGTCGGCGTCGATCTTGTCTACGATGAACTTTACACGGTCGGGAATGCTTTCGAAGCGCTTTACGAGCGCGTCGCCGCGATCCTGAGCGGCTATGTGAAGGGGGCGCAGATCCCCGCGACGATGGAGGAGATCTCCGCGCTTGCAGGCGCGGGGGCGGCTCTTACCGACCTTTTTGCGGGGCTCGATATCCCGCAGCTCATCGGCGGCGTCACCTTCGGCGCGCCGCAAAAGGGCGGCGTTGCAACCGTCTCTTACGGCAGCATCTGCGCAGAACTCTTTGTATCCCGCGGGGCGGTATCCGTGGAGATCGGAAAGACCTCGACGGGCGAAGTCGCCTTCTCGGGGGCGCTCACCGCGGGCGTATCCGACGGCGCCGTCGCTGAGCCTTCGGGCGACTATATGACGGCTGCCGATCTGTGCGAGTTCCTCGACTTCGTGGGCGCGGCGGCGGCAACGCTCTCCTCGAACGACGTCCGCATGAACTTCGACGATTCCCTCGCGGTGAATACGGACGGCTCCGCGAAATTCGAGATCGACGGCGAGATCGTCTATCACGCGGGCGGTGCGGGCGAAACGCTCTTCACGCTCGATACCGCGGCGCAGACGCTCGTCGTCAATCCCGAGGCTTACGTCTATTTCAAACTGTGGCTCGACGAAGTTTCGGCGGACGGCACCGACCTCTTCTTTGAATTTTGGATGTTCGATTACGAGCAGGACGGCGAGCTCGATTTCTTTGTCAGTCTCTCCAAGTATCAGCCGGAAGATTCGCGCTATCAGCCGCTCAACTTCGCGGTCTCGGCGAGCGATCTTCTGACCATCGCCGCAAGCGGCGTTTCCCTCATTGAGGATACGCTTGCGAATTTCCTCACAACGCTCGGGATCCCCGAGGAGACGACGTCGGCGCTCTTCGAGGTGCTCGACAGCTACTTTGTCTCCAAGTGGCTCAGCCCCGACGAGAAGGGGCAGTTCGGCGCGGTCGGCGGGATGCTTATGGAAACGCTCGGCGTCAAAGCCGCAATCGACGGGATGCTCGGCGACGTCTCCGACGCGATCGCGGGCGAAACCGTGCTTGCGGATATGCCCTTCGACTACTATCTGAAAAAGCTCGGGATCTCCGCGGAGAACGGCGAAACGGTGTTCACCGTCGCACTCGATTCCGACCTTGTCTACGGCGGCGAAGGGCTCGACGACCTCACCATCATATTCCGCAAAAACGGCGAAGCGGGCAGTTCCTTCCTTTCGGGCATTTCGATCGCCAACATCTACGGCGCGGGCAACGCCGATAAGACGAGCGTGCATTTCGATATCGGCTACGAGGCGCTCTCGCTCGGCTATACGGAGAGCGGCGTCACGCTGTCCGCGGGCGAAGCCGTCATCGCCTCGCTCAGCTATGCGGGCTATGCGAACTATATGTTCGAGGGCGCGGACGAACTGCTCAAATCCGTCGCGCTCTCCGCGACCCATAAGGAGGGCGAGGATCACAAGCTCAACGACAGCTTCTATATCAGCGGTACGGTGGATGCAAATCTCAATCTCGGGATCATCAAGCCGACCGTCTCGGGCGTCGGCGTTGCGATCGGCGTGACCGTCTCCGAGGCGGGCGAAGTCGTGCTCAATCTCCGCCTCTCGTACAGCTCCTTCCCGCTCGTCATCAGCCACTCCGGCGTGACGGAACTCACCGTCAAGGGCGGTATGGCGTACCTGCGCCGCACCCTCGAGGGAGAACAACCCGAATACCGCGTCATGACGCTTGAAAACTTCTTCAGCGGACTTCTCACGGAATATCTTGCGTATATGCTCGATTTCTCCGACCTTGTAAGCGACGCGATCGCGGGTGCGGTGAGCGGCGGCGATGACGGCGGCGAAACGCAGACGGACGACTACGGACCGGTGCTCGGCAACGTCCTCAACAGTTACGGCTACGCGCAGGGGACGAACGGCAGCACATGGATGCTGAATCTGAACGGCGATAAGCTGACGGACGGCGCCTTCGGCGACCTGCTGATCACGCTCGTCTCCGAAAATTACAACGGGCTCGACAATGTGCTCCGCAAGATCACCTTCAATACCTCTCTTTACAGCATCGTCGAATTGGACGGCACGCTCACGTTCAACGACGCCTGCGGCGTTTCGGACGGCACGGAGCAGATCACGGAGGATATCTCCGTGGGGATCCCCGACCTGTATACCGTCACGATCGTCGCGCCCTACGCGCTCGGCTCGGATTGGGAAAAGAACGAGGACGGCACCTATTCCGCCGCCGTGCAGATGTTCGCAAATTCCTCGATCAGCCTCATGTACGGCGAAAACCGCTACGTCTTTACGGTCACCGCAGAAAATACCGTGTTCGACCTCACCGAGCTCGAAGGGCTCCCGCAGAACATGCTTTGGGAGAAGGGGCTGTTCGAATACACCGCGAACGATTCGAGCATCCGCATCCCGCTCGCGCCCGATACGGTCACATACCGAAGCAGCGGCGTGAATTTCACGCTCGGCGAGGCGGAGAACGTCTCCGAAACGACGGTGGAGTTCGACAGCGCGTATACGCTCGAAACGCCCGCGGCGGAGGGCTACACCTTCCTCGGTTGGTATGTGCTCGATGAAAACGGGAACCCTGTCAGGGTGACGGACGTCTCCTATTCCGTCGTCGGCGGCGTAAATACGACCGTCGAGGCGCTTTGGGCAAGCGATCTTGTTTTCGACAGCGTTGAGACGAGCGATACACAGCGCGATTGGGTCGCATGGCACCGCACATTCAGCGTCAATGTCGCCGTTTCGGGCGGCGAACTGAGCGGGGCATATGCAGAAGCCGACGGAATAACGGTCTATACGAAATATACCTTCACGCTCAAAGGTACGGCATACAGCGACGATATCGGGTATGTGGAGGGCGACGGCTTCCTTGCAAGCGCGTCGTGCAGTAAAGACGGCAACAGCGCCGCCAACAGAAAGTATGAGATCGCAGTCGAACTCATCTATTCCTGCGGCGGCAACGAGCTCGGAAGAGCGACGGCGACCACCTCCAAAGGGTTCTGAAAATAAAACAGCGCTCCCGCAAAGGGAACGCTGTTTTTATATACATTATATTATAGAATACGGGCGTGCGGTCAGGCGGAGTAGCTTTCGGCGATCTTCCGCGCCTCGTCGCGCACGCGTTCGGCGAGCGAGGCGGGGGAAAGGACTTTGAACCCCGCGCCTGCAGAGAGGATCTTTTCCACGAGCGATTCATCGTCGGGGAGAGTGACGTCGGCAACGAACCGCCCGTCTTTCTCGTGTACGTTTTCAATGCCGAGCCACTCTTCGGCAAACGGCAGCACCTCGGGCGAAATGAGGAACTTTGCCTCCACCGTCCGCTCTCCGTCCGTCCAGAAAGAGAGGGGTACGTCGTCGCGCGAAAAGGGCATGGGCGCGAATTGCTCGCCCGTTTTCAGGATGGAGCGCATGCGCCCGATCTTGAAGAGGCGGAAGGCGCCGCGCATGCGGCAGTATGCGTATACATACCATATATTCTGCTTGTATACGAGCAGATGTGGCAGGATCACGCGCCGCGTCCGTTCGCCGCCGCGGGCGGTGTAGTCGATCTCCAACGCCTCTTTTTCCGCGATTGAGCGCTCCAAAAGCGCGAGCTTTTCCGAAAATTTCCGCTCGCTTCCCCACGTCCCGCTGTCCACGAGGATATTGCCCGTAATGGCGCCGTCCTGCCGCTCCTCCTTCGCCTTGGCGCTGAGCTTGCGGATCGCGGAGGAAAGGGCGGGGTCGCCGAGCTCGCTCTCCATCGCCTGCATGGCGCCAATGGCGCTCTCGTACTCCTCGCGCGTCATGTATCCCTTGGGCAGTTTGTACGCGTCCGAAATGTATATCCCCCCGCCTGCGCCCCGCGCCACGTCGATGGGGATGCCCGCCACCGTCATTTCGTCGATATAGCGGTAGACGGTGCGCACGGAGATATTGTAGCGGGCGGCAAGCTCGCCTGCCGAAACGCGGCGCTTCGTCAGCAGCACAAAGAGCATATCGATCATGTGTTGGTACTTCATGCGTGATCTCCCGAAAAAATTTTTGGTTTTGATAAAAAAATTTTAGCATACCTGACAATATATGTCAAGTATCATGCGTAAAATAGGGAGTATGAAAACGCTCTCTATGGAAAAGTATCTCGAGGACAAGCGCGTCGCCGCCCGTGCGGCGCGCAACCGTGCCCTGCAGGAAAGTCTGCTGCGCGACGGCACGTTCGAACGCGCCTTTGCGGGGCTGTGCGGGCTCCGCGGGCTGAATATGCCCGAAAGCGAACAAAAGGAGCTGAATTTTGCATGATTGTGAGCGCAGGCATTTGACAAAGCGCGCGCCGCGGAGTATAATAACACCATGAAACATTCGCTCGCAGTTGCAATCTACGGCTATCTGTATTACGTCTGTCTGTAATACAGTTTCTGCGCGCGTAGATCATTATAGGTTAGAACGGTTTACGCGCGGCGTAAGCCGTTTTTTTGTACAAAAAGAGCCGAAAAGAGGAGAAGAAAATGCAGAACGTAATGGACACCCTGCGCGCGCGGGGATTTATCAAACAGACGGTGTATGAAGAGGAGCTCTACGAAAAGCTCGAGAGCGAGTCCGTTCCCTTCTATATCGGATTCGACCCGACGGCGGACAGCCTGCACGTGGGGCATTTCCTCACGCTCATCGCCATGCGGCACATGCAGGACGCGGGGCACCGTCCCATCATCCTCATCGGCGGCGGCACGGGCATGATCGGCGATCCCTCCGGCAGGACGGACATGCGCTCCATGATGACGCGCGAAACGGTGGAGTACCACGTCGAGTGCTTCAAAAAGCAGATGGCGCGCTTCATCCGCTTCGACGGCGAGAACGGGGCGATCGTCGTCAACAACGCCGATTGGCTCCTCAACCTCAACTATGTCGATTTCCTGCGCGATATCGGCGTGTATTTCTCCGTCAATAAGATGCTCACGGCGGAGTGCTACCGCTCGCGCATGGAGAAGGGGCTCACCTTCCTCGAATTCAACTATATGCTCATGCAGGCGTACGACTTTTTGGTGCTCAACCGCAAGTACGGCTGCCTTTTGCAGATGGGCGGCGACGATCAGTGGAGCAACATCCTCGCCGGCGCCGATCTCATCCGCCGCAAGGAGCACAAGTCCGCGTTCGCCATGACGTTCACGCTCCTCACCACGAGCGAGGGCAAGAAGATGGGCAAAACGCAGAAGGGCGCCGTTTGGCTCGACGAGAACAAGACGAGCCCCTACGAATTCTATCAGTATTGGCGCAACACCGACGACGCCGACGTGGAAAAGTGCTTAAAGCTCCTCACCTTCCTTCCGTTGGATGAGATCGCGGCGCTCTGCGCGCACAAGGATGAGCGCATCAACCGCGCCAAAGAGGTGCTCGCCTTCGAGCTCACCAAACTCGTGCACGGCGAAGAAAAGGCTTCCGCGGCGGAGGCGCAGGCGCGCGCGGCGTTCGGCGGCGACGGCGAAATGCCCGAAAAGAAGGTGCCCGCCGATACCGCCACGGTTTTACAGGCGCTCATTGCAACGGGGCTGTGCAAGTCCAACGGCGAGGCGCGCCGTCTCGTCGAGCAGGGCGGCGTTACGGTCAACGGGGAGAAGGTGACGGACGTGAACGCCGCGCTTCCCGCCTTCCCGTTCACGCTCTTCAAGGGCAAAAAGGTCCGCATCAAGGTCAGCTGCGAATGAGCTATAAAAGTCTCACGGGTATTGAGACCCGCGAGAAGGTCATCGAAAGATCGCGCTTTCTCACCTATGCCGCGCATACGGCGGGAGAGGAGGAGGCGCGGGCGTTTCTCGCCTCCGTGCGCGCGGAACATCCGCTCGCCACGCACGTCTGTTATGCCTTCGTTGCCGACAGCATCGGCAATCTGCAGCGCTTTTCCGACGACGGCGAACCGCAGGGCACCGCGGGCATGCCCATCCTCAACGTCATCAGGGCGCAGGAGCTGTTCGAGACGGCTGTCGCCGTCGTGCGGTACTTCGGCGGGATCAAGCTAGGCGCGGGCGGGCTTACGCGCGCCTATTCCTCCTCGGCGGCGGAGGCGCTCGCTGCGGCGGAAAAGTGCCTCTACGATATGTGCGCCGAGATCGTGCTCCGCGTGGAGTATCCCGAGGTCAACGCGCTCATGCGCTTTTTGGAAGGGCGGTGCGCCGTTCTCGGGCGCGAGTTCGCCGCCGACGCCGCGTTCACCGTGCGCGTGCGCGAAGGGGAGGCGGAGCCGTTCTGCGCGGCGCTTGCCGACCGTCTCAACGGCAAAGTGCAAATTTTTGTGCAAAATAAGTATTTTTCGCCCTTTCCGCTTGAAAAATAGAACATAAAGTACTATAATAGGAACAATAAAAGGGAACGGCTTTGTTCCCCGATCGCGTGAGGTGAACGTTATGGAGATCATCAGGAGAAAAACGCTGAAAGAAAAACCCGTCATGGATAATTCTCTCGGCTTCGGGCACTATTTCACCGACTATATGTTCACGATGAAGTATACTGCCGAAAAGGGCTGGCACGACGCCAAAGTGGAGCCGAACGAACCCAAACCGTTCGATCTTGCGACCTGCATTTTCCACTATGCGCAGGGCATTTTCGAGGGCATGAAGGCGTTTTTGCAGCCCGACGGCTCCATCGCGGTGTTCCGCCCCGAAGAGAACTGGGCGCGCATGAACCGCTCGGCAACGCGCATGTGCATCCCCAATTTTCCCGAGGATGTCGTGGAAGAGGGGCTCGAAACGCTTTTGAAGTTGGAGAAGGATTGGATCCCCACTGCGCCCGGGACGGCGCTGTATATCCGCCCGACCATCGTCGCCACCCGCGTTATGCTCGGCGTGCACGCCTCTACGGAATATCTCTTCTTCATCATCCTCTCTCCCGTCGGCAGCTATTATGCGCACGGGCTTGAACCCACGAAGCTCATCGTCGAGGACTATTACACCCGCGCAACATTGGGCGGCACGGGCGAGGCGAAGTGCCTCGGCAACTACGCCGCTTCCATGAAGGCGGGCGAGGTCGCCGAAGAGAAGGGGTTCGATCAGGTGCTTTGGCTCGACGCGAACGAAAAGAAGTACGTCGAGGAAGTGGGCAGCATGAACATGTTCTTCGTCATCGACGGCGAGGTGATCACGCCCGCGCTCGTCGGTTCCATTCTGCCCGGGATCACGAGGAAGAGCAGCATTCAGGTGCTCAGAGATAAGGGCTACAAGGTCACCGAGCGGCGCATCTCCATCGACGAAGTCATCGAGGCGGAGAAGAACGGCAAGCTCGACGAGGCGTTCGGCACGGGCACGGCGGCGGTCATCTCGCCCGTCGGGCTCATCCGCTATAAAAACATTGATTATACCATCAACGGCGGCAAGATGGGGGATATCACAAGGATGCTGTACGATACCATCACGGGCATTCAGTACGGCACGCTTCCCGATCCCTACGGTTGGAGAAAGATCATCAGATAAACGGAAAAAGCATGGCAGGCGCCATGCTTTTTTCATATGTTCCGCGGTTATAATGCGCGGATACTTTCCACCGGCTTGCGCTTGGTGAACGAATATACGGGCAGGAAGGTCGCGACCAACGAAGTAAAAACGGCGATCGCAAGCATCACGAGCCACGAAAGAGGACCGAATATAAAGAGGGATATATTGGTCACTGCCGAGATCTGCGTATTGAGTACGCCGCACAGGATATAGCATGCGATCACCGCGATCACATAGCATGCGGCGGTAATAATGGCAGATTCAGCAAAGAATATTTTGAAGATGTCCGCACTCCGCGCGCCGACCGCGCGCAGGATGCCGATCTCTTTGCGTTTGTTTGTAATGGAAACGGAAATAAAATTGAAGAGCAGCAGTATGGCGAACAGAGCGATCACGATGCCCGCATACAAAAAAATCTGCCCTAACATGTCGATCGTTTGCACCGCGGAATCGATCTCTGCGGATACGGCGGAGTTGATCGTATAAAAGGTATCGTCGGTATCGCTTACAGCGCCCTCCCCGCGTAAAAGCGCACGGAATACGCGGGGTGACTCGGGAACGGGCACAATGATGCCGCTGTAAAATCTGTTATCGGGTGCGCGGTATTTTGTGACGCGGAAACTATCACTGACGGAATATTCGGATCCCTCGGATTCAAACAGGGGGCCGGTAAAGGATGCGGGGTAGATGTCTGCAAAGTCTTCCTCGGAAATAAATACGCCCTGATGATCTACGTTCATATCTCCGTAATAATATCCCACGATCTTAAACGGATAGAGCGTATCGGAAGCGGGGAATTTTCCCGTAACATCCAAAAGGAGCGCGTTTTCGGTGCCTTCGGCGGCGTTCATGAGCTCCGCGGCAGTCTGTATGGAAATCGCATAGTCCTGCGCCGTAGCTTTGGGCTTGAACTTGCTGCCTGCGTTGAGGAGCCCTAATTTCGTGCCCGTCTCTATGTTCCATGCGTCGGCTGCGTTTTGCCCGTCCGATAGTATTTTTTCATTGTAAATTGCGTCTTTGATCGCAATGAACTGATCGCTGAGCAGCTTATAGGGTACGATCGCCTCACCGGGTTCAAGCGGTGTATCAGCCGTTTTTCCGTCGAATCGGGCAATGGCGGTCGGCGGAACGCCGTATTCGTTGGGCAAAGAGTTGATATAGCCGATCTCCGTGGAGAGACCCTCCTCCGGTGTGCCCGCATAAACCATAAGCGAATAGCCGAGGTTGCGGAACGCGTAATCGGGATAGATTTTTGTGCCGCCGTCGAGCGCGTCGTAATGGGCGGCGCGGAACGCCTCGGAAACGAGCGCGGTGGAGTACCGTCCGTATTGAAAATCGAGCTGCATCCGCCTGATCAGCGCTTCGCGTTCGGCGTCTTCTCGGTCGTGTATGATGTGACCTTCCTCGCGGAAGATATCGTATTCGGAGGGCGGGTCGTAGCGGTATACGCCGCGGATCGTAAGTGAAATATTATTATCTGAATCCGCAGAGGTGATCAGCAAGGTTCTGCCCACGATATCTTCGTAGGTCTCTATCGGAAGCGTATTCTCCTGATTGAAGGGATCGTACATGGTCAGATAGCGATAGCTATCGAACATGTATGAAGAAATCACGATATCGCTGCTCCCAAGCGCAGAAAGGTCGGTATCCGTCAGCAGCCGTTGCTGCCAATAGGAGTCGTCCTCTCCGAGCTCCGCAAAACTGAGCGGATCGGCGCTGTAATAATTCTCTCCGTACGGTTTTACTACGTTTATGGGGCTTGCGTAACTTGTATCGAGCACGCCGAGGGCGTCCGGATGGTACGAGGCGCGGATGTCTGCAAGATCTTCCTCTGTAAAGGTCGTGGTCAGGGCGTTGTCCAAAGTTTGTTCGACCTTCCCGTTGGAAAGATCGACGCGCGTCGTGTGGTAACTGTTTTTTAGGCGGAGCAGTTCATAGTTTTGCTTTGTATAGGTGGAGTATGAGACCTCCGCCTTATTGAAAAACGTCATGGTGGAAAACAGCCCGAACATCGTAAAGGCGATGAAGGAGAGGAGAATGGTAAATATCAGGCGCACGGGCTTTACTTTCAGGCTGCTCGCGCCGATGCGCAGGGCGTGGCGCAGGGGCAGCCTTGAGCGGATAAACCTGCTCTCTTCGGGCGAATACGTCTTTGCCGCAATGGATGTCTCGTCCGTCGTTTCAAACGTTTCGCGCGCGCCTTCCTCATCGATGTGCGTCGCCTTTCTGAAATCGGCGACTTCCTGCCTGCCCGTCGTGATGATCACATCTTCCCGCGCGCCGACCAAAAACCGGTTGATCCGTTCAAGATCGTCCGCCGTAAGTTTTGCGCCGCTTTTGATGGAGATCGTCTCGCTGCCCACGAACCGTATGTTATCATCGGCATGATCGGCGGCAATTTTTGTTTTGGAAACATCGGAGATGATCTTTCCGTCTTTCAGCTCGATGATGCGGTCGCCGTATATCTCTGCAAAATCTCTGTCGTGCGACACGACGATGACGAGCTTTTCGGCGGAGAGCCTTTTCAGCGTCTCGAAAACTTGTTTTCCCGTATTCGAATCGAGCGCGCCGGTTGGTTCGTCCGCCATAATGATCTCCGGATTTTTTACGAGCGCCCGCGCAATGGCAACGCGTTGGCGTTCGCCGCCCGAAAGGGTATTCGGCTTACGTTTGGCATATCCCGCAAGATCGACCTGCTCCAAAATGGCGTTTACGCGCTCTTTGTTTTTATTGTTTCCCTGCAATTCAAGGGCGAGCGCAATGTTTTCCTCAACGGTGAACTCTTCAAGGATATTATACTCCTGAAAGACAAATCCGACGAAGGTGTTGCGGTAACTGTCGAAATCGGACTGAGAGAAATCTTTGCTGCTCCTGCCCTTGATGATGATTTCGCCCGAATCGGGCGCGTCGAGTCCGCCGCACAGATTGAGGAGGGTAGACTTCCCGCTGCCCGATTTTCCGAGAAGAAATACCATGCCCGTATCCTGAAAACGGGCGGATACCCCGTCGAGCGCCCGCACTTCGGCGCCGCCTTTTGTCTTATATACCTTTACAAGATCGCGGATCTCAAGCATTTTTCGCCCCCAAGTAAGTTGTTAATAAAATTATAACTCATTTTACAATGCGTGTCAATAGGGAGGCAAAAATTCGTATCTTATTTGTCAGAATTTTCCGAACGTGCGTTTATTTTTTGTTTAGAGCGCATGATTTTGCGGTATAATTGTATCGGAAATACGAAAAACGCAGGAAGCGGGGTCGCCGCTTCAAAGGAGAAAGAATATGGACGCAAACAAATTCACGCAAAAATCGCTGCAGGCGATCCAAAGCGCGCAGAATACGGCGGTGGAGTACGGCAACCCCGAACTCACCGTGCTGCACATCGCCTATGCGCTCATGGAGCGCGACGGACTAGTGTTCCGTATCCTCAAACGCACGGGCGCGGACGCCGAAGGGTTCGCCTCCGCCGTAAAGGACGCCGTCGAGCGCCTGCCGCGCGCGTCGGGAGGCAGTCAGCCGTATGCCACGCCCGCCGTGAGCAGGCTTCTGAACGAGGCGGAGAAGCTCGCAGACGGCATGAAGGACGAATACATCTCTGTCGAACATCTCTTCCTGTGCCTGTTCGATAACGACGAGAAGGGGCTCAAAGAGCTGTTCGGGCGCTTCGGCGTCACGAAGAACAAGTTCTTGGAGGGATTGAAACAGGTGCGCGGCAATCAGAACGTGACGAGCGACAACCCCGAAGAAACCTACGAGGCGTTGGAAAAATACGGCACCGATCTCACGAAGCGCGCCCGCGAGCACAAACTTGAGCCCGTCATCGGGCGCGACGAAGAGATCCGCAACGTCGTGCGCATCCTTTCGCGCAAGACGAAGAACAACCCCGTGCTCATCGGCGAGCCGGGCGTCGGCAAAACGGCGATCGCCGAAGGGCTCGCGCAGCGTATCGTCAAGGGCGACGTGCCCGAAACGCTGAAAAACAAGACGCTTTTCGCCCTTGATATGGGCGCGCTCATCGCGGGTGCAAAATACCGCGGCGAGTTCGAGGAGCGCCTGAAGGCGGTGCTTGCCGAAGTCACCAAGTCGAACGGCAATATCCTCCTGTTCATCGATGAGCTGCATACCGTGGTCGGCGCGGGCAAGTCGGAGGGCGCGATGGACGCGGGCAACCTCTTAAAGCCGCTGCTTGCGCGCGGCGAGTTGCATTGCATCGGCGCGACCACGCTCGACGAATACCGCAAATACATCGAAAAGGACGCCGCGCTCGAGCGCCGTTTTCAGCCCGTGCTCGTCGGCGAGCCGACGGTGGAGGATACCATCTCCATCCTCCGCGGACTCAAGGAACGGTTCGAGATCTTCCACGGCGTGCGTATCCACGACGACGCGCTCGTCGCGGCGGCGGTGCTCTCCAACCGCTACATCACCGACCGTTTCCTGCCCGATAAGGCGATCGACCTCGTGGACGAGGCGGCGGCGATGATCCGCACGGAGATCGACTCCATGCCCGCCGATATGGACGCGATGAACCGCAAGATCGCCCAACTCGAGGTGGAGGAAAAGGCGCTCTCCAAGGAGCAGGATAATCTCTCCAAGGCAAGATTGGAGGCGCTCCGGAAGGAGCTCGCCTCGCTCAAAGAGACGTTCACGGCGATGAAGACCAAGTGGGAGGACGAAAAGAACTCCATCCGCGCCGAGAAGGAACTCAAAGAGAAGATCGACCGCATGAACGGCGAGATCGACTCGCTCATGAACGCGGGCAGGTACGAGGAGGCTTCGCGGCTCAAATACGGCGATCTCGTGGAATTGCAGAAGAAGCTTGAGGCTGCAAAATCCTCCGTCAACGACCGTGAGGACGCGCTCTTGCAGGACGAGGTCACCGAAGAGGAGATCAACCGCATCGTCGCCCGTTGGACGGGCATCCCCGTCGCGAAGCTGAAGGAGGGCGAGCGCGAGAAGATACTGCGCCTTCCCGACGATCTGCACAAGCGCGTCGTGGGGCAGGACGAGGCTGTCACAAAGGTCTCCGAGGCGATTTTGCGTTCCCGCGCGGGCATCTCCGACCCCAACCGCCCGATCGGTTCCTTCCTGTTTTTGGGACCTACGGGCGTGGGCAAGACGGAACTTGCGAAGTCTCTCGCGGAAAATCTGTTCGACGACGAGAAAAACATCGTGCGTATCGATATGTCGGAGTATATGGAAAAGTTCTCCGTATCCCGTTTGATCGGCGCGCCTCCCGGATACGTCGGCTACGAGGAGGGCGGCACGCTCACCGAGGCGGTGCGCAGAAAGCCGTATTCCATCGTGCTCTTCGATGAGATCGAGAAGGCGCACCCCGATGTGTTCAATATCCTCTTGCAGATCCTCGACGACGGCCGCGTGACCGATTCGCAGGGCAGGACGGTGGATTTCAAAAACACCATCATCATCCTCACTTCCAACCTCGGCTCCGAGTATATCATGGACGGCATCGAGGACGGCGAGATCAGCGCCGAGGCGCGCGAGCAGGTCTCTGAACTTCTGAAGCGCTCCTTCCGTCCTGAATTTCTGAACAGGTTGGATGAGATCATCATCTTCAAGCCGCTCACGCGCGAGAATATCGATAAGATCGTCGAGATCTTGCTCGGCAGGCTGAAAAAGCGCCTTGCGGAGGAAAACCTCACGCTCGAGGTCACGCCGCGCGCCGTGGGGTACATCTCCGATAACGGATACGATCCCGCGTTCGGCGCCCGTCCCTTAAAGCGGTTTATTCAGTCTCACGCCGAAACGATGCTCGCAAAGTTCATCGTCAAAGAGAACCCCGAGGCGGGCACGAAGATCATTCTCGACTGCGTCGACGGCGCGCTTACGCTCCGTACCGAGAAAGCCGAAAAATAAATTAGAGCCGTACAGCCGCCGCATGCGAACGCATGCGGCGGCTGTTTGATTTTCCGAAAGTATTGACAAAATTATCGTTCGATGGTAGTATGAAATCGCAAGAAAACTTACGCACAATATGGGAAGGGGGAGTTTGATATGAAAAAATGGATTTCGGGCTTACTCACCGCAGCTTTGGCGGCGCTGCTTTGCTTGGCGGCTGCAGGTTGCGCTCCGAAGGCAACAGGCACGTTTTACTCATTAAAAGGAGCGTACGAAGAAGGGCTGTTGTCGCGTGACGATCTTATGAGCATCGCCTATCATCATAACGGCGGAAGGCGGTATAATGAGTCGGTCATGGATGAAGATTACGCGCCGAAACCCAAAGATCCGCAGGAATTGAGCGATGAGACCTCTTCAAGGATCAGGAATACCGCCGCATATAATTACCGCAAGGAATACGAAGGGAAAGTGGTGGCAGATGATTTCAAGATCATACAATATTGCGGCACATATAACGACTGCGTTGCGATCATGATGACGGATGAATATTTCAGTTATACCGAGGCATTGGAATGGGATGTCATTGCGGATATCGTGTTTTTCTACAACAATGGGAATAAAATCACCATTTGGAGGGCAAACGCCTGAAAAAAGATTTTGCAAAAGAAAGGAACGCGCTTTTTTGACGGGAGCATGCGGAAACATGCGCCGACGCGCGGACGGGTTTGAGATAGCGCGATGGCGATATCTGCAAAAGGGCAGGGGAGTTCCATAAAATGGAGTTCCATAAAGTAAGGCGGCGAACCGTTTCGGTTCGCCGCCCGTTATTTCGTGGCGTTTATCATCTTATCATCCCGTTGATTCCGGAAAGTTCTTTTCGTGGATCGTACTTACACTTTTTCAGCCGAAAGCATTTTCGTTCTTGTTGGCTGAAACTCCCTGATCTTTGAAAGGAATTTTTCTTTCCCTTTTACGATCTGCCAAACTTGTTTCTCTTCTCCTGTTTCCGATGGGGGAGCTCTTTCTTCCGCGCTTATCATCGCCAGAACTTTAAGCGTTGGAAGGGTTTCCTTTTTCGGTTTCAAGAGTTCGTTCCTGTACTTTCCCTCACCAGAATTTCAAGTTTCGGATCGTTCTCTTGTCAGGATAGGATACTTTTTCGTTTGCGATGAAAAAACCCACGCAACGAATGGAGTTTTCTTGGTTTTCGCTTACCCTGTTGTTTCCGTACGCGAAACGGCTGTCTGTAGGTGGAATGCGATTTCGTTTTCTTCAAAAGGCTTTCCGAAGAATTTTTCGTTT
>DBGBVX010000052.1:0-2714 GCA_048370055.1 Candidatus Gallimonas sp. | reverse complement strand
TAAAATTAGGGAGTAACAGATTTTCATTACATTTATAAAAAATTTTACTCGATACGCTGAATTTTGGTTGCCTATCTGCGGTGACAGTGCTATAATGCCGTGCGGGAAAATGGTGAAATAAACGAAACAAAAGAAGCGAAAAAATGGGTCAGATCATCCTGAAAGTCCTCATTATCATGCTCGTACTGTGCGTGTTCGCGGTGCCCGGTTTTATTTTAAGAAAGACCAACCTCGTCCGTTCCGACAGCCTGTACTCCATCTCCAACATTCTCCTGTGCGTGGCACAGCCGGCGCTCATCGTAAAGGCGTTCGCCGTCGATCCCATCGCCCCGACGGGCGCGGTGCTCCTCAACTTTTTGTGGGTGTTCCTCTTTTCGGTGGCGGCGCTCTTTCTCACATGGGGCGCGGCGGAACTTATTTTCCGCTTTATGAAAAAGCCCGAAGAGCGCAGGAACCGCGACGTGCTCGTGTTCATAAGCACCTTCTCGAACTGTGCGTTCATCGGGATCCCCTTCATCGATATGTTCACGGACGGCAACGCCGAGGCGACGATGTATATGATCGTGTTCTCGGTGGCGTTCAACCTCATTCTGTGGACGCTGGGCGCCTACCTCATGACGCAGGACAGAAAACAGATCTCCCTGAAAAAGGCATTCCTGAATCCCTGCACGGTGGGCTCGGTGATCGGATTCCTGCTCTTTCTGGTGCCGCAGATCAACATCTTCGATATGGAAGCGGTGGCGGAACTTCAGCAGATCGTGGAATACACGGGCAACATGACGGCGCCCCTCTCCATGATGGTGGTGGGCGTGCGGCTTGCCGAACTCCCCGCAAGATCGCTCTTCGGCGACCCGAAGATCTACCTCTGCGCATTCGTACGGCTCATCCTCTCGGCGGCGCTCACCTACCTCATCATCCTGCCCTTCAAGCTGGCGGGGCTGTTCGAGGCGACGCCCTATGTGCTTTTAACGCCCGTGATCGCCATGGCGATGCCGCCCGCGGCGAGCGTCGTTGCGTTTGCGGAAAAACTGGACGGCGAAAAGCAATTTTCCGCCGCGGCATTCTCGACGGGCACCATCCTCTCCGTCGTCACGCTGCCCTTCGTGCTGCTCCTTGTGACGATGTAACGGCGAACTGTTGCGGATATCTGAAACAATATAAGGATATAAGGCGGCGCGCCGCGGGCACTCCCGCGGCGCGCCGCCTTATTGCTTTCGATCTGTGAAAAACTACCTGAGCCCGTATTCCTTTGCAAGTTTTTCAAAGGCGGGCAGGGCGCTTTGTATGGTCTCCTTTGCCACGCAGTAGGAAATGCGCACATACCCCGGAATGCCGAAACTGTCGGACGGAACGAGGAGCAGCTCGTACTTTTTCGCCCGCGCGCAGAACGCCTTCGCGTCGGGTTCGGGCGATCTGACGAAGAGGTAGAACGCCCCCTCGGGCGGAACGCATTCGAATCCGTATGTGCGGAGCGCGTTCCACAGAAGATCGCGGTTTTCGCGGTAGGCGGCGATATCGCCCGACTTTCCGAGGCACTCTGCCGCAACGCGCTGGAAGAGCGCGGGCGCGCACACATAACCGAGCGCCCGCCCCGCGCCGCACACGGCGGCGAAGAGCGCGTCCGCATCCGTACAGCCGTCGGGCACGGCAATATAGCCGATGCGCTCGCCCGCGAGCGAGAGCGACTTGGAGAAGGAATAGCACAGGACGGTATCCGGGTAGATATTCAGAAGGCAGGGAACTTCCGCCCCGTAAGTGAGTTCGCGGTAGGGCTCGTCGGCGATGAGATAGACGGGCGCACCGCGTTCCGCGCTCTTTTCTGCAAGGAGCGCCGCAAGCGCTGCGAGCTCTTCGCGCCCGTACACCGCGCCCGTGGGATTGTTGGGAGAGTTGAGGATGACCGCCTTGGTGCGGCTGCCGACCGCACGGGCAAGCGCCGCGAGATCGAGGTGAAAATCCGCCGCCGCCTGCGCCTCGACGACCTTCCCGCCCGCCCGCTCGATGAACACGCGGTACTCGGGGAAGCAGGGCGCGACGACGACGAACTCGTCCCCCGCCTCGGACATGGCGGCAAGCGAAATGGTGAGCGAAGCCGCCGCGCCGCACGTCATGTACACGCGGGAGGCGGACACGGGTGCCCCGAACTGCGTTTGAAGATACGCCGCGACTGCCGCGCGAACTTCGGGTGCGCCCGCCGCAGAGGTGTAGCCGTGGAGTTTTACGGGGGGCATGTCCGCGATGAGGCGGGCGATCTCCGCATTGACCTCGGGCGGGGCGGGCACGGACGGATTGCCGAGAGAAAAATCGAACACGTTCTCCTCGCCGATCTCCTTTTTGCGCGCGTTGCCGTATTCAAAAATTTCGCGGATGACCGAGCGTTCCTCGCCCAGATGCCGCATGGTCTGGTTGATACTCATAACCGATCCTTCCCTCCGAAAATTGTAAATTCCTATCTTATTCCGACGGCTCCCCACCGTCGCGGCGCTGCCGCGCCACCTCTTGGCGGCACCAAGGTAGTGTGCCGCCTGCGGTACTTCGCGCGTAGCGCTCGTGCGCCACTTCGTCGAAATTCTTTTGCAAGCAAGACTTTCTCCTCGTGTCGGACACAAATTGCCGCTGATAAAGGCAATTCCTCAGTTCGCCATGCGCGCACAGCGCACCGCGCTGATGCGCATTATACATGGCTCACCCTCACGGAGGGAGGCAAGTACTCC
>DBGBVX010000051.1:0-16826 GCA_048370055.1 Candidatus Gallimonas sp. | reverse complement strand
GAGAAAGCCTTGCACTGTGATATGTACTTTGCAGATCCGTATTGTGCATGGCAGAAAGGAACAAATGAAAATCTGAACGGATTACTCCGGGAATTTTATCCCAAAGGAAGGAATCTTTCAAGGGTGAGTCCTGCAACACTACACAAGAATCTGGCGCTTTTAAACGCCAGACCCAAGAAGGTTTTACATTACCATACACCACAAGATTTGTTTGATCAAAATCTTTCTAACTGTTGCACTTAAGTTGACAATTCACCATTCACCTTGCGGTGAAATTGCTTTTGTCAGTTCGCCGAAGAAAACGTAACAGTAGTATCGGTGATACTCGTAACAGTTGCGGAGCACTTTTCACCGGACAGTCTGAACGTCATTGTGGCAGGAATCGAGACATTTTCCAAGAACGTGCACTCATACGTGAAATTATACGTATTTGTTTCATTCTTCAACTCAAGCGTAACTACAATTTTGCTAGAATCCGTAAAATCAAACTTAGCAGTCCAATTGACGCCCGCCTTGATGTCTGCCAGATACTGCGTCCAGTCAAGCGCCGCACCGTTCATAGAAGATGTCACTGCGTAGTTTTCATTGGCACCAGAAGCTCCCGCGCCAAACAAACTTGCGTCGGTCGCAGCCAATGCATACGCATCACAACGAATGATCGGACCGCGAGCGATATCAAACAACAAACCGTCCCAGTTAGCCGTAGCTTGCGACGTCATCGTGCCGGAAAGCGTGATCGAGGTGCCCGCTTCAAAGCTGAAAATCTGACCGTTATTATAGTATGTTGCAAGATATGCTGCCGAGGTGAAAGAATTGTCTTCGGTCAATGTCTGAGTCGAGGTTGCAAGCGTAGCGCCGCAAACCGAACAATTGCCGGATCCATTCTCAACGCCCTCGTGTACACAAAGCGCACCACAAGAGCATACACCATTTACATACTCGTGGACATGACTAGTATCAAGCGCACCGCACCCTTTGACAATACAGACACCCCTTTCATACACATGCACGTGATCAGGGTTCATCACAGAACAAACCTTACACAAGCCATAGTTCTCATCTGCACTGTCTGTGATCCACAAATGCTCGTGGTTGGGATTCATTATTCCACATTCGGAGCAGAACCCATAGTTATCGTCTGAAGTATCCGTCACCCAACTATGCCCCGTAGGATACGTTGCCGTGAGCGAATTGACATAAGCCTGATGGATCGCATCGTCGCTGAGTACGCCGACCTGCACGATCACATTGGAAGCGCCCATATTCTGCGCAGCGACCGTAACGCCGCTCTCTTCTGCAAGCGCAAGGAAGAGCGTAATGATGTTTTCAACGGTCGTTCCGTACCCGGTCTTGCCATCCTGCGAGGACTCATGCTCCAAGGTGTAATGGATCTTGAGATCGCCGTTGACGTAGAACTTGATACCGGACTGAGGATCGACGACGATCGTCGTATAACCGGACTTCGTCTCCTGATAAGGCGATATGCTTGCGCCGATCTGCGCGCCGTCTGCCTTGCCGGGATAGAGATTGGACTGCCGCATGGCGTTGGCAAGTTCAAGCAGCTCGCCTTCAAGCCCGTCGGTAGAAACATTCCAAGGATCGACCGTTCCGCCGCCGATGATGAGATTGTTCGTCGTCGTCTTGAGAACGTGGAACGTCCAGTCATCAGATCCTACCGAAGCATACTCATACGAAACCGTGATACCCTTTGCAGACGCATCTTCGAGCGCGCCCGTCTTGAAACCGCCGTTCGTACCGCCCTGAACGAATTCGTCCGTGAAGAGCGCGTGGCAGACCGAGCACTCGAACACCGCATGAGCGCCCTGTTTGGGAACCCACGTATGCGCCGCAGGGCTTGCGATCATCTCGGCATAGAAGACGATCGTACCGTTTACGGTCATCGCCTTAGCCGTGAGACCGTTTTCAAGGCAGGTGCCCTTCTTCAGCTCCGTGACCTGCACATTTGCGATCGCCTCGGTGACTTCGGTCGTCGCGTCGGTGATAGAGCCGTTAACAACTTTGAGATAAATGCTGCCGCCATCGGGACCGAGCTCTTTCAGCTCGACGTAATAGGTGGCGGAAGCGGAGGCGATCCCTACCAAGTTGGTGCGGATGCTTCCGGAATAGATGAAGCCGATATCGCTGTCTTTCTCCATATTCGCAGTGCCCATGACGGCGACTGCGCCGCTGTATATCGAAACGATAGGATTGTTAATATCGACGAGCTCAACAGCGCCCTCTGCGATGTTCGCCGTAAGATCGAGCGTACCGAGCATATTATTTGCCGTTGCAGCGCCCGCGTTGATATTGATCTCAATCGGCATAAGACCCGCAACATCCTGCACGTTATCGTTCGATCTGATCAGCGAGAACACAAGGCTCGTGCCGCTCGTATTGACCATAACGACGTCGTTGCCGAGTTCAAATACATACACGCCTGCAGCCGCAGCTTCCGAAGCGACCGGTGCAGCATAGTACACCCTGTCTGTTCTCATGACGCCGTCGTAATCGAACAGGACTGCAAAGTAGCCGAGGTGGCTGTTGGAAAGGCTCGTGAACCCGGGCAATTCATACGTGATCTCGATCGTCGCCGTATTGCCGCTGAACGAAACTTCGCCGCTGTACATGACGAGGTCGTTGCCGACGAGAATGCCGAGCGAATCGGTGAACGTATTGCCAGTCCACATGACATAATTGAGGGACGACGGAACTGTACCGATACCGACGGAAACGCGACCCTTGAGATCGTTAAGTTTATCTTCCTCAGTAGTTCCTTGGATCCCTTCGATCGTATAGGTGAAGGTAACGTCGTTTCCGTTGATCATGGAGATCGTATTTCCTGCGCCGACGCCTTCGACGGAAACTCCGATCCCGGGAAGCGTAACGCCGGAAAGATCGATATAGATCGGCGTATCCTGCAAGCCGCTGATCGTAACGCCCGCGCCCTTGACGGTAGCGTTGAGCGCGATGAACACATCCGCATAAGCGCCGTCCGACGCGACCGATACGAACAAAGGCGCCTCGTTGACAGAGATGTTGTTGAACGTTTTGCCGTCGCTCGCCCAAATGCGGAAGGAAAGATAATGCGTGTAATCCGCATATTGTCCGGCAAGCGTACCGGTGAGCGCATTGGCAACGCTCTGCGGCGCGATCACGACATGGATCGTTCCATCCCCTTCGCCAATGATCTCCGAATGATAGCCGAGTTCGCCGAGCGCAAGGTCGTTCTTGGCGGCCGTATCGCCGACCTGTACATCATGCCCGTACGCAACATCGACATTGTTAGGTGCGATCTGATCGATGAAGCCTTCTTCGCCCACCGTGAAATACGCATACTTGACGGTGCTGCCGACGAGAACGCGCACGCGGAAGAACTTATATGCGCTCGAAAGAGGCGTATCGTTCAGGACGGCAATCCAATTTTCCGTATCTTCCTGCGCCGCAGCAAGCTCCGTTGCCGTGCCCGTGTACGTCTGCAAAGCAAACCCGGAAGCAGGGTTGAAGGTTTCGCTGCCTTCAAAGCGCGTCTGAATGCTGAAGCTGCTCATATCGAAATATTCGCCTTCAACATAATCCATCTGCGCATTATCCGTCAGCTCTGCACGGATCTCTTCCAACAGCGCCATTTCCGTAATGGTGAGCGAATCGATGCTCAGATCGAAAAATTCGCCGTGGATGACCGTATCGATGCTCTCGATGCTGTCGGGCACGCGCATACGGATCGTGAGCGCGGTTCCGATCGAATCGTTCGCCATGATCATTTCGATGATACCGTCATCGCTGAACGACCACGTGTACGTTACATCCGTTTCATTGACATACTCCGCAGAATAGCAGGGCGTGCCCGTAGCGTAAGCATGCCACATCGCCATATCCGACGTTGCAGGCATCGTACTGACGATGGAAGTATGGTTATAGCTTTCGCTCGTTCCGCCGGCAAATCCCGCAAGGAGACGATCGTCGCCGATACCGTTGAGCAGTACCCAACCGTCGTTACGGACAAGAACGGACGCGCCGCCTTCGATAATTTCGGTATTGTATGCATACGAGGAATCGCTGATGATATCTGCCGTGAAATTACGGACGGCAACGCCGATGATCGGGAAATACCACGTCGCGGTCGTGTTATTATTGTTTGTACCGCTGCCGCTGACGGAGATCGTCATGCCGCGCGTAAGCGTTCCTGCCGTATACGAACCGACCGTCTTATTGCCCTCTGACGTTTCGACCGTTCCGAAACTCTGAAGATAGCCGTCGGGATCCTGCGTCGAACCGCTCGCAAGACCGGCATGGAATCCGTCGTAATTGACGTGGATCGGATCCGTATACGTCTTGCGCGTCTGCGTTGCGCCGCAGCTCTTGCAGACCGCAACGCCCTGATCGTTGAAACCGCCGCTGAAATCGTGATTGATGCTGACCTCGAGGTCGATCGTCACATTGTTCTCGTTCTGGATCGCATTGTCTTCGCTCAGAACGGGCGTACCAGTAACGGAATAGTTCCCGGGCGCATCCCAATCGACGACGGACGTATCCCAATTAAACTGAGCCCCCGTCATGACCTCGCGCGCATTATCCGAATAAATGCGCAGCTCAAGATCAGCCACCGCTTCATCGAACTTATTCTGTGCAGCGGTACTGTCCGTGTCCTCAATAAGTTCAATCGTACTTTCGCCGCCAAATCTGATGCTGCTGATGTTGTGCGTTTCCTCTTCCGGCGTCGGTTCCGGTTCCGGCGTAGGATCTTCATTTCCGCCGCCGCACGCAGCAAGCCCCAGAGTCAGCAACATTGAAAACGCTAAAATTAGACCGATTTTTAACTTTTTCATTGCTTCTTCCGTCCTCCCCCTTTAATAAATACAGTTTACCCCATTGAATACAATGGTATGATAATTTTACAACATCTTCCCTGCGATGTCAATATATTTTGGGAAAAAATCACAGAATCTTTTTACGATTCTTTCACACAGACGCCACTTTTACATTACTTTTTAACAAAAAACCCGCCTGTATTCCATACAAGGCGGGCTTTACGATCGCGCATGCTTTTATCGGACGGGCGTAAGATGTTTGAGCGAGACGTCGAGGATGGGCGCGCTGTGCGTGAGCGCGCCGGACGAGATGTAATCCACGCCCAAAGAGGCGTACTTCTGCACGTTCTCGCGCGTGACGTTGCCGGAGATCTCCGTCTTTGCCCGCCCCTTTGCGAGGCGGACCGCCTCCTCGAGCGCGGCGCCCTTCATATTGTCGAGCATGACGATATCCGCGCCTGCGTCGAGCGCCTCTTTGAGCTGTTCGATCGTCTCCACTTCGATCTCGATCCTGCGGACGAAGGGCGCATAGGCGCGCGCGCGTTCAATGGCGTTTTTCACGCCGCCCGCCGCGCCGATGTGGTTATCCTTCAGGAGCACGCCGTCCGAGAGGTTGAAGCGATGATTGCTCCCGCCGCCCACGCAGACGGCGTATTTTTCGAAACTGCGCAGGAGGGGCGTCGTCTTGCGCGTATCCAACAGCACGGTACCCGTTCCCTTCAGAAGTTCCGCCGTGCGGCGCGTATATGTAGCGATGCCGCTCATGCGTTGCAAAAAGTTGAGCGCAGTGCGCTCGGCGGAGAGGATCGCGCGCATATCGCCCGTGACCTCGGCGAGGAGATCCCCCGCTTCTACGGACGCGCCCTCTTCGACGTGAAAGACGACCTCGGCAGTCCCGTCGAGCAGCTCGAACGCGCGGGCGAACACGGGAAGCCCCGCCACGACCCCCTCCGCCTTGGCGATGAGGTCGGCATGCCCGCGCGCGCCCTCGGGCACGACGGCGTTTGCGGAGACGTCCTCCCACGGGATATCCTCGCGGAGCGCCGCCAAAATGGTCTCGTCCCAATGCAGTTTCTGCGTTACTTTACTTGCGTTCACGGTGTATCTCCTTTCTCACGCGGGCTTTGCGCGCCCGCTCGATGCTCTTTACGTCGTATGCGGCGGGATCAAAGGAAACTTCCCCCTTCGCCGCGCCCGTATGTACGATATCCTCCGCGGCGCGCCCCGCGAAGATGAGCGCCTCCAAAAGGGAATTGGAAGCGAGGCGGTTCCTGCCGTGCACGCCGTTGCAGCACGTTTCGCCCACGGCGTAGAGGTGGGGCATGGTCGTTCTGCCCGCAAGGGAAGAGCGGACGCCGCCCATGAAATAGTGCTGCGCGGGCACGACGGGGATGGGTTCGGAAAAGACGTCGTACCCCTCCTCGCGGCAGCGTTCGACGATGCCGGGGAAGTGGGTGCGGAGCGTTTCGGCGCCGCCCTCGACGGTGCGGAGGTCGAGGCGCACATACTCGCTCCCCTCCTTTTCCATCTCCTCGCGGATGGCGGCGGTGACGGCGTCTCGCGGGAGGAGCTCATCGACAAAGCGGCGCCCCTCGCGGTTGATGAGGTGCGCGCCCTCGCCGCGGACAGATTCCGAGATGAGGAACCTGCGCCCGTGCCCCTTGGTGTAGAGGGTGGTGGGGTGGAACTGCACATAGTCGGCATGATCGACGGCGATCTCGTGTTCGAGGCACACGCCCACGCCGTCGCCCGTTAAAATGCGGTAATTGGTGGAGTGCGGGAAGAGCCCGCCCACGCCGCCCGTGGCGAGCACGGTATTGCCCGCGCGCACGGCGTACACCCTGCCCGCGGCGTTTTCCGTGAGAACGGCGCCGAGGCAGCGCTCGCCGTCGTCCGAAAGGAGCAGATCAATCATCGTCGTATGCGGGCGCAGTTCAACGTTCTTCCGCCGCCTGACCTGTTCGAGCAGGTGCGAGGTGATCTCCTTGCCCGTGCAGTCGGCATGGAAAAGGATGCGCGGACGGGAGTGCGCCCCCTCGCGCGTGAACCTGAGTTCCCCTTTTTCGTCGCGCGCGAACCGCACGCCGTAGGAGATGAGCTCCTCGATGGTCCTGCGCGAATTTTCGATCATGCAGCGCACGGTGAACGGGTTGTTCTCGTAATGTCCGGCGCGCATCGTATCTTCAAAATATCCCTGATAATCGCCCTTGTCGCGCAGTACGCAGATGCCGCCCTGCGCGAGGAAGGAGTCGCTCTCTTTCAGCCCGCCCTTGCACACGACGAGCGCGCGCATGTCCTCGGGCAGGTGCATGGCGCAATTGAGCCCCGCAACGCCCGCCCCCACGATGAGTACGTCGTATTCCTGTATGTTCATCCATCGGCCTCCCGAAGGTCCTTCATTGCCCGAGCTCGAGCATCCTGTCGAGCGCGACGCGCGCCTTGGCGGCGATATCGGCGGGCACTTCGACGGGCGTTCCCCCGCCCGCAAACACCCGCGCAAGCGCCTCGGGCGTGATCTTCTTCATATCCTCGCACAAAAAACTCTCGCGCGTGACGTAAAACCGCTTATCGGGGCAGCGGCGGCGCAGTTCGTACAGCGTGCCCGCCTCCGTGCCGACGAGAAACTCCCCCGCGCCGCTCTTTTCCGCATAAGCGATGATGCCCGCCGTGGAGCCGACGTAAGCGGCAAGGGCGCGCACTTCTTCGGGGCACTCGGGGTGCACGAGAAGGAGCGCCCCGGGATGCGCCGCCTGCGCGGCGCGCACCTCCCGCGCGGTCGTGGCGTTGTGGATGGGACAGCATCCCCAACCGAGATAGAAGTTCTTTTCGGGGAGCTGCGAACGCACATATGCGCCGAGGTTTTTATCGGGGATAAAATAAATATTTTTTTCTTTGAGGCGGGAGACGACCTTCACCGCGTTGGAACTTGTGACGATGACGTCGGAAAGCGCCTTGAGCCGCGCCGACGAATTGACGTAGGTGACGACGGCAAGATCGGGAACGGTCGCCCGCATATGTAAGATCTCTTCCTCCGCCGCCATATCCGCCATGGCGCAGTGCGCGTCGGCTGCGGGGAGATAGACCTCCTTTTCGGGGCAGAGGATCTTGGCGCTCTCCCCCATAAAGGAGACGCCGCAGAAGACGATGACGGGCTTATCGCTCTCCTTCGCCTTGCGCGCGAGCGCAAAGCTGTCGCCCACGAAGTCCGCCGCCGCCTGCACGGCGTCGGGTACATAATAGTGCGCGAGGACGAGCGCGTCCTCGCGGGAGATGGGATGACGTTCTCTCATACATCGCCCTCTTGCGTAAAAGTATGGCTTATAGTATAGGCAAAAAATCGCCGGATGTCAAGCACGGTGAAAAAATTATCCGCGCAAAAGACGGAGATATTCGGGAAGTTCGGGAAGATCCGCCCCCACCTGAAAGGAAAAATACGCCCCCAAAAGGCGCAGGGCGCGGACGATCCCGTCCGGCTCCGCCTCTCCCTTTCCCTGCGCGGCGCGCACGGCGCGGTAGGTGCTCTCGCTCGCGGGGACGCCCTCCTCCGAACAGCCGCCGCACAGAAAGCTCCCGCCCGTGAAATCAAAGCGCATCCTGCCCGAAGGCTCCCTGCCGCACACGGGGCACGCCTCCGCCGAGACGGGATAGCCCGCAAACGCGAGCGCGGCGAGAAGAAAGCGCAGCAGGGCGAGAGGGTCGTCCTGCGCGATCCCCTCGAGCGCCGTGACGGCGGCGACGAGGAGTTCGCCGCTGCGCATGCCCTCGAGCGCGACTTTGTCGCACGCGGAGAGCACGGTCATGCCCGCGTAATAGCGGACGACGTCCTCGCGGAGCGGATAGAAGCCGTCGTGCAGCGCCGCGGAAGTGACGGTGCTGCGCCCGCTCCGCGCGGCGAGCACAAATTCGGCAAAACAAAAGGGCTGAGCGGCGAATTTGAGTTTCGCCCCCGCCCTGCGCACGCCCTTGAGCGCCGCGCCGATCTTTCCGCGCTCCGCCGTGAGGAGCGTGACCATCTTATCGTACTCGCCGTAGTCTGCCGTGCGCAGGACGAGCGCGTCCGCTTTGTACTCCATGCCGCCCTCCCGCGGTCACTTTTTCAACTGTTTATACAGCATGTAATAGGTGAGGTTCCCCGTCTTTTCGAAGAGCTCCCACGCAAGTTCCGCGGCGTCCTTCCCCTCTCTTTCGCGCATACATACCCCCTTCGGATGCAGTATGCCTCGGACATGGGGCGGTTATTCCTCGCCGTAGCCGAACTCCTTGAGATAGCGGGCGCTGTCGCGCCAATCCTCGCGCACCTTGACGTACACGGTAAGAAACACCTTGCCGCCGAGGAACTTTTCCATATCCTTGCGCGCGAACGAGGCGACCTCTTTGAGCGCCTTGCCCTGTTTGCCGATAAGGATGGCTTTGTGATTGGGCTTTTCGCACACGATATCGAGGTTGACCTCCCAAACGCCGTCCTCTCTCTGCCGGAAGGTGTTGACGACGACGGCGACCCCGTGCGGGATCTCCTCGTCGTACTTCAAGAGGATCTTCTCGCGGAGAAGCTCCGCGACCATGAACTTTTCCGAGCGGTCGGAGACGACCTCGTCGCCGAACAGCCGCTCGCCCTCGGGGAGCATCGCGGCGATGCCCTCCTCGAGCTTTTTGAGGTTCTGCCCCTTGCGCGCGGACACGGGGTACACGTCCGCCGTCACGCCCGCCTCGAAGAGCGCCTTCACGTCGGCGGGGATGTTCTCCTTGGGCATGATGTCGATCTTGGTATAGGCGACGATCATGGGTACGCCGAGGGCGGCGTAGCTCTTCATGAGCGCGATATCGTCCTCCCTGAGTCCCGCGTGCCCGTCGTGCACGAAGAGGATGGCGTCCACGTCGCGCGCGGTATCCTTGGTGGTCTTCATCATCACGTCGGAAAGGGCGTTGCGGTGACGGTAGATGCCGGGCGTATCCACGAACACGATCTGATGCGACTCGCGCGTAAGCACGCCCATGATGCGGTCGCGCGTGGTCTGCGGCTTGGGCGAGACGATGGCGACCTTCTCCCCGACGAGCACGTTGACGAGCGTGCTCTTGCCCGCGTTTGCCTTGCCGATGACGGCGACTGTTCCGCTCTTCATCTAATTCTCCTCTCTCGTTAAGTCAAGTTTTGCCATGACTTCCTCTTCTTTTGCGCGCATTTCGCGCTTTTCTTCCTCCGTCTCGTGATCGTACCCGAGGCAATGGAGCAGCCCGTGCACGGCGAGGTACCAAAGCTCCCGCTCAAAGGGATGCCCGTACTCCTCCGCCTGTTCGCGGGCGCGTTTTTCGCAGATGACGATACTGCCCAAAAAGACGTGCCCCTCGCAGTCGTTGCAGTCGCTGTGTTCCTCTGCAAGGACGGGCTTGCCCTTGATGCCGTCCATCGACGGGAAACTCAGAACGTCGGTCACGCGGTCCACCCCGCGCTCGCGCGCGTTGAGCTCTTTGATCTGCTCCTCGGAGACGAGCCATATCTCCGCGGAGAGGTCGTCCCCCTCCCACAGCCCGTCCATCGCCGCGGCGAGGCGTCCGAGCCCCTCCTCGGGCAGATCGGAATCAAATACGATGCGCATCAGTGTTTCTCCTCTTCGCTGACCGCCTGCCTTGCGCGGTTGAAGCGGATGGCGGGGTACTGCACGCGGTGGTGATGAACGCCCGAGAGCGCCTCGATGAGCGTTTGCTTTATGGTCGTGAGCTCGCGGATGGTGATATCGCACTGCGCGAACTGATCGAGATCCATGCGCTCTTCGATGATGGAGCGCACGACCCGCTCCACGTTTGCGGGGGAGCGGTCGGCAAGGGCGCGCGTCGCCGCCTCGGAGGCGTCGGCGATCATGACGATCGCGGCGATCTTCGTCTGCGGCGTGGGTCCGAGATAGGAATAGTCCGCGATGTCGGCGTCGCCGCCCGAAAGTTTCATCGCCTTGTTGTAGAAATATTTGATGGGCAGCGTGCCGTGATGTTCGCGCGCGACGTCCGCGATGATCTTGGGGAAGTGCGCGGCGGTCAAAAGCTCGTAGCCGTTCTTCGCGTGGGAGCGGATGATATCGGCGGAGAGCTCGGGCATGAGCTCGTCGTGCACGTTGTAATCCGTCTGATTTTCCGTGAAGCAGTCGGGCTGTTTGAGCTTGCCGATGTCGTGATAGTACGCCGCGGCGCGCGCGAGCTCGGCGTTCTCGCCGATGGCGACGGCGCACGTCTCGCTCAGCTGCGCCACGATGAGCGAATGATTGAAGGTGCCGGGCGCCTCCTGTTTGAGGCGCACCAAAAGGGGCGCGTTGGTGCTCGTGAGTTCCCTGAGGCGGAACACGGTGAGGCGGTTGAAGAGCGCCTCGAACACGGGCATGAGCGCGAGCGCGAGCGCCGCGGAGATGAGACAGCCCATGATGCTGTACCCGACGGAGGCGACGAACGCGATCCAATCGGTATAGATCTCCGCCACCTGCAGGAGCGTGACGATGATGACGGTGGGAATGGCGACGACGCATCCCGTGAGGAGCAGCCCGCCGCGCGTTTTGTTCTTCCCCACCGCAAAGATCGCGAAGGTGCCGCACACGAAGTTGAGCATGAGCGAATAGTACACCTGCGTCGTCGCGCCGTCGGCGGCGAAATTGTTCGTGTAGGTATCGACGACGAACATGAGGATGGAGAAGATGAAATTGAGCATGATCGCCTGCCTGCGGTTGAAGAGGAACACGCACAAAAGCGCGAGAAGGGCGCTCGGGCGGGCGTAGATGTTGACGAATTTCCCGAAGAGGTACGCGACGATGACGCACACCGTGACAAGGGAAAAGACGAGCACGACGTTGCTTATTTTCGAGAGAAATTCCTTATCTTCGAAATAGTAGTAGTAATAGATGATGAAACACAGAAGGAAGGTGCACACGCACAGGGTAATGATCTGCGTGACGTTCTCCACCATGTACGCCGCCCAGCCCTGCGGATCGTTGATGACGATCATGAGGAAGATGACGACGAGCAGCACGATATAGCACGCCGCAAAGACGAACGCGCTGCGCACCAGACGGGAATTTTTCACTTCTCCTGCGTTTTTCATCTCTTTTCTCCCTTTGCTTTCCGCTGTTCCTCCCGCTCATAGGCGCGCACGATGCGCATGACGAGCGGGTGCCGCACAACGTCGCGCTCGGTGAGGGCGACGACGGCGATATCCTCCACCCCTCTGAGCACGCTCACGGCATGTTTGAGCCCGCTCGACTTGCCGTCGGGGAGGTCGGTCTGCGTGAGATCGCCCGTGACGACCATCTTGCTCCCCTCGCCGAGGCGGGTGAGGAACATCTTCATCTGTTCGCGGGTGGCGTTCTGCGCCTCATCGAGGATAACGAACGCGTTCGAGAGCGTTCTGCCGCGCATATACGCGAGCGGCGCGACCTCGATAACGCCCTTTTCCATGAGTTTTCCGTAAGTTTCCAGCCCGAACAGCTCCTGCAGAGCGTCGTAGAGCGGGCGGAGATAGGGGTCGACCTTCGTCTGAAGATCGCCGGGCAGAAAGCCCAGCTTTTCGCCAGCCTCCACCGCGGGGCGGGTGAGGATGATCTTCTCCACTTCCTTCGCCTTGTATGCGGCGACGGCGAGCGTGACGGCAAGGTACGTTTTGCCCGTGCCCGCGGGACCCGTCCCGAACGTGATCGTGTTGGCGCGGATGGCTTCCACATACTTCTGCTGCCCCACCGTCTTGCATTTGACGGGCTTGCCGCGCGAAGTAAAGGCGACGACGTCTTTCAGAACGCTGCCGATATCCTCCGCTTCCCCTTCGCGCGCGAGCGCGATGCAGTACAGCAGACTGCTCTTATCGATCGCCTCGCCCGCGTCCACCACGGAAAGGAGATTGCCGATGACCGCGCCGCCGACCTCCGCCTCCTCCCCCATCAGCACGATCTTCGTGCCGTCGATGCGGGTCATGAGCGAAAGTTCCCGCGCGATGGTCGTTAAATTTTCATCCAGAACGCCGAGCACCCGCTGAAGCCTGTCCAGCGTGACCGCGTCCACCGTGACGATTTTTTCCGTACCTTCCTCCTCAGCCGAGATTGCGCGAGGCGATCGCGAGCGCGCTGCCCGTGACGCGCCAGCCCCTCTCGGTCTTCTGCGTCTGTATATCGGCGATCTCGCCGTGATCGAGGTATGCCTGCGCGCGCGCAGAATCCTCGCTGCCTTCGTATTCCCGATCGACGGGATAGCGCACCGCGACGCGCGCGATGACGGCGTGTTCCCCGTTCTGTTCGGCGATGATATCGCCCTTTTTCACCTCGTCGCCGACGGCGGCGCAGGCGACCCCCTGAACGACGGTGAGCGATTCCACAACGCCGTCCGCGGGCGCCGCAAAGGCGCCGTATACGAGCGGGAGCGCCTCGTCCTCCACTTCCACGCGCACGGTGAGCACGCCGCCCTCGTGCGAGAGGGAGCAGAAGCTCACCCGCGGAAGCGCGAGGATGCGCGCCGTGATGCCCGCCTTTTCCGCGGGGACGGGCGCCAGCGGGGTCGCCCCGCTCTCGGTAAGCACGCTTAAAACTTCCGCCCGATAGTACGCGCCGCTGCCCACGACGTCGATCTTCAGGATCCTGTTCTGAAAGAAGGCGACCGCGCACACAAAGAGCGCCGCGCCGACGATGAGCCCGACATGTTTGATCACGGCATGCCTGACCCTTTCCCAGCCGACAGGGCGGGATTTTGTTATATTATAGCATGAACCTTGCAAAATTGCAAAAACTTTTTTGCTGTGTTTGCCGTCCACACGGATACGGACGATATTTTTTTGAACGATCCGCGCGCTGAGCACGGGAACGCCGCCGCGCACAAGTTTTTCGGCGACGCGCTCCGCGCCAAGCCCCTCCACTTCAAATTCCCTGCCGAACATCGCACCCTCTCCTATTCCAACCGCTCCACGCGGACGATGTCGCCCGCGATGACGAGATCGCCCGCAAAGTACTTCCCGAGGGAGAGATCGCGCCCCTCTACGCGCACGCAGCCCTCTCTGCCGCGGAGCACAACGCGCTCCCGCGAGAATTCCGTGAGCCGCCTGACGTTCTGAAAGTACCCGCCCTTTCCGTCCACGACGGTGTACTGTATGCGGAAGGTGCCCGCGACGTCCGCCCCGAGCGCTCCTGCGATCTCTCTCAGAAATTCCATACTGCTATTGTATGCAACTTATCGGCTTTTTACGACATGCCCCCTCGGCGCCCTCTTCCGCAGGCAATGACCGCTCAGCGCAACAAAAAAACGGGCTCCCGCCCGTTTTTTGTTGTACCTTTTTTTATGCCTGTGCGGAATCGGAAGCGATGATCGTTACCTCTTCCGAACCGTTGCCGCGCACGATCGTTTCGTCCGTGATCCCCGATGCCGCGCTGTAATCGAGCGTGGTCTCGAAAGGCTGTCCGTCGTTTACGCCATTATATGTTGTTGCATTTTCATACACGTAAATGGCAGGGGCGATTGTTCCGTCGATCAGATCAAATGTTATTTCGCCTTTCAATACACATACGGCGTCTGCAAAATAAGTTCCGTTTCTATTTCCTACCAACAGCGCCGCGCGGACTGCAGTGCAACCATCACCCCAATCCTTAGTTAAAAATTCATCCGATTCATATTTGTATGTTGTGCCAAGCGTGCAATTCTCGATCGTAGCATTTCCGGCTCTGACAAATACCGCCTGCTCATCGCCGTAAACGCTGCTATTGACGACTGAGAGATTCCCAGGAACATTGAGGATAAGCGCCGTTCCGACAGCTTTCAGCGTAGAGCCCGAAATGTTGATGGTGATATTCCGGTAGATATTTTCCGTTTCATCCTCGTTTACGGTGGCATTTGTTGAAACGCAGTAAGCGCCTTTCGTATCGATCGTTGAATCTTTTACGGTTACCGTCGAATCAGGTCCTTGGGCATATATAGCTGTTCCATAAGAGTTGAAAACAACATCCTCTACCGTGAGAGCGCTTCCGCTCATTAAAAGAATATCTGCTTTTGCGGTCATTTCACTGCCCTTGGCAGTAATCGTACCATTGTAGAGATATACCTCTGCATTTTGTTGAATAGAGGATGAATATTCTACCGTCGGATCAAACGTAAGAGTTTTCTGATTCAAATCAATTTCAACATTTGAGCCAAAAATATCGAAATGTGCAGGCAGCGTGACATCTGCGATTAACTGAATCTTCACAGAGTCATTCTGAATCATACTTAAAAAGGTTTCCGCATTATGAACACGATATGTCTCTTCGGGGTTTTCGCTTACCTTCAAAACCGTATAGACTGTTTCGCCGTCCTGCACGGAAGTCGTTACGCCGTATCCTTCGGCAATCGACACATATTCAGGGAAGGTTGCAGGATCGTTTGTGTATGTGCCTCCCGCAAGAACGATCTTCTTTTCGCCCGTCATTGCCGCAGCTGCTTCATAAACTTCTTCGCTGTAAACTGTGATGGTGCCGGAATTTTCGCTCCCTCCCATCTGCTGCAACAATTGCACTCCGGAGTATTCGATGTTTTTAATCGTAAGGTCGCCCTTATCCATCGTGTCATTGATATAGCCATTCAGAACGATCGCAACAGCGCCTTCGGACGCGCTAAAATTCCCGCCCTTGATCGTCGCAACGTTCCAGTTGAGCACGACTGCCTGAGATACATTTTCAAATTTGCCGTTACAGATCGTGAGCTCGCCCCAGTCGTCGTTTTTGATCGTATTCAGCCCGCCGACGAAGTTTCCGCCATTGATCGTAAGAACAGCCGCCGCTTGGGAAACGTTCTGCGTTCCGTCATACCAACCGTTTTCAAGAAGGCTAGAGTAGTGACCACTCTGAGACACCGTAACGCCTTCGTTGATCGTCATATTTCCATAGTTACGGATCGCATAAAAGCTATTGCCGCCATTATTCTCCGCGCTCTGACCATTCTCCTGACTGCGCGTAAATGTTCCGCCGTTGAGAACGGCTGTCGCGTTCACGTCATTATGCAGTGCCGCTTTCGCATGGGTGATATTATCAACAATGCCCGTTGCTCCCTCGCTAGAATCATCGATGGTAAGTTTTCCGTAGTTCGTGATCGTATGGTCGCCCGCGTTCGTCAGCGTATGACCGTTCAGATCGAGCGCAAGTTCCTGCCCTTCTGCGATCACGAGATTCATCTCGATATCGGCGCCAAGCGAAATATTTTCTACGCCCGCCGCCATCAGCGACTCGACTGCCGCCGCCGTTGTAGCCACGTACGTCGCTTCGGGATTCATTGCGCTGGGTACGATCACGGTCTTTTCCTGTTCATTGGTAAGGATGAAGGTGATCTCCGTATAGAAGTACCCCGCCTCGGCGTTGTATCCGTACGAGTATGTAATATCCTCGATCCCTACGCCGGGATCGCCTTGGTCACCCTTTTCACCGGGGTCACCTTTGTCACCTTGCTCGCCCTGTTCGCCTGGGTCGCCTTTATCGCCCTTATCACCTTTGTCGCCGGCATCGCCTTTGTCGCCGGCGGCGCCGTCTTTGCCGTCTTCTCCGTCCTGTCCCTTCAAACTCGCGAGCCACTCCTCTTCGGTGCCCTCGAAGCCGTTTTCGACGGCGATCTCGTAAGCGGACTTGCCGTCTTCGCCCGCCTCTCCCTGCGGGCCGCGCACGGAATTGAGCCACTCCTGATAACTGAGCACCTCGTCTCCCGCCGCCTGCGCATAGAGCACATACGACTCATACAGCCGTTCCTGATCGGTCACCGTGCTGCCGTCTCCGCAGGCTGCGAGCGGAGCGCAGAGCGCCGCGGAAACGCCGATCGCCGCCAACGCTTTCCAAAACTTTTTCATTTGTCTGGCCCTCCGAAATAATTATTTTTCGTACATATCTATTATACCCTGCCCCCCCCCCGTATTTGTCAAGATGTAAGTTAGAAATATTTTTTCTTTTTCGAATGGGTGAATTGTCAACTTAAGTGCAACAGTTAGAAAGATTTTGATCAAACAAATCTTGTGGTGTATGGTAATGTAAAACCTTCTTGGGTCTGGCGTTT
>DBGBVX010000050.1:0-3504 GCA_048370055.1 Candidatus Gallimonas sp. | reverse complement strand
CTCTTCTATGGTAAAATGGTGGTAGTTCATACAGATCTCCTTTGACGTAAATTGGTTTCGCAACTCTATTTTACCACAGATTTGTATGAACTACTTTTTTTCTCCCTCATCTGTTGCACTTAATAGTATAATTCACCGCATAGTACAAAAAAAGCTTACCGATCGGTAAGCTTTTTTGTTTGCTTATTCTTCCTCTTTGGGAGGTTCAAACGCGGTAGGGGCGCTCTCTGCGGGCGCCTGCGCCGCCGTATCGGGCGTTGCAGCCTCGTCCTTATCGTTGCCGAGGTACGTTCCGAAGAAGCCCGAAAAGCCGCCCTTGCGGTATCCTGTGGAGCTGCCGCCCTCGCGCTTGAGGCTTGTACCGGAAGATTCGGGCGTGCCCTCCGCGGGGAGTTCGCGCTTGGGATAGGGCTTTCTTTCGCCATAGCGGCTGCCGCGGTCGCGGTCATACCTGTTATCTCTGCCGCCGCGGCTGCGGTCGTTCCTGTTGCGGTCGAACTTTCCGCCGCGCCCCTTATCGAAGGTGCGCATATTCTTGGGAATGATGACAACGAACCGCGCGGGCTCCTTGCCTTCACTCTTGGTCGTCACGTCGGGATTATCGACGAGCGCAGAGTGGATGATGCGGCGCTCATAGGGGTTCATGGGCTCGAGGCGGACGCGCTTGCCGAGGCGGACAGCCTTTGCCGCAAGTTTGTTGGCAACGCGCTTGAGCGTCTCTTCCCGCGTTTCGCGGTAGTTCTCGCAGTCGACGACGACGCGCTTATATTCCTTTCTGCCCGTGTTGGCGACCGCCCCCGCAAGGATCTGAACCGCGTCGATGATCTCGCCGCGTCTGCCGATGATCCCTTTTGCCGATTCCGCCATCAGCTCGATGACGATCTTCTCGCTCTCGTCTCTGAGCGAAACGGTCACGCCCTCGTCGCCGAGAAGGGGCATCAGCCCTTCCAAAAAGCGCACGGCGCGCTCGCCGTCCGTCAGTTTTTCCTTCACCGTCAGTTTCACCTGCGCCGGCTTGGAACCGAACAGCTTTTTCTTTCCTTCTTCAAGGACTTCCACTTCGACGTCCTCGCGTGCGGCGCCGAGCTCCTTGAGTCCCGTCTCGACGGCTTCTTCTACCGTCTTACCCGTAAAAACATTTTCCATACCCTTACTTCCTTGTATTTTTAACGGAGACCCGTCTTTTTACTTCTTCTTTTTATTCTTTTCCGCCTCGCGCTTTTCGCGCTCGATGAGCCATGCAGGTTTGCGGTTGCGCTCTTCCACGATACGCGCCTCTTCCTTCTTCTTGAACACGTGCCCGATGATGAGGTTGGAAAGCAGCGTCACGCACAGCGAAATAATACTAGAAATCGTCATGTAAATGCTGAACGCCGCCGAATACATGAACGCGAATATCGCATAGATGAGCGGCATCATCACGAGCATGATCTTCTGCGTCTTGGCGCCCTGTCCGTCCGCCGTCTGATACTTGTTGCTCTCCTTCTGACTCTTCATCATGACGACCTGCGAGAGTACCATGACCGCAATGGAGAGGATAATGAGGATAAAGTAGCCGTTCGGCTCGCTCTTTTCCTCCGTGAGCGCCGCAGTCAGATCGTTGTAATTGCTCTCGCCGAGAACGTTGGAAAGCGCGCGTTCGGTGCCGTCCTCAAAGCGCACCATCGTATTGCCGAACGAACTTGTAAAGGTCGAATAGTCGGGGATGGGGTGGCTGTACGAAACGTCGGGATACCAAACGTTCTTGATCCAAAGGAAGCCCGCGTCGTTGTTGTCGTACCACGTCTTGGCTGCCTGCGCGCCGATGTTCTTGACATAGGATACGATGACTTCGCGCTTTGCGTCCGTTCCTTCCGCCGCGGCAAGTTCCGTCTTCGCTTCTTCCGTCACCGCCGAGGACGCCGCAAACCGCGCTTCGTCGATCATATACTCGCGGTTGACGCTCGTCTCCTCCAAATCGTACATGTAATAGAGGAATTTGTTCTCGTCGTTTGGCATGACGGTCATGTACAGATTGCCGTTCACCTCGGACATGGTATAGGTACAATCGCCCTCCGTGAACGCAGAGCCATCCCATGCCTTGGGTTCGCCGCCGTCTTCATGGATCAGATTATAGACGCCGTTATTCTCAACGACGATGGGGTTGCCGTCCTCGTCGAGCACGATCTGTCCGTTTTCGTCTTTCTGAAGTTCAAGCGTGTAGTCGATGCCGTCCGCGCCGTTCGCGATGATCGCCGCGTTATAGTCCTCGGACATCTGCACGAAAAAGTTGAGGTTCGCATAGTTGGAATATGCGCGGAACGCTTGGAATGCGACGATGACGATGACAAAGGAAATGATCATCGGCAGGCATGCGCCGAGAATGGAATACCCGTTCTTTTTCTGCAGCTCGACCATCTTCTGATTGTACGTCATTTTATCGTTGGCGTACTGTTTCTGCAGTTTTTCGAGCTCCGGCTGCATCTCGCGCATGATGAGCGTCTGTTTGCGCATCTTGACGCGGTTATATACGTCGAACGGAACGGTGATCGCCTTCAGGATGAGCGTAAAGCAGATGATGCCCACGCCGACGATCCCGACGCTCTCGATGATGACGCGCACGAACTGACCGAGCCAATCAAGCCCGATCTCATATCCCTGTTCGAGCAGGGTAAATCCAACGGCGTTCAAAAAGTTGATCATATCTTTTCTCTAAACGACCCATCTCTTTTTGAGATAGTTTTCAGGCGCAGGGTCAAATCCCCCCTTCGTAAAGGGGTTGCATCTGAGAATGCGCCAAGCGCCGAGAAGGATCCCCAAAACGACGCCGAGGTTATTGATGCACCGCTTCGTATACTCCGAACACGACGGCGTATACGGGCACATGTGGCGGGAAAGATATTTTTGATAAAAGCAGATAAGGCGGATGCACAGCCCCCTTAAAAAGGGCTTAAACACCGTCTTTCGTAGGAATCTGCAATTTTGCGGAAATATCTTCCTCAGTTCGAGTTTCAACGAGCTTTTCCTTTCTGAAAAGGCGGGCAAGGTCCTTCGCGAAGGCGTGAAAGGAATATTCCTCGGCTGCCCGCGGGATGATGAGCATGGCGCACGGCAGAAGATCTTCCGCCTTCGCGCGGTATGCCTCCCGCAAAAGCCGTTTGATATGGTTTCTCACGACGCTTTTCCCGTACTTTTTCCCCACGCAGACCGCCATTTTCCGCTCTTTATCGGGAAGATAGACGATGGTGAGGTGCTCGGCATGCGCCCGCTTTCCGTTCTTGAGAAGCCTTGAAAATTCCTTCTTTTTTTTGATGCGAAGGTACTTCATTTCCGTTTTACGCGGAGATGTGCTTTCTGCCCTTGTTTCTCCTTCTCTTGAGGGTGTTTCTGCCGCCCTTCGTCTTCATTCTCTGGCGGAACCCGTGCACCTTGCTTCTCTGGCGCTTCTTGGGCTGATACGTTCTCTTCATAGTAAACTCCTTTTGATTTGAAAAACTTTTTCTGCGTCAGGTGTACGAACGTTTT
>DBGBVX010000049.1:0-49989 GCA_048370055.1 Candidatus Gallimonas sp. | reverse complement strand
TGCTCCGCAGAGGAGTGGAGAATGGTCGTTGTAGTCACAAATGCAAAGTATGGCAGTATCGTGTATGAGGAAGGGTTTTGGACGGGCAGGAAAAAGCTGTTCTGCAACAATCAGCCCTGCGAAAAGATCGCAAAAAACACGTTCAAAATCGGCGAGAACGAAACGGCTTGGCTCACGGGCAATTTTATACGCGGCGTAAAACTGAATATCGGGAACGAGGTCTTGCAGCTTACGCCTAAGGCGAAGTGGTATGAATATCTGCTTGCGCTTCTGCCGTTCCTGTTCGATATGGTTTGGGGCAACGTGGCGGCGCTCGTCGAAATTTTCCCCATCGTCGGCGGGGCGGTCGGCGGACTTATCTGCGGGCTCGCCTTCGCGGTCTCGTTTGTGTTTATGCGGAAAGTGAAAAGGTGGTGGGCAAAAGTGCTCGTTGCGCTTGCGGTGGGCGCTGTCGCGATCCTCGTATGTTATTTGGTCGCCGTGTTCATTTTGCTTGCAGTCATTGTATGATCTTCCTGAAATAAAATCGTGCGCCCCGCCGTATCTCGGCGGGGCGCGTTTGCGTTTTCAGTTGTTCCCTTTGGGCGGGAAGAGGGCTTTGATCATCTGCGAAACGTACTGCACGGGCACGAGTTCGATCTTATCTTTGAACTTTTCGCACGCCTTCATGTTCTTGGCGGGCAGCACCACGCGCTGAAATCCCATTTTCACGCACTCGTTCACCCGCTTTTCCGCGTAGTTCACGCCGCGTACCTCTCCCGTGAGCCCGACTTCGCCGAACACGGCGGCGTATTTATCGACGGGCGTCATGCGTTCGGCGCTTGCGAGCGCGGCGCACACCGCAAGGTCGGCGCTCGGTTCGTTGAGCCGGATGCCGCCCATCGCGTTGAGGTAAATATCCTGCGTGCCGAGGGAGAGCCCGCACCGCTTTTCGAGCACGGCGATGAGCACCACGAGGCGGTTGAAGTCCACGCCGAGGCTCATCCGCCGCGGCAAGCCGTAAGCCGTCTTGCACATCAGCGTCTGAATTTCCACCATCATGCAGCGGTTGCCCGTCTCGGAGGGGGTCACGACGGCGCCCGCCGCCTCCCCGCGCGAATCGGACAAAAAGAGGGAGGAATAGTCTGTGAGCCCGAAAATGCCTTCGCCCGTCATCTCGAACACGCCCACCTCCTGCACGGAGCCGAACCTGTTTTTTACGGCGCGCAGGATCTTGAAGTTTTCCGTCCGCTCGCCCTCGAAGTAGAGCACCGTATCCATGATGTGTTCGAGCACTTTGGGACCCGCGAGCGTGCCTTCCTTCGTCACATGCCCCACGATAAAGAAGGTGATGCCCTGCGATTTCGCGATGCGCATGAGCTTGGCGGCGCACTCGCGCACCTGTCCCACGCTCCCCGCCGCCGAAGTGAGCGCGCCCGTGTATACCGCTTGGATGGAGTCGACGATGACGTATTCCGCTCTGCAGATCTCCTCTTCGGCGTTTTCGAGGTTGGTCTCGTTCATGAGCATCAGCCCGCCCGCGTTTACGCCGAGCCGCTCGCAGCGGAGCTTGACCTGCGAGCAGCTCTCCTCGGCGGAGAGATACAGCACGCGGTGTTCCTTTGCAAGGTGCGCCGCGACCTGCGTTAAAAGGGTGGATTTCCCCACGCCGGGGTCGCCGCCGACGAGCACGAGCGAGCCGCGCACGACGCCGCCGCCGAGCACCACGTCGAGTTCCGAGATCCCGCTCGATACGCGCTCGTATTTTTCATAGGTCACGTCTTTGAGGGGCGTGGCTTTTGCAAGGTGAAAGGGGAGCGCCTTTTTCGCCGCGGGCGCGGGCGGGGCGACCGCCTCCTCGACGAGCGTATTGAATTTACCGCAGTCGGGGCACCTGCCGAGCCACTTGGGCGAGGCGTACCCGCACTCCGAACATATAAATTGCGTCGTTGCCTTGGGCATGGGTGCCTCCTACGCCTTCACGGGCATCAAAAGCACGGTCGCGTACACGGTGATGCCCTTGCCCTCGCCCACATAGCCGAGGCGCTCGTTGGTGCCCGCCGCAATGCCGACGGCGCTCTTATGTACGCCAAGACCGCCCGCAAGATTTTCCTTCATCTGCGCGATGAAGGGGGAAAGGCGGGGCTGTTCGGCGATCACGGAGATGCTCGCGTTTTTGGCGGCGTAGCCCGCCTTGGAGAGCATGACGACGACTTTCCGCAGAAGTTCCATGCTGTCGGCGCCGCGGAAGCGCTCGTCCGTATCGGGGAAGTGATGCCCGATGTCGTCCAACCCCGCGGCGGAGAGCAGCGCGTCCATCAGCGCGTGGCATACCACGTCGCCGTCGCTGTGGGCGACGAGCCCGCGCCCGTAGGGGATGCGCACGCCGCCGAGCGTCACATGGTCGCCCTCGCCGAATGCGTGCGTATCTACGCCGAATCCCACGCGCTCGGCGGGCAGGAAGTCCTCCGCATAGGTGAGCTTTCTGTTCCCGCGTTCACCCGCAACGATGCGGGGCGGCGCAACGTAATGCGCGTACACGCCGCTCTCGTCGGTGAAGGCGAGCCCGTCGGCGCGCGCCCGTTCGTAGGCGGCGAGGAGCTTATCTTTCAAAAATCCCTGCGGCGTCTGCACGAGGAACGCCGTTTCCCGTGCCGGCACCGAAAAGATGTTCCCGTCCGCCGCGAGCGCGACGGTATCCGAAGCGGGCACCGCGCACACGCCGCTGCCGTAGCGCTTTACGCTCTCGGCGCAGTCGCGGATCATCTTCTGCGAGACGAAGGGGCGCGCCGCGTCGTGCACGAGCACGATGTCGCCCTGCGCGCATTGGAGCGCGTTGTATACCGATTCGCCGCGCGTATTGCCGCCGCGCATGGCGCGGGCGGCGGGGAAGGGGGCGAGCAGCGCCTGTACGCGCGCCTCGTCCTCCGCGCTGCACGCCACGATGATCTCGTCCGCGCCCGCCGCGGAGAACGCGGAGAGCGACCACGAGAGCACGGGGAGCCCGCCAAGCTCGTGCAGCACCTTGTTTTCCGAAAATCCCGCGCGCGTGCCCTTGCCCGCGGCGCAGATGATGGCAGTCATCATACGATCACCTCGTAGAGGCTTGCAGCCTCGTCCTTTTTCACCGTCTCTTTGAGTTCCTTCACGCGGAATTTCACGGTGCCGGAGGCATACGCGAGCTCCACAACGTCGCCTACCTTCACGCGGTAGGCGGGTTTTACTTCCCTGCCGTTGACGGAGATCTTCCCCGCCTGCGCCGCCTCCTGCGCCACCGTGCGCCGCTTTAAGATGCGCGAAACCTTCAAAAATTTGTCGATCCTCATATTTTTTCCTCGGATTTGCAAAATCTGCCAAAATTCCACCGCAAAAAAGGTTGACATCTTTTCGCGCGTGGTCTATAATAACATACTGTATCATTATGCGTAGAATGCACTTTTGTGCCGTTTTGCCCGAAAAGGGCGGGGGACGGACGGTGCATTCCGCGATTTCCTCATATTATAACGCAATTTTCTGCGCTTGTAAAGGGGCAAACTCACATTTTATTCCGGAAATTTCGATTTTTATCGATGAAAAGATATACTCGGTAGATCGTCAAGCAAAAATTCAAAGTAAGGAGTATGATTGACGGATGAACTTACCCATTCAAAAGTACGGGAAGACCGAGAGACGGAAGTTCGGCAAGATCAACGAAGTCATCGACATCCCCAACCTCGTCGAGATTCAGAAGGAGAGCTACGATTCCTTCATCAACGAGGGCATTTCGGAGATTTTCGAGGATTATTCGCCCATTACCGACTTCTCCGATCACTACGAACTGCACTTTTTAGGCCACGAGTTCGGAGACACGCCCAAGTATGACGAGAAGGAGTGCCGCAACCGCGACGCAACGTATGCGCTGCCCCTCCGCGTGAAGGTGCGCCTCGTGAACAAGGTGAAGGACGAGATCATCGATTCCACCGTCTTTATGGGCGATTTCCCGCTCATGACGGATAACGGTTCCTTCATCATCAACGGTGCAGAGCGCGTCATCGTCTCCCAACTTGTCCGTTCGCCCGGCGTCAACAACGTCGCGGAGACGGATAAGACGGGCAAGAAGATCTACGAGACGACCGTCATCCCCAACCGCGGGGCATGGCTTGAATTCAAACAGGATCCGCAGGGCGTTCTGTGGGTGAGCGTGGACAGAAAGCGCAAGCTGACCGCCACGGTGCTTCTGCGCGCGCTCGGCTACGGCTCCAACCGCGCCCTCGAAGAGCTCTTCGGCGGCGACAAGATGATCGCCGCCACCATCGAGCGCGACGAGAAGGATACGCCTCCCATCAAGTCGGAGTCGGACGGTCTCATCGCGCTTTACCGCCGCCTGCGCCCCGGCGAAGTTCCCACCGAGGAATCGGTGCGTCAGCACCTGAACAACCTCTTCTTCGATCCGCGCCGCTACGACGTGGTGAAGGTGGGGCGCTATAAGTTCAACAAAAAGCTCAATCTCGCATACCGTCTGCCCGGCTGCCGCGTCGCGGACGACATCTTCCATCCCGAGACGGGCGAACTGCTCGCCGCAAAGGATACCGTCGTCACCGAGGAACAGGCGCGCGCCATTCAGAACGCGGGCATCGGCGAAGTGTTCGTCATCGTCACCGATCCCGATAACGGCGGCGAGATCCGTCACAAGATCGTGTCCAACAACACGGTCGATTTTGCCGCGCTCTCCGATAAGGATCCCAAGGCGTTCGGGCTGCTGAAGACGGTTTACTATCCCAACTTCGTATTCTCCAAAAAGATCGCCGAGGCGTGCAGGGAGATGAGCGTGGAGGAGGTCGCCGAGAAGTTCCTCGACGAGATCAACGCCGTCTACTACACGCACGAAACGGCGCCCGAGGCGGACGAAAAGCAGGAAGAGAAGAAGAACCGCGAAAAGCGCAAGGAAAACCGCCTCAAATTTGTTACGGCGTGCAAACTCTTCCACGAGATCTTGGAGCGCAACGACGACGCGCAGGGCGCGCAGATCGACCTCGAAAAGGAAAAGCGCGTGCTCGGCGTCACGCCCGACGAAAAGAAGATCGTCAAGCCCCTTGTGGAGAAGCTCAACCACAAGTGCATCACGGTGGACGATATCGTCGCCGCCGTCTCCACCAACCTCGACCTCCGTTACGGCATCGGCACCATCGACGAGATCGACCACCTCGGCAACCGCCGCGTGCGTTCGGTGGGCGAGCTGCTGCAAAATCAGCTCCGCATCGGCATGAGCAGACTCGAGCGCCTCATCAAGGAGCGCATGGCAACGGCGGATCCCATGGAGGTCACGCCTTCAAGCCTCATCAACGTGCGCCCGATCTCGGCGGTCATCCGCGAGTTCTTCGGCTCTTCGCAGCTCTCGCAGTTCATGGATCAGACCAATCCCATCGCGGAACTCACGCACAAGCGCAAGCTCTCCGCGCTCGGTCCCGGCGGTCTCAACCGCGACCGCGCCACGTTCGAAGTCCGCGACGTTCACCACTCGCACTACGGTCGTATGTGCCCGATCGAGACGCCCGAAGGTCAGAACATCGGTCTTATCTCCTCGCTCGCGACCTTCTCCAAGGTCAACGAGTTCGGGTTCATCATGTCTCCATACCGCAAGGTGGACAAGGAGACGGGCGTCGTCACCGATCACGTCGATTATCTGACGGCGGACGAAGAGGATCGCTACGTCGTCGCGCAGGCGAACGAACCGCTCGATGAGGAGGGGCACTTCGTCAACGAGCGCGTCGGCTGCCGCTATAAGGAACTCATCACCGAGATGCCGCGCGAGAGCATCGACTATATGGACGTCAGCCCCAAGCAGCTCGTCTCGGTCGCGACCGCGCTCATTCCCTTCCTTGAAAACGACGATACCAACCGCGCCCTCATGGGCTCCAACATGCAGCGTCAGGCGGTGCCGCTCCTCAAAACGGAGCCCGCCATCGTCGCAACGGGCATCGAGGAAGCCATCGCGCGCGACTCGGGCGTCACCGTCCGCGCCAAAGAGGCGGGCGTTGCGGTCGGCGTTGCGTCCGATCTCATCAAGATCCGCGAGGACAGCGGCTTTATCGCCGAATACCCCTTGAAGAAGTTCGAGCGTTCCAATCAGGGAACGTGCCTCAATCAGCGCCCCATCATCAACACGGGCGACAGAGTGCAGAAGGGCGAGGTCATCGCGGACGGTCCCTCTACATGGGGCGGCGAGCTTGCGCTCGGCAAGAACATCCTCGTCGGCTTCATGGAGTGGGAGGGCTATAACTACGAGGACGCGATCCTCATCTCCGAAAAACTCGTTCAGGACGACGTTTTCACCTCCATCCACATCGAAGAGCACGAGACGGAGGCGCGCGATACCAAGCTCGGCGAAGAGGAGATCACGCGCGATATCCCCAACGTGGGCGACGACGCGCTCAAAGACCTCGATGAAAACGGCATCGTCCGCATCGGCGCGGAGGTCGGCTCCAACGATATCCTCGTCGGCAAAGTCACGCCCAAGGGCGAGACGGAGCTCACGCCCGAAGAGCGCCTTCTTCGCGCCATCTTCGGCGAAAAATCGCGCGAAGTGCGCGATACGTCGCTGCGCGTTCCCCACGGCGAGGGCGGTATCGTCGTCGACGTGAAGATCTTCACGCGCGAGAATAAAGACGAGCTTTCGCCCGGCGTCAACAAGCTTGTGCGCGTATACGTCGCGCAGAAGCGCAAGATTCAGGCCGGCGACAAGATGGCGGGCCGCCACGGCAACAAGGGCGTCATCTCCCGTGTGCTGCCGCAGAGCGATATGCCCTTCCTTCCCGACGGTACGCCTCTGCAGATCCTTCTCAACCCGCTCGGCGTGCCTTCCCGAATGAACATCGGTCAGGTGCTCGAAGTGCACCTCGGCTATGTGTGCCGGCAGCTCGGGTGGAAGATCGCGACCCCCGTATTCGACGGCGCGACGGAGAGCGACATCGAGCAGCTCTTCCGCGAAAACAATCTCTTCAACCCCGAAGGCAAGGTGGACGGCAAGTTCCAAGTGTTCGACGGCAGAACGGGCGAACCCTTCGAGAACCGCGTCACGATCGGTATCATGTACATGATCAAGCTCATCCACCTCGTCGACGATAAGATCCACGCGCGTTCCATCGGTCCTTACTCCATGGTCACGCAGCAGCCCCTCGGCGGCAAGGCGCAGTTCGGCGGTCAGCGCTTCGGCGAAATGGAAGTCTGGGCGCTCGAGGCTTACGGCGCCGCACACATCCTGCAGGAGATCCTCACCGTCAAGTCGGACGACATCGTCGGCCGCGTCAAGACGTACGAGAGCATCGTCAAGGGCAACAACATCTCCGAGCCCGGTATCCCCGAGGCGTTCAAGGTGCTCCTCAAGGAGCTTCAGTCGCTCGCGCTTGACGTGAAGGTGCTCACCGAAAACAACGAAGAGCTCGTCATCCGCGAATTTGACGACGAGGACGACCGCGATCCCCGCCGCGACGACCGCCGCGACGTGGAGCAGGATCTCGACTTCTCCCTTCCCGACGAGGACGAGGAGGACGACGAGGGCATCGGCTCCATCTTCGACGACGCCGGCGACGACGAGGATTTCGTCTCCGACGATCTGTTCAAAGAGGAGGACGGCGAGGAGGACGACATGTCCGACGTGGACGAGGACTTCTCCTTCGGCAACCTCTTCGGCGACGACGATGAGGACGACGGGGACGAGGGCTCCAAGAGCGACCTCTTCGACGACAAGGACGAGGACTAACGGGAGGTAAGTATGTACGAATTAAACGATTTTAACTCCATTCAGATCAGCATTGCATCTCCCGAAAAGATCAGGGAATGGTCTTACGGCGAAGTCACAAAGCCCGAGACCATCAACTACCGCACGCAAAAACCCGAGCGGGACGGACTTTTCTGCGAAAAGATCTTTGGTCCCACCAAGGATTGGGAGTGCCACTGCGGCAAATATAAGCGCATCCGCTACAAGGGCATCGTCTGCGAAAAGTGCGGCGTCGAAGTCACGCGCGCCAAAGTGCGCCGCGAGCGCATGGGGCACATCGAGCTCGCCGCGCCCGTCTCGCATATTTGGTATTTCCGCGGCGTGCCGAGCAAGATCGGGCTTCTGCTCGATATGGGTCCCAAGGCACTCGAGCAGGTCATCTACTTCGCGGCATACGCCGTGCTCGACGCAGGCTTTGTAAATAAGCTCGTCGTGCTCCGCCACGACGGCGACCTCCGCACCCGCGCGGGCGGCATGAACGCCGCGGTCGTCGGGCTTTCCGAGGTCAAAGAAGTAGGGTCGTACGCCGCCAAGGACGAGGCGAAAGCCGCGTTTGCAAAGGCGCTCGAGGACGAACTGTGCGCAGACGAAAAACTGCTTTCCGACGTGCGCGACCTCAACAGCGTTGCGGATACTACCTCCTCCGTCAAGCTCGCCACCGATCTTCAGGCGATGCTCGAAAAGATGAAGGACGGCGCGATCGCGGAGTTCTATACGCTCAAAGAGCGCACGGCGGAGGGCGAAAAGTGCTATGTGCTCTCCAAGCGTCGCGCGAAGCTCGTGCACGACGAGACGTTCGGAACGGAAGAGGAGATCGCCGCGTTCATCGAGCAGATGGAGGGCGAGAGCATCTCCTACAAGCAGGTCATCAACGACAGGAAGCTCCGCGATATCGAGGACGCGCTCGGCGAGAGCGACGTCACGGGGCTGAAAGTCGGCATGGGTGCGGAGGCGATCCGCGAACTTCTGATGGCGGTCGACCTCGAAAAAGAGAGCAAGGACGCAAAGGAAGTCATCGAGAGCAACGCGACGGGGCCCAAGCGCGTCAAGGCGATCAAGCGCATCGAGATCATCGAGGCGTTCCGCAAGAGCGGCAACAAGCCCGAGTGGATGGTGCTCACCGTCCTGCCCGTCATCCCGCCCGATCTCAGACCCATGGTACAGCTCGACGGCGGCAGATTCGCTTCCTCCGACCTCAACGACCTTTATCGCCGTGTCATCAACCGCAACAACCGCTTAAAGCGCATGATCGAGCTCGGCGCGCCCGAGATGATCGTCAAGAACGAAAAGCGCATGCTGCAGGAAGCTGTGGACGCGCTCATCGATAACGGCAGAAGAGGCAAGCCGCTCTCCGGCCCCTCCAACCGCGAGCTCAAATCGCTTTCGGGACTGCTCCGCGGCAAGCAGGGCAGATTCCGTCAGAACCTGCTCGGCAAGCGCGTCGACTATTCCGGCCGTTCGGTCATCGTCGTCGGGCCCGAACTCAAGATCTATCAGTGCGGTCTGCCCAAGGAAATGGCGATCGAGCTCTTCAAGCCCTTCGTCATGAAGCGGCTCGTCGAAACGAACAAGTGCCACAACATCAAGAGCGCGAAGCGCACGGTGGAAAAGGGCAAAGACTTCGTATGGGACGTTTTGGAAGAGGTCATCAAGGAGCACCCCGTTCTTCTGAACCGCGCGCCCACGCTGCACCGTCTCTCCATTCAGGCGTTCGAGCCCATCCTCATCGAGGGCAGGGCGATCAAGATCAGCCCGCTCGTCTGCGGTCCCTTCAACGCCGACTTCGACGGCGATCAGATGGCTGTGCACCTTCCGCTCTCCATCGAGGCGCAGGCTGAGGCACGCTTTTTGATGCTCTCCGCGAACAACATCCTGAAGCTCGCCGACGGCAAGTCGGTCATGAGCCCCACGCAGGATATGATCATCGGCGCGTACTACCTCACCATCCTCCGCCGCGAGGAGGGCAAGAAGTACGACGCGCAGGGGCGTCCTTCCGAGGACGGCGAGGAGTACATCCCGCCCGTCTACGCCTCCTTCGACGAGGCGCTCATGAGCTATCAGCTCAAGGACGTGCACTGTCAGGATGAAATTTACGTCCGCCGCACGGTGGAGCTGCCCGCGGGCAAGTTCGATTCGCTCGAGCTTCCCTACGAGCGCACCTTCTCGCGCGACGAGATCGTGCCCAACAACGGACTGCGCGGGCATGTATTCGTCACCAAGAACGAGGTGACGGGGCTGCTCTCCGTCACGGGTATGCTCAAAACGACGGTCGGCAGGATCATCTATAACGACAATATGCCGCAGGATCTCGGCTTCGTCAAGCGCGAGAATCCCGAGGACTATCTCAAGCTCGAGCTCTCCACGGAGTTCATCGGCGGCGCCAAGGCGATCGGCAAAAAGCACCTCGCGCGCATCGTCGAGGCTTGCTTCAAAACGGGTTACGCGCCCAAGGCTGCCGCCGTGCTCGACGCCATCAAGGAGCGCGGCTACAAGTACTCCACGATCGCGGCGCTCACGACTTCCGTCTTCGATATGAAGATCCCCGAAGAAAAGGCGGCGATCGTCGAAGAGGCGGAACATCAGGTCGCGGGCATCGCCAAAAAGTACGCGCGCGGTCTTCTCCGCGAAGAGGAGCGCTACAACGCCGTCATCAAGGTTTGGGACGACGCGACGGATAAGGTCGCGACCATCCTCAAAGATCAGGGCGCGAAGGATAAGTTCAATCCTATTTGGATGATGGCTGACTCGGGCGCCCGCGGTTCCATCGACCAAATCAAGCAGCTTTCGGGCATGCGCGGACTCATGGTCAACCCGCAGGGCAAAAAGATCGAAGTCCCCGTCAAGTCCTGTTTCCGTAACGGCCTTACCGTTCTTGAATACTTCATCTCCTCGCACGGCGGCCGTAAAGGTCTTGCGGATACGGCGCTCAAGACGGCTGACTCGGGCTATCTGACCCGCCGCCTTGTAGACGTCTCGCAGGACGTCATCGTCCGTGAAGAGGACTGCTGCGCAGGCAAGCGCCCGCGCGCGACCTACGTCAAAGCCATCACCAACGGCAGCGGCGACGTCATCGAATCGCTCGAAGATCGCCTTACGGGCAGGTTTGCCGCGGAGGACATCGTCGACGCGGAGACGGGCGAAGTGCTCGTGCCCTGCAACGAGATGATCTCCGAGACGATGGCAAAGAAGATCGCCTCCATGCAGAAGTATCAGGAGGGCGGCGTTCCCATCCGTTCCATCTTCAACTGCAACACCCGCTACGGCGTGTGCGCGAAGTGCTACGGCAAGGATATGGCGACCACGCTTCCCATCAAGGTGGGCGAGGCGGTCGGCGTCATTGCGGCGCAGTCCATCGGCGAGCCCGGCACGCAGCTCACGATGCGTACCTTCCACACGGGCGGTATCGCCGCGACGGGCGACATCACGCAGGGTCTTCCCCGCGTCGAGGAGCTCTTCGAGGCGCGCAAACCCAAGGGCGTTGCGACCATCTGCGAGTTCAATGGCAGAGTGCACCTTGACGACAGCGACAACCTCAAGCACATCATCGTCACTTCCGAGGAGACGGGCGAGCGCCTTAAGGATTACGAACTTCCCTTCAATGCGGAGCTCCTCGTCAAGGAGGGCGACGTCGTCGTTCCCGGCACGCAGCTCAACGCAGGTTCCGTCAACCCGCAGGATATTATCCGCGTCGAGGGCGTCAAGGGCGTTCAGGACTATATCCTCAACGAAGTTCAGTCCGTCTATCGCTCGCAGGGCGTCGATATCAACGATAAGCACGTCGAGATCATCGTCCGTCAGATGCTGAGAAAGGTCCGCATCGAGAACGCGGGCACGACGGAGATGCTCCCCGGTCAGTTCACCGATATGTTCAACTTCGAGGAGCAGAACGAGAAGACGATCATGGCGGGCGGCGTTCCCGCAACGGCAAAGCGCGTGCTCCTCGGCATCACCAAGGCGGCGCTCGCGACCGACAGCTTCCTCTCCGCAGCATCCTTCCAAGAGACCTCGCGCGTGCTCACCGAGGCGGCGATCTGCACCAAGCGCGATCCGCTCATCGGGTTGAAGGAGAACGTCATCATCGGTAAGCTCATTCCCGCAGGTACGGGCATGAAGGATTACAAGAACGTCTCCGTGCAGTCCACGGGTGGCTATCGCGACATGGTTCCCGCCGACGAGCTCAAGAACGCATAACACAGCATAACGTAAAAAACCCGCAGTTTTCCTGCGGGTTTTTTGTTATACAGTGATGTTTACCGGCGGTTCTTTATATCCTTCCGAGCAGTTCGTCTACGGAGATATCGAGCGTTTCGGCGATCTTTACGAGGTTATACAGCGAGGGGCTCGCGGTGCCGTTCAGCCATTTGTAGATGACGCTCCATGAAAATTTTGTCGATTTTTGGAAAGCATATATCGTGATTTTCCGTGCTTGGAGCAATGCGCGCAGCTGATCGCCGAAGGGACGAACGGGTTTATACGCGAGTTCGGGCGACTGTTCCGTGAGCCCGAGCAGATAATCGGCGGAACAGTGAAAAAGCGCGAGCAGCGCGATAAAATTTTCGTACTTCGGCGCATGCTCCGCGCGCAGGTAAAATCCGGGTTTCGGGCGGGAGGTGCGGAGCGCCTGCGCAAGCGCCGTCTGATTGAGATCGTTCTCCTGCATGAGCTCTGCAAGCCTTTCAGAAAAATTCGACAAATTAAACATAAAACAGACCTTTTTATACAAAAAATTATCTTCTCTTCTGTAACGTTTTGCTTGATATGTTAAAATAAAGAAGATATAGTGGAAACTTTTTCCGAATGGGAAAAGGAAGAAGCGCCAAGTCGGGGCTGAACAGGTCGGATACATCAACAGACGCATATGTGCATATGCGCAAAAAAATTTCCAAGAAAATTTTTTATTTTCTCCAACAAAACGGGCGGGAAAAGCGTTTTATAAGTGCAAGGGAATGAGAGAACTTGCAAAAACTATCGCTCAGGAGGATATCACTATGAAAAAGAAATTTTTGGCGCTTATGGCGACGGCGGCTTTGGCAGGCAGTACGCTCATCGCATTTACGGCATGCGGCGGCTCCGGAAGCTCCGGCGGGCTCACGGGCGGCGGCATGGGCGGAGAAGGTACTTCGGTGGAGGCGGGCGCGCGCAACGCTTACGGCATCGGCGCGGTAACCACGGCGCAGCTCCTTGCCAACAGTATGGGCGGCGCGGCAAACGTATCGCTTTCGGCAAAGCGTTCCGCAGAGCGTACGGAGAGCGCACCGCCGACGGAGAGCGGACAGGATGGCGCGCAGGCGGCGCCTTCGCAGGAGGAGATCGCGCAGTTCAATGAATATTTTCAGGCGCTCGATACCTTCCTCAACGAGGACGCCTTCCGCACGACGGTCGAAAAAAATGCCGACGCGCAGTACGCCTTCGATTATAAGCTCACCGTCGCGGGCGAGCAGCTCGACGGCACTGCCGTATCGTACACCATGTATTATTCGGAAGAGCAGGTCGCCGTCCGCCAAGATGACGACGATGACGACAGCGAGACGGCTGAGGCGTATCGTCTGACGGGTGTGATGGTGATGAACGGCGCGGCGTACGATATGACGGGCTACCGCAGCGTAGAGACGGAGACCGAACACGACGAGACGGAGCGGAGCGAAGAATTTTGGATCCGCGCGACCCATCCCGAAGATCCCTTGAACTATGTACAGATGGATCTAGAGTCGGAGTCGGAGGAGGAGAACGGCGAGAACGAATCGGAAAGGGAGTATGTGTACAGCGTTTACCGTGAGGGGCGGCTCGTCGAGCGCACGAGCGTCGATTTTGAAACGGAGGACGAAAACGGCGCCGCCGAAACGGAGTACACGCTCTCCATCCTCAAAGACGGCGCGCGCAGTTATTACGAGGTCGAACGCGCGGAGCGGCAGAACGGCGCGGTCTCCATCGGCGTAAACTACCGCCTCGGTAGCGGCGAGCGCGGCAGGTTCATCGTCACGCAGACGGCGGACGGCGGGTTCTCTTACCGCTTTGACGACGGTTCGCACATCGATCCCGACGACCTTGACGACTGAATCCCCGTGCAGGACCGAGATATACTGCTAAAAGAGGTATCTTGACGGCGGCGGCTTTGTCTGATATAATATTGCCGTAAAAAACTTGCAAAGGGGGGATCGCCTTGACCATCGACGAAGCGCTGCGCCGCATTGCCGCGGGCGATCGGGACGCGCTTGAAGAAGTGTACCGTCAGACGCGCAAAACGGTCTACTACGTCGCGCTGTCCGTCGTCCGCGAGCGCATGCTCGCCGAGGACGTGATGCAGACGACCTACCTCAAAGTGCTTGCCAACGCCGCGCGGTACCGCGCGGGGAGCAATGCCCGCGCGTGGATCGTGCGCATCGCCAAGAACGAGGCGATCGCACTTTGGCGCAGGCGCAGGCGGGAAGTCTCTGTGGACGAGCGGGAGGATCATGCGCTCTTCGGTACGACGACAGCCGACGAATACGGCTTCCTCATCGATCTTGCGCGCCGCGTCCTCAAGGAAAAGGAGTTCGCCGTGCTCATGCTCTCGGCGGCGGAGGGCTACAAGCGGCGGGAGATCGCCGAGCTCCTCTTGCTCCCGCTGCCTACGGTCACATGGCATTACGGGCGCGCAATCGAAAAGATGCAGCGCGCGCTCCGCGAACAGGAGAGCGCGCAAGGAGGTGGAAGGGTGGATCGCAACGAGTTGGAACGGGAACTGCGTTCCGAAGCCGAGCGGCATACGCCCGACGTATACGACCGCATCCGCTCCGCGCAAGCCGCGGGGGAAGCGCAGGGCGAAGTGCTCGCCGCGGCGCACCCGAACCGCCCCAAGATCGTGCTCGCATGCGTGCTTGCGGCGGTGATCCTCGTCCTTGCCGTGCTGCTGCCCTTTGTTCTGCGCGGCGGGGCGGCGGGGCTCTCGGGTACGGTGTATATCAGCGTCAATCCCGCGGTGGAATTTATCGTCGAGGAAGATCGCGTCACGGGCGTGAAGGCGCTCAACCGCGACGCGGCGCTCCTCGTTGCCGGCGAGGACTTTATCGGGCTGTCGCCCGAGGACGCGGGCGAAAAGTTCGTGAACCTCTCCGAAAACAAACACCTCATCACGGCGCAGGGCGTGGGGGTGCGCGGCGAGGGCGCGGACGGCGCGGAACTCGAACGGCGCGTGCGCGACCGCCTTGCGGGCGGCGAGCGCTATTCGGTGCACGAAATGGAGCAGACGGAGCTCGAGGCGCTCATCGCCGCATACGACGAACAGGCGATGGGGGATTTCGAGGACTATCTCGAGCGCGAACTCGGTCAGCTCAGGGAGGGCTTTGCGGGGCGCGTGCACGCGCTTTTGGACGAAGATGCGTACGCCTCCGATCTTGCGGCGCTCTCCGTGGAGGAATTCAACGCAAAGTATCTCTATCTCGGTGAGGACTGTATCTACGAGGACGGAGACGAATCGCCCGAAGAGCTGCTCGAAAACTTCCGCGAACTCAAAGAGAACATCGCGCGCTATGGCGACGGGTACATCTTCGACGAACTCTTCGACGAGTTTTTAGAGGCGGTGGAAGAACTCTATGAACCGGACGACGACAACGACGACAACGAAGACGACGACAACGAAGACGATGACGACGGCGAAGATGACGACGACGATGACGATGATTGAAAAAAGCGGGCGCTCGCTCGCTTTTTTTTGGCGAAAAACGGCGGAAAATATATTTAGAAAAAATCCGAAATAACGCTTGACTTCATTCGCGCGCCATGCTATCCTATATTTAGAAAATTTTCAAAATACACGGGAAAAAGCTATGAACAACAACGCATGGGGCGCTTTGTCCGACGATACGCGGCGCGAGATCGTGACGCTTTTAAGGAGCCGTCCGCACACGGCGGGGGAGATCTCCGATCAGTTTTCCCTTTCGCCCGCCACCGTATCCCACCATCTTTCTGTGCTCAAAGGGTGCGGGCTTCTCAAATGTGAGCGCCGCGCTCAGACGCTCATCTACTCTCTGAATATCCCCGCTTTTCGTGCGCTTCAAAAGGAGCTCACCAATTTATACACTTGAGCGGGACGGGCGAACAGGGGCGGATCTGTTCCATCAAAAGCGGAAAAATCCCGCTTTTTTTATTTTTCTGCAAAAAATTTTCTCAAAAGTCTACACATACGCCCGTAAATATGGTATGATAGGAGATAATTGTTCGTAAAAAATCGCCAAAGGAGGAGCGCATGGAAGAAAAAAAGAGGGCGCGCGATCTGCTCAGCCCCAAAATCAACGCCGACAAAGCGTGGTATCTCGCGCTCCTTGACGGCGAAAAACAGATGGCGTACGAGAAGGAGCACCTCGCCGCCGTATTGCAGATGCTCAAAGCGTTCTACATCTCGCGCATCCGTGACCGTATCCGCGCGGCGCGCGAGGAGATCGCCGAAATACGCTCCCGCGAGAAGTACGGCGCGGAGGACTACCGCGCCCTGCAGGAAAAAAACGCCTTCATCGCCGCCGAAACAAAAAAGCTCAACAGCTACAAACCCTTCTTTTCCGAGCCCTATTTCGCCCGCATGGACGTGGTGGACGACAAGGAGGGCTACAACAGCTACTACATCGGCAAGAAGGGGGATGTGAATCTCGAGATCGTCGATTGGCGCGCGCCGCTCGCGGTGCGCTATTATCAGAAGAGCCGCGTCAGTTTCACCATCAACGAATACGAGTACCGCACGGTGCTCCGCCGCGCGCTCTCCGTCAAAAACGGGAAGGTGCTCGATTTCCGCAACGAATACCTCTCCGTGCGCGACGTTTTAACGCCCGAGGAGATCGGCGGCAGGGACGAGGAGATCCTGTTCGATCCCTACCTGCGCAGCATCATCCAAAGCCGCAAGGACGACGTGCAGATCCGCGACATCATCCGCACCATTCAGGAACAGCAGTTCGACATCATCACCAAGCCCGAGCGCGAGAGCTTTGTTTTGCAGGGCTGCGCGGGCAGCGGCAAGACGATGATCCTTCTGCACAGGCTCAGCTATCTCATGTACAACAACGAGGCGCTCCGCCCGCGCGACGTGCTCGTCATCACGCCCTCCGTCAGCTTTAACGCCTTTATCGACGAGCTCTCGCAGGTGCTCGAATTGCAGAAGGTGAAAACGACGACCCTGCGCGATTATTTTTTCCGCGCGCTTTTAAACGAGGGCGTCGATCTCAAGGCGCATCTTTCCGCGGAGCGGGAGGCGGAGGGGTATCTGAAATACGTCTATTCGCAGCGCTTTTGTACCGACGCGGAAAAGCAGGTGCGCAAGATGTACGCGGGCATTTATGGGCTGTTCGCGGGCGATGAGTGCCGCGAAGTCGCCGAAAGCATCCTTGCCCGCTGCGCCGCCCTGCAGGAAAAATACGTTCGCATCAAGAACGCCTCCGTGCGCGTGCGGCGCGCCGTGCTCGGCGAGATGAAGGAGAACAAGGAGGGCGGCTTTTACTTCACAAAGCCCTTCCGCGCGCTCATGAGCGCATATGTGCAGGTGGAGGATTTCCTCACCTTCGTCCTGCGCGAACAGGAGCGCACGCCCGATTACTTTTTCCGTCAGTTCGTCGAGTTCTACCGCTGCGCGCACTACATTGCGGCGAACGGGGAAAAGATCTTTTCCGCGGCGCGGGAGGACCTCGCTTCCCTCGTTTCCGTCATCGAGCGCGAGATCGCCGATCTCCGCCGCTACCGCCTGAAAAAGGGCGCGGAGGAGGTGTATACCTATGCCGACCGCATCGCCCGCCGCGAGGAGCTGAGGGGCGAGGCGGAGCGTATCGGCGCCCTCATCGCGGACATGGGTGGGGGAGACGCGCTCTTCAAGGAGTTTTTCTCCGTCGTGCGGCTGACAAAATACTGTCAGGAACTCGGCAAATGCAAAGACGCCTCCGATATCGCGCGGTGGCTGTACCGCGAGACGGTGAAAAAGTACAAGGCGAAGTACGGCATGAAGGGGGTGTATCCCTCCGACGGCTACGCCGTGGCGTTCGTGCTCACGGCGGCGGGCAGGGCGCTTGCACCCCGCTACGGGCTCGTGTTCGTGGACGAGGGACAGGATATCTCGCAGGGCGAGTACGCGCTCCTGAAGCGCATCCACTCGGACGCCGCGTTCAACGTGTTCGGCGACCTCAAACAGAACATCACGCCGTGGCGGGGCGTGGGCGATTGGTCCGCCGTTTCGCCTACGGTGTACACGCTCAATCAGAACTACCGCAACACCAACGAGATCGTGGCGTTCGTCTCGAACGTGCTCGACGCCGATATGCGCCCCATCGGGCTCAAGGGCGAAGAGGTCGCCCGCATCACGCCCCGTCAGGCGGCGGGCTTTTTCCGCGGCAAACAGGGGCTCAAGGCGATCATCGCCAAAGAGAAATACCTGCCGCTCTTCGATAAGCGCTGCTTTGCGCTCCTCAAAGAGGACGGCAAGCTGAGCAAGAGCAAGGTCAACGTGATGAGTGTGTTCGAGAGCAAGGGATTGGAATTTTCCGCCGTCGCTGTGTACGACAGAGACATGACGGAGAACGAGAAATACATCGCCTATACGCGGGCGCTGCGCGAACTCGCCGTCATTTCGGAGGACGCATGAAGGATACGTTTTTGCTTGATATCGACGATACCCTCCTCGATTTTTGCAGGCTCGAACGCGAGCAGCTCGCCGCGGTGCTCGCCGCCTTCGGCGAACGCGCGGACGAGGCGATCGTCGCCCGTTTTCACGCGATCAACGACGCGCTTTGGAAGGCGCTCGAGCGGGGCGAGGTCACGCGCGAACGGCTCGTCGTGGTGCGCTTTGAACGGCTGAAGGAGGAGTTCGGGCTGCACACGAACGCGGCGGCGCTCGCCGTCTGCTTTCTCGACGCCATGCGCGACCACGCGTATCTGTTTGACGGCGCGAAGGAATTTTTGGACGCGCTCTCCCGCCGCGGGCGGCTGTACGCCGTCACCAACGGCGCGAGCAAGGTGCAGCGCAGCCACATGAAGGAGACGGGGATCGCGCCCTATTTCGCCGATATCTTTATTTCGGAAGAGGTCGGCGCGCAGAAGCCTTCCGAGGGGTATGTCCGCCATGTGCGGGAGCATATCCCAAAGTTCGAACCTTCCCGCACATTGTATTTCGGCGACAGTCTCACTTCGGACATGGTATGCGCAAAACGCCTCGGCGTGGACTTTGTGCTCTTCCGCCCCGCAGGCATGCCCGCGGGCTATGAAGGATATTTCGCCGCAGATTACGCGCAGATGCTCGCGCTTGCGACCCGCCTGTAACAGGGCGATACCCGCAGTCGCGGGCTTTTTTTATGCCCCGCAACGGAGAATATCGCTTCAAACGCTTGACAATTTGCAGGGGGGGGGGTAGTATAATGGCGATGAAGGTGTGCTTGCGGGCAGGCTCGTGCACGGGACGACACATGGAGGACTTATGCAAGCATCAGACATCATTCAAGTGGAGCATCTGCAAAAATCGTACGGCAATGTGCACGCCGTACAGGATATCTCCTTCAACGTTGCATGCGGTCAGCTCTTCTCCTTTCTCGGGGTGAACGGCGCGGGCAAGAGCACAACGGTGAACATCCTGTGTTCGCTGCTGCGAAAGGACGGCGGCACGGTACGCATCGCGGGGTATGACCTCGAAGAACACCCGCGCGAGATCAAGCCGCTGCTCGGCGTCGTCTTTCAGGGGAGCCTTTTAGACGACCTGCTCACCGTGCGCGATAATCTCACCGTCCGCGCGGCATGCTACGGGATCCGCGGCAGGGCATGGAAGGAGCGCCTCGCGGAGCTGGAATCCCTGCTCGATCTGGGGGAGATCCTCGACCGCCCCTTTGCGCGGCTCTCGGGCGGGCAGCGGCGGCGGGCGGATATCGCGCGCGGGCTCGTCAATCGCCCGCAGCTGCTCTTCCTCGATGAGCCTACAACGGGGCTCGATCCGCAGACGCGCAAATCGTTTTGGGAGACGATCGCGCGCCTGCGCGCGGAGACGGGCATGACGGTCTTTCTCACCACACATTATATGGAGGAGGCGAACGTCTCTGACCGCGTGGTCATCATCGACGCGGGCAAGATCGTTGCGGATGATACGCCCGCCGCGCTCAAATCGCGCTATTCACGCAACTATCTCTGTCTTTATGGCGCGGCGGAAGGGCTGCAGGCGGCGGCAGACAGCGCGCACATTGTATTCGAGCGCTTTGGCGGCGGATGGCGGGCGGTTGTGTCTGCGGCGGAGGCGCGCACGTTTTTGGCGCACAATCCGGATCTCTGCGCCGATTTTGAGTTCGTCAAGGGGGATATGGACGACGTCTTTCTGGCGGTGACGGGCAAACAGCTGCATACGGGAGGGGAGCAATGAAGAACGATCTCTATGCGCTTTTGCAACTCACGCGGCGGAATCTGAAGATTTTCCTCAAAGATAAGGCGAACGTGTTTTTCTCTCTGCTCGCGCCGCTCATTGTGCTCGCGCTCTACGCGCTCTTTTTGGGACGGCTGCAGGCGGATGGCCTGCTTGCAGCGTTGGAAGGCATGGGGATCGCGGGCGGGGAAGACGAAGTGCGCGCCTTTTGCGATAGTTGGATGTTGGCGGGCTGCATGTCGTGTGCATGTATTACCGTTCCGCTGTGCGCCTGCGGGATCATGATTCAAGATAAGGCGCGCGGCATCTCCGCAGATCTTGCGATCTCGCCCGTCGCAAAGTGGGCGACGCCCTGTTCCTATTTCCTCTCCGTCATCACGGCGGGGCTCCTCATCGGTGCCGTCGTCCTCATTGTCTGCTTTTTGTGGCTGGCGCTATCGGGGAGTTGGTTCCTGAGCGCCTCCGATGTATTCGGCTGCATCGGCGCGCTCATTCTCTCCGTGTTCTCCTCGGCAACGTTGCTCGTCTTTATTGTCGGATTCTTCCGCTCGCAGGGGGCGTTCACGGCGCTCAACGTCATCTTTGGTACGGTCATCGGCTTTCTGATCGGCGCATATATGCCGATCACCTATTTCCCCGAGGGCGTGCAGACGTTCACGCTCTTCATCCCCGGGAGTTATACGGCGGGGCTCATGCGCAATTTTATGATGGGCGGCGCGCTTGACGAGATCGCGAACAATCTCTCTGCGCCGTTTGCGGAGTCGCTCGCATCGGAATTTTCGCTCACGTTCGACTTTTTTGGTTTACAGCTCGGCGTTCCCGTCATGTTCGGCGTGCTCGCCGTAACGGCGGTCCTCTTCTTGGGACTGAACATCCTTGTGGCTGCGCTCAGGCGCAAGCGGAAAAATTAACGGCAAAGGAGAAACTATGCAAGAGATCACATCGCCCTTTTCGGACTTCGGCGAAGAAGTCGTTCGGGCGGAGAATCTGCGGAAGACTTTTACGCTCTCGCGCAAGCAGCAACGGCTTGACAAGACGGGCGAAACGCACAAGATCGCCGTTGCGGGGCTCTCGTTTTCCGCCTACCGCGGCGAAATTTACGGGCTGCTCGGTCCGAACGGCGCGGGAAAAACGACGACTTTGCGCATCCTCTCCACGCTCATCAAGCCGGACGGGGGCGACGCGTTCGTGTGCGGGCACTCCGTCCGCCGCGAGGCGCAGGCGGTGCGCGATTCCATCGGATTCATGACGAGCGAATTGAAGCTCGAGGGCTTTTTTACGCCGTCCTATCTTTTCGACTTTTTCGGCGCGCTGCACGGGGTGGAGAAAGGTGCGCTCGCAAAGCGCAAGAAGGAGCTCTTCGAACGCTTCGGCATCGACCGCTTTGCCGAAGTGAAGGTCAAGGATCTCTCCACGGGCATGCTGCAAAAGGTGTCGCTCGTCATCGCCATCGTGCACGATCCCGCCGTTGTCATCTTCGACGAGCCCACCAACGGACTCGACGTGCTCACGGCGAAGGTCGTCACCGACTTTTTGCTCGAGCTCAAGCGCATGGGGAAGTCCATCCTGCTTTCCACGCACATCTTTTCGCTCGTCGAAAAACTGTGCGACCGCGTGGGGATCATCATCGACGGGCGCATGATCGCGGACGGCACGCTTGACGGCGTGTGCGGCGGCATGCCGCTTGAGGACAGATTCTTCGAGATCTACCGCGAGGTAAAGGGGGAGACGGTATGAAGCTGCTCGCGCTCATGAAAAAGGAGTTCACGCGGTTTTTCCGCGATCCGCGCCTCATCCTCTCCATGCTGCTCCCGGGGATCCTCATCTACATCATCTATTCCGTGATGGGCTCCGCCATGTCGTCCGAACCCGCGGCGTATGCGTTCAACGTGTATGTTTCGGGGGAGTCCGCCGCTGTACAGACCATCGAACAGGCGGTCTCGCTTAACGAGGGTTGGACGGTGAAATTTGCCGCGGCGGAGGATGAAGCCGCCGCCCGCGCGGAGGTGGAAGCGGGCGAAGCGACCGCGCTCATCGTGTTCAGCGAGGGGTTCAACGAAAACCTCGGCAACGGGGCGAAGGCGGAACTCGTCTACAATTCGGAAAGCGGCGAGAGCTCGGCGTTCGCCTCGCTCGCCGGAACGGTGCTCGACGCCTACGCGCGCTCGTTCACGCTCACGATGACCGACTTCGCGCAGACGGAGAACTTTGCCGCGCAGACGATGGCGGGGATCCTGCCCTTTCTCATCGTCGTGTTCGTGTTCTCCTCGTGTATGTCCGTCACGCTCGAATCGGTGGCGGGGGAGAAGGAGCGCGGCACGCTTGCGACCATCCTCGTCACGAGCGCCCGCCGTTGGGATATCGCCCTCGGCAAGGTGCTCCCGCTCGCGTGCGTTTCGCTCATCGGCGCGGCGTCGAGCTTTCTGGGCGTGGCGCTGAGCATGCCCGCGCTCATGGGCGTTTCCATCGATATCGCCGTCTCCGGCATCGGGTTTACGGGATATCTCATGGTGTTTTTGCTCATCGTATCCTTTGTGCCGCTCATCGTGGCGGCGATCGCGGCGGTCTCCACGCTCTCCCGTTCCGTCAAGGAGGCGTCGGGGTATACGAGCGTCGTCATGATCCTCATGATGGTGCTCTCCATCGTCACCGCCTTTGTCGATGGGATCGGCGGCTGGGTGGTCGCGGTGCCCGTCCTCAACGCCGTCTATGCGATGCAGGGCGTGCTCTTGGGGCACATGGTGGTATGGCAATGCGTAGTTGCCTTTGCGCTGAATCTCGTCTATGCGGCGGTTTTGGTGTTCCTCATCGGGAGGATGCTCTCGAGCGAGCGGATCATGTTCGGAAAATAAAAACGCAGTACCCGAAAAAATAGAGAAAGACGCCCGCCGCGCAGGCTCCTGCGCGGCGGGCTTGTTTTTTGATCGCTTTATGGCAGATCGATAAATTGCTCCCAAAAAAATTTACGCGCCTCTTGCAAATTCCGTCCGCGTGTGCTATACTGAGAACGCTACACAAACCGAATATTCACATAACGGATACGAATCGGCATATCGTATCTCTATTTTCCGTTATGTGAAAGTTTGTGTAGCAACAATCGGAGATACAATGCAGGGCGTGTCTTCGGTTGGAGGCACGCTTTTTTCTTTTGCTCTGCAAAATTTTTTTTGGAGGGCAGATGATGAAACGCAAAATTTTGCTCACGCTTTTCACGGCGTTGGCAGTCATTGCATGCGCGGCGGGGATCGCCGGCTGCAACGGCGAACCGCAGCACGAGCACAGCTATTCTTCCGCATGGTCTTACGACGAAGAATATCATTGGCATGCAGCCACGTGCGAGCACAAGGACGAGGTGAAGGACCGTGCCGCGCATACCTTCGGCGGCGATACCTGCACGGTATGCGGCTATGAGCGACAGCCCGCGCACACGCACACCCTTGTGTACAATGCAGCCAAAGCGGCAACTTGCACCGAGGACGGCAATGTGGAGTATTGGCATTGTTCTGGGTGCGGCAAGAACTTTTCGGACGGCGACGGCAAGACGGAGATCGGCGAAGTGATCATATCCGCAAAGGGACACGTGTGGGGGAGTTGGCTGCCCGAAGGGGAAGCGCATGTGCGGAAATGCAGTCAGTGCGACGCGCAGGAAAAAGAGGCGCACGTTTTTGAAAATAACGTCTGCAACGTGTGCGGCGCGGCGGAGTTTGTAACGGACGGGCTCGAATACACGCTCTCCGAAGACGGCGCATATTACATCGTAACGGGGCTCGGCAGCGTTACGGATACGGCGATCTATATCCCTTCGGAATATAGCGGCAAGCCCGTGCTTGAAATAGGGGAATCGGCGTTTGAAGATAACGGGCAGATAACGTATGTCAATATCCCTGCGGGGTTGGAAAGTATCCGCGCGCGGGCGTTCTATTCGTGCGCCTCGCTCACGGGCGTTGCCATCCCTCATTCCGTCGAGCTGATCGGCGACTATGCGTTTTATAAAAGCGGACTGACGGAGATCGCTCTGCCTGCCATAGCGCAGTTGGGCAAGGGCGTATTTCAGGGCTGCGAAGCGCTGACGCGCGCGACGTTCGGGAGCGACTGCACCCTTACCGAGCTGCCGTACTGCACATTCTATAAATGTACGGCGATGGAGCATGTTACGCTGCCTTCAAGCGTGACGGCGCTGGGCGATTACGCTTTGGGATACGCCCCGATCACGCAGATCGATCTTTCGAACGTTGAAACGATCGGCTACGCAGCCATGTACTATACGAACGTTGCCGCGCTCGCCCTGCCTGCGGTGCGCGAACTCGGAGAATCTGCTTTTTATAAATGTACCGCGCTCGTGAGCGTTGCATTCGGGGAAGACTGCGCGCTGACCGAACTTGCCGACGGCGTGTTCAGCGGCTGCACCGCGCTTGAGACCGTAACGCTGCCCGCGGGGCTGAAGACCATCGGCAAAGAAGTATTCCAAAGCTGCTATGCGCTGAGCTCCGTAAATCTTCCCGAAGGACTCGCCTCCATCGGCGATTACGCCTTCTGGGGATGCAAGGCGCTTGAAAAAATACAATTCCCCGCATCGCTTTCCCGCCTCGGAAAGCAGGTATTCAATCTGTGCGAGAGCTTGGAAGGCGTATATATTTCGGATATTGCCGCATGGTGTGCGCTTGAGATCGACGGATCGAGCGAAGGGAACAACCCGATCCGCTATGCGCACAAATTATATCTTGACGGAGTCCTTGTGGAAGATCTTGCGATCCCCGCGGGCGTAACGTCGATAAACGATTCGGTGTTCTACGGGCTCGAAAGCCTGCGTTCGGTCGTGATTCCCGAAGGCGTTACCTACATAGGAGGCAATTCATTCAACGCCTGCGCCAACCTCGTTTCCGTCATCATCCCCGTCGGCGTGGAAACGATCAAAGGATATGCGTTTTACGACTGCCCTCAATTAAATATTTATTACGCCGGCACGCAGGAGCAGTGGAAGGAGGTAGAGCGCTACGGGTATGCCACGGGGAAAGCCGCCGTTTATTGCTATTCGGATACGCAGCCTGCGGAAGAAGGAAACTTCTGGCACTATGCGGCGGATAAGACGACTCCGGTCATCTGGTCGAAGGAAGAGGCGGAATAGACGGGAGCAGGCGGGTGCGGAAACCCGTTGCTCCGTGCCCGCGGAGGCGATCCGCGGCAATTTATAAAAGAGGCGCCGTTACGGCGCCTCTTTTAATGTGAGGGAACATTTATCTGTCGTATACGCTGTTGCCGAGGCTGTCGATGGCGACGACGAGGGGGAAGTCTACGACCTCCATGCGGTATATCGCCTCGCTCAGAAGATCGGGGAACGCGACGAGCTCCGTCTTTTTGATGGCGTTCCCGTATGCGGCGCCTGCGCCGCCTACGGCTGCAAAATACACCTTGCCGTTGCGTTTCAGCGCGGCGCGCGTCTCCTCGCTCATCTCGCCCTTGCCGATCATGCCTCTGAGCCCTAAATCGAGCAGGCGTGGCGCAAAGGCGTTCATGCGGGCAGAGGTCGTCGGACCGCAGCTCCCGCACGCCTTTCCTTCGGGCGCGGGACAGGGGCCCGCGTAATAGATGTATGTCTCGTTCAGGTCGATCGGCAGCGGCTTGCCTTCGTCGAGAAGGGCAAAGAGCCGTTTGTGCGCGCAGTCGCGCGCGGTATATATGACGCCCGAGAGCAGCACGCCCTCGCCCGCGCGGAGCGCGCGCGTCTCTTCGTCGGAGAGGGGAAGGGTAAGGCGTTTCATACGGTTTTACCTCCTTTGTAACGGGGAATGAGCGTATCGCGCAAAATTATTTTTACCTTTTCCAGATCCTGATCGCACAGCACGGGCAGGATCTTCGTGATCTCTTCGCGGGGGAGATCCCACCAGCGAAGTTCAAGGAGCAGAGCGGTCAGCTCGCCGTCGAAACGCTGTTTTACGACGCGCGCGGGATTGCCGGCCGCCACGGTGTAGGGCGGAACGTCTTTGGAAACGACGGCGTGCGCCGCGATGATCGCGCCGTCGCCGATCTTTACGCCCGGCATGATCACGCAGTTCCTGCCGAACCATACGTCGTTGCCGACGACGGTATCGCCCTTGCGCGGAAGTTCTTCGATGTGCACGGGCGCGATCTCCCGCCATGCGCCGCCCATAACGTTGAACGGATAGGTGCTCACGCTGCCCAGCCGATGATTCGCCGCGCCCATGATAAACTGCGTACCGCTCGCGATCTGACAGAATTTTCCGATGATGAGCCTGTCGCCGAACTCCGGATAGTTGAAGAGGATGTTGTTCTTTTCAAACTCGGCGGGGGCGCGGGCGTCGTCGTAATAGGTGTAATCGCCGACGGTCACATTGAGTGCCTTTATTACGTTTTTCAGAAAACACGTCGTTCCGTACTCATTGGGGAACACCGCGTTCGGATCGGGAATGGCGGCGCCGTTGCGGGAAGCCTGCATCACAGCACCTCCTTTTCGCAGCGTACGCAATGGCATTGGATGTTGACGGCGACGGGGAGCCCCGCAATGTGCGTGGGGGCGATCTCGCACGCCACCGAGAGGGCGGTCACGCTGCCGCCGAACCCCTGCGGGCCGATGTTGAGGGCGTTGATCTTTTCAAGCGCCTCCTCCTCGATGGAGGCGACGTCCGCGCGGGGATTGCGGCTGCCGACCTCCCGCGTGAGCGCCTTTTTTGCGAGGAAGGCGCAGCTGTCGAACGCGCCGCCGATACCGACGCCCACGCATACGGGCGGGCAGGGACGGGAGCCGGCGATCTTCACCGTCTCCACGATGGTATCGACGACGCCCGCTCTCCCCTGCGAGGGGGTGAGCATGACGAGCCGTGACATGTTTTCGCTCCCGAACCCCTTGGGCAGGAAGGTGACAGCGACGTTCTCTCCCGCAACCATGTCCAAATGCAGGTGCGCGGGCGTGTTGTCGCCCGTGTTTTCGCGGGTGAGCGGATCGCAGATGCTCTTGCGGAAATATCCGTCCCGATAGGCGCGGCGCACGCCGTCGTCCACCGCCTCTTTGAGGGGCGCGCCCGTCAGGTGCACGTCCTGTCCGAGCTCGATGAGCACGACCGCCATGCCCGTATCCTGACAGACGGGCATGCGCTCCGTTTTTGCCGTCTCCTCGTTCATGAGCACCGTTTCGAGCGCGAAGCGCGCCGCGCCCTGCTCTTTTGCCGCCGCGCTTTCGAGCGCCGCATGGCATGCAGGCGTGAGCGTGATCCCCGCCTTGCGCGCAAGGCGGTACACGCAATCTGCAATTTCTCTCGTATCCAAAGTTCTCATACCCGTATTATAGAACAAATTTTTCAAAAAGCAAAGGGTTTTTCTTGGACAATCGCAGAAAAAATCGCTATAATGGGAGCATGGAACAACAGGAAGGCGTACATTTTCAGCGGCGCGCGCTCTCCAAGGCGGGGATCGCCTATTCGGTGAGCGCGGTCTTGCCCGTGTTATTGTCGCTCGTCGTGAGCGTGATCGCGGCGCTTGCGGCGGGGCAGGCGTATGCGGATACCGATTGGTACCGCTTTTTATCCTACCTTCTGCCGCAGATGTGCTTTGCCGCGGCGGCGGTCGTCTTTTTCCGCCGCAGCAAGGTCTCCGTGCGCGGAACGTACTGCGGCTGCAAGTGGCATTACTTCGTCGTCGCCGTCCTGCTGCAGTTCGGGCTGATGTTCTCGCTCTCCGAGCTGAACAACTATTTTGTCGCGTTTTTGGAGCGATTCGGCTACGAGAGCGCGGGCGTTCCGCTCCCTTCGCTGGAAGGGTGGAACCTGCTCCCCGCCATCCTCATCATCGCCGTTCTGCCCGCGGTGTTCGAGGAAACGCTCTTCCGAGGGATCATGGTAAAGAACATGTCCGCCTCCGGGTGGGGCACGGCGGTAACGGTGCTCATTTCGGGCGCGATGTTCTCGCTCTTTCACGGCAGACCCGAACAGACGGTCTATCAGTTTATCTGCGGCATGTGCTTTGCGCTCGTTGCGCTGCGCGCGGGCAGCATCCTGCCATCCATGGTCGCGCATTTCTGCAACAACGCCGCCATTCTCGCGCTCACCGCCACGGGATACGAGGTCGAGGGCGGCTGGACGATGCCGCTCGGCTGGAGCATCGGGCTCACCGTCGCCTCGGCGGTCTGTCTTGCCTCGGCGCTCGTCTATCTCATTTTCTTTGATAAAAACAATGCCAAAAAGGGCGGCGTGAAGGACGGAAAGCCCTTCTTTTTCGGCGCGGCGGTGGGGATCGCCGTGTGCGCCGTAACTTGGATCGTCACGCTAGTTTCGGGGTTTTCGGGTGGTTAAGGTCAATCTTGTCTGCGTGGGAAAACTCAAAGAGGCGTTCTGGCGGGATGCCGTCTCCGAATACGCGAAGCGCCTTACGCGCTTTTGCAGGTTCGAGGTAAAGGAGCTCCCCGAGGGGAAGTCCCCCGAAGAGGAGGCGGAGCCCATTCTCCGCGCGTGCAGAGGGCATGTGATCGCCCTCGCCGTCGAGGGGAAGGGGTGTTCTTCGGAGGCGCTCGCGGCAAACCTCAGAGCGCTGTGCGACAGGGGCGCGGAGATCACCTTCGTCATCGGCTCTTCGTGCGGGCTCTCGTCGCGCGTCAAGGCGGCAGTGGACGAGCTGCTGTCTTTTTCGCAGATGACTTTCCCGCATCAGCTCATGCGCGTCATCCTGTGCGAGCAGGTGTACCGCGCGTTCATGATCAACGCGGGCGCGGAATATCACAAATAGCAAAATTTTCATATGATGGACGGTGAACGTCTATGAAGAAGTTTCCGCGTTCTACCAAAGCTACCGCGGCGAAAAGGCGGTGATCGGCGAGAGCGTCTGCGGGCGCAGGATATACGCGATGTTCGTGGGTACCCATTCCGAGCCCGTCGGCATTTGCCAATACGCCATGCACGCGCGGGAGTGGATCGGGGCGCACCTTGCGCTCTGGCACATCCGCAGGGGGCTCGTCCGCGGCGGCGTGTGGGTGGTGCCGCTCGTCAATCCCGACGGCGCGCTCCTCGTGCAGGAGGGCGCGGAGAGCCTCTCCAAGGGGCGGCGCGCGGAGCTTTTGTATCTCAACGGGAGCGGGGATTTTTCGCTGTGGAAGGCGAACGCCCGCGCCGTCGATCTCAACGTCAATTTCGACGCCCGCTGGGGCACGGGCGCAAAGAATATCCGCGTGCCGAGCGCGGCGAATTACGTTGGCATTGCGCCCTTTTCCGAACCCGAAACAAAGGCGCTGCGCGATTTTACGCGCGCCGTCTCCCCGCAGTTCACGATCAGCTATCACACCAAGGGCGAGGAGATCTACTGGCGCTTCCATCAGCCCTTTTTCAGGGCGCGGCGCGATAAACGCCTCGCGAAGATCCTCAGCGCGGCGACGGGGTATCCGTTGCGGGAAGCGCCCCATTCCGCGGGCGGGTACAAGGATTGGTGCGTCGAGAGCCTGCGTATCCCCGCGTTCACGGTGGAGGCGGGGCGGGAGAGCTTTGCGCACCCGTTGGGGCTCTCGTCGCTCTCGGATATCGTCACGAAAAATCTCGACGCGCTCGTGCGCTTTACGGAGGAATTTTAATGGAAGAGCGCTTCATGCGGGAGGCGATCCGCCTCGCCGAGAAGGCGAAAAAAAGGGGCGAGGTGCCCATCGGCGCCGTCGTCGTATATGAAGGCAGGATCATCGGCAGAGGGTACAACCTGCGCACGAAGCTGCAGATGGCGACGGCGCACGCCGAGATGCGCGCCATCGACCGCGCCTGCAGGCGGCTGCACTCGTGGCGGCTGCCCGGGGCGGAGCTCTACGTCACGCTCGAGCCCTGCCCCATGTGCATGGGGGCGATCCTGAACGCCCGCATCGACCGCGTGTACTTCGGGGCATACGAGCAGAAGGGTAGGAGCCTCACGAACGAGCTCGCGAATGCCAATCTGCTCAATCACAAGGTGGAAGTGACGGGCGGCGTGCTCAAAGAGGAGTGCGCGGCGGTGCTCACCTCCTTCTTTGCCGAAATGCGCGTGCGAGAGAAGGCAAAAAAGAAATAGCGATCTTTATACCCGTCCGCAAAAGGGCGGGCTTCTTTATGCCCGCAAGTTATACTTACGCATAAGAAAAAGGTATTTGACTTTGCCGCGCCGCGGGGGTATAATAGTGCCGTAAAAAACCGTGCGGCGGTACGCCGCGCAAGTCAAGGAGAAAGAATATGCTCGGAAACTTTACCTATTGCAATCCGACCCGCCTCTACTTCGGGAAAGACGCCATGCAGGGGCTCGAAAAGGAGCTTCCCAAATACGGCAAAAACGTCCTCTTGGTGTACGGCGGCGGCTCGGTCAAAAAGAACGGCGTCTACGATCAGGTCGTTTCGGCGCTCAAAGCGTGCGGAAAAGAGATCTTCGAGGACGCGGGCGTCATGCCCAACCCCACGGTGGAAAAGCTTCGCGAGGGCGTCGAGCGCGCCCGCGCCGCCAAAGCCGACCTCATTCTGGCGGTGGGCGGCGGCTCCGTGTGCGACTACGCCAAAGCCGTCTCCGTCTCCGTCCATTGCGACGAAGACCCGTGGGAGAAATATTACATCCGCTTCGAAGAGCCGACCTGCGAGATCGTTCCCGTGGCGTGCGTGCTGACGATGGTGGGCACGGGCAGCGAGATGAACGGCGGCTCGGTCATCACCAATCACGCGCAAAAGCTCAAGATCGGGCATGTGTTCGGAACGGAGGTCTATCCGAAGTTCTCCATCCTCAATCCCGAATTTACCTATACGCTGCCCAAGTATCAGATGGTCGCGGGATTTTACGACATCATGAGCCACATCCTCGAACAGTACTTCTCGGGCACGGACGACAATACTTCCGACTACATCATGGAGGGGCTGCTGCGTTCGCTCATCCACAGCGCGCCCATTGCCGTGGAGGATCCCAAGAATTATGAAGCGCGTTCCAACATCATGTGGACGGCGACGTGGGCGCTCAATACGCTCGTCGCCATGGGCAAGGATACCGATTGGGAGGTGCACATGCTCGGGCAGGCGGTCGGCGCGCATACCGACGCCACGCACGGCATGACGCTCGCCGCCGTCTCCATGGCGTACTACCGCTACATCATGCCCTACGGACTTGCAAAGTTCCGCCGCTACGCGGTCAGCGTGTGGGGCGTCGATCCCGCCGGAAAGACGGACGAACAGGTCGCCGCGGAGGGGCTCGACAGGATGGAGGCGTGGATGAAGTCGCTCGGTCTCGTGATGAACCTCACCGAACTTGGCGTGAAGGAGGATATGATCGACGGGCTCGTAAAGAGCACGCTCGTCATGGAGGGCGGCTATAAAGTGCTCACGCCCGAAGAGATCGCGCAGATTTTCAGGGCGAGCCTGTAATCTGAAAACGCCGCGCAGCGCATTTCTGCCCTGCGCGGAATGGTATTTTATCGGAAGAAATAAGGAGATCGTGTTATGAAAGTTTTGCTTGTCAACGGCAGTCCGCGCGCAAAGGGCTGCACCTATACGGCGCTCACCGAGGTTGCGGCGGCGCTCGAAGCGGACGGCGTTCAAACGGAGATCTTTCAGGTCGGGAACAAGCCCGTGCGCGACTGTATCGCCTGCATGAAGTGCCGCGAACTTCAAAAATGCGTGTTTGACGATGACGTCGCGAACGCGCTCATCGAAAAGGCGAAGGGAGCTGACGGCTTTGTGTTCGGTTCGCCCGTCTACTATGCGCACCCGTCGGGGATCCTGCTCTCCGTATTGGACCGCGCCTTCTATGCGGGCGGCTACGCCTTTGCGGGAAAGCCCGGGGCGAGCGTGGTCTCCGCGCGGCGCGGCGGCACGGCGGCGTCCTTCGATGTGATCAATAAGTATTTCGGGATCACGCAGATGCCCGTCGTTTCGTCAAGCTATTGGAATATGGTGTACGGCAAAACGCCCGACGAAGTGCGGCAGGACGAAGAGGGCATGCAGACGATGCGCAACCTCGGGCACAACATGGCGTATATGCTCAAGTGCATCGAGGCGGGTAAGGAAAAGGGCATCCTGCCGCCGCAGAACAACGTCTCCGTGCGGACGAATTTTATCAGGTGAGAGTTCACACTTTTTTCCGCGAGCTGACGCGGAAAAAAGTCGTGATCTGAGAAAAAACCAACGGGCACGCTAACGCTAACCGTTCGTTTTTTCTCTTCGCGCGAATTTTAGGGGCACAACCACAATACTTCGCGCGAATTCACTTTTTCGGGAAAGCCGCGTGAGGGGCAAATTGAGGCATACCGCGCAGGGAACCCCTGCTTGTATCTGCGATTTATAGCAAGAAGACATAACGAGGTGGCGTCTTTTGCGGAGAATCGACAGCGAGCTTATATTTTCCGCGAAATCAAGTGAACACAAAAATCCGCGCGGCGTTCTTTGGAACGCCGCGCGGCTCTGTATTATATGTAATTTATAATGTATGTTTGTAAAATTTTACGAGCCTTTGCTCGCAAAATTTCGTGAACCGAGTGATAAATTACAGATACAAGGAGGCTATGCCTCCGCAGTATGCCTCTAATTGTTGCGCAAGCAACTTTCAGGTAGGTGTGAATGCGGGCGAACTATAATTGTAAGCCCCTAAGGGTTCGCCCGCAGAGAGGAAGGCGCGGTTAGCCGAAGGCGTGCCCGCAGCCGTCCTCTCAGATCACGGAAATTTTACGAGCCTTTGCTCGCAAAATTTCGTGAACCGAGCTTTTGCTGTGCGATGAATACCTTCATCACAAAGGAGTGCGGCAGGAGTTTCGTGAGCGCGTGCGTCGCTTTGGCGATGAACCCGGGCACCACATAGTCCCGTTTCTTCTTCATGGCGCGGAAGGTCTTTTTTGCGATGAACGCGGGGTCGTACATGCAGTCGAAGTGCGTGATCACGGAGTTTCCGTTCGCGCGGTCAAAGAACGCCGTCTTTGTCCAATAGGGGCAAACGGCGAGCACGCGGACGCCGCGCGGTTTGAGTTCGCGGTTGACGGCGCGCGAAAGCGCGAGCACATACGCCTTCGTCGCCGCATATTCCGCGCCGAAGGGCACGGGTTGGAAGGCTGCAACGCTCGCAATGTTCACGATGACGCTGCCCTTTTTGCAGTAGGGGAGCACGGCGTACATCATCAGGGCGAGCGCGCGGCAGTTGAGGTCGGTCATGCCCGAAACGTCCGTTTCGGGGATGCGGTCGAACCGTTCGAACACGCCGTATCCGCTCGCGTTGATGAGCACGGTAACGGCGGGCTTTTCCTGCGCGAGCAGTTCTTTCACGCGCTCCGCGCTCTCGGCTTTCGTGAGGTCGAGCGGGATGGGGCGCACGGGCGTTTTCACTTCCGCCTGCAGCGCCTTCAGCTTTTCCTCGCCGCGGGCGATCACCCACAGCTCGTCGAACGCGGCATGCTTTTCGAGCCCCGCGGCAAGCAGTTTTCCGATGCCCGAAGAAGCTCCCGTAACAATGGCAACTTTCATAAAAAATCCTCCGAATTTTTGTTTGGAAATGTTTTAATGCGGTTGTTTTGCGGTATATTATAAATGACCTCCGAAGGGGAGGCTCCAAAGGAGAAAAAAATATGAAAACCTATCTTCAGAAGAGAAATAGCGGAGATGTATTCGACGTGTTTGAGGACTTCTTCAAACCCATGTTTTACGATGAACAGCTCGACAGCATGCGCACCGACATCAAGGAGACGGACAACGATTATAAGCTCTCCGTCGAGATGCCCGGATTCAAGAAAGACGAGATCAAAGTCTCGCTCGACAACGGCTATCTGACGGTCAGCGCCGAGAAAGCCGAAAAAGAGGAAGAGGGCAAGGAGAAGAGCGCGAAGTACCTGCGCCGCGAGTGCCGCGTCTCCTGTCAGAGAAGCTACTACGTCGGCGACGACGTTCAGGTCGAGAACGTCAAAGCCAAGTACGACAACGGCATGTTGGAACTCACCGTTCCCAAAGCTGCGCCCAAGCAGATCGCCACGAAGTCGATCGCCATTGAGTAACAGTTCGCAAATACCTCCCGATCTCACACAATATGCGCCCCGCGCCTCCGCGCGGGGCGCTTTTTGTATATTCGGGCAGTCAATCGATGAGCGCGCCGTATTCCTCGTACAGCGCTTCCGATTCTTCGGAGAGGGCTGAAAGCCGCTCCGTCACTTCCTGCGCGCGGCGGAAATCCCGCCCGCATGCGGCGAGCTCCTCCGTGAGCGCCGCCTGTTCCGCCTCGATGGCGGCAAGCCGCGTTTCGATCTCCTTTACGCGGCTGCGTTTTTGCGCCTCTTTTGCGCGTTCCTCTTTGGAGCGGTAACCCGCCGCCGCGGGGCGTTCCTTTGCAGGCGCCGCCTCGGATACGGCAGGCGCGGCTGCCGCTCTGCGCTGCGCGAGAAAGTCGTCGTATCTCCCCGAAAAATCGGTCAGCGTTCCGTTTTCAAGGTATACGATGCGGTCGGCGATCGCCTCGATGAAGCGGCGGTCGTGCGAAACGAAGAGCACCGTTCCGTCGAAGGCGGCGAGCGCCGCTTCGAGCGATTCGCGCGCGGGGAGGTCAAGGTGGTTGGTCGGCTCGTCCAAAACGAGCACGTTGCCCCGCTCGGCTTGCAGCAGGGCGAGCGCAAGTTTGGCTTTCAGCCCGCCCGAGAGCTCCGCGACCTTCTTTTCCATATCCTCCGCGGTGAGCCCCGTGCGTGCGAGGAGGGACTGCGCGTCCGTGCGGCTCATGCCGCGGTATACGCCCCAAAAGGCGTCGAGCACGCGCTCCGAAGGATCGAGCCGCGCGTTCTCTTGGTCGTAATAGGCGATACGCGTAAATCTTCCGCGCGCCACGCGGGCGTCCTTGGAGAGCAAAAATTTCAGAAGGGTGGTCTTGCCCGTGCCGTTGTCGCCCAAGATCGCGCATTTCTGTCCGCGCATGAGCGTGAAGGAGACGTCTTTCAGGAGCGTCTTTCCCTCCACCGCAAGGTCGAAGTGCTCCGCGCTGAGAATGCGTTCGTAGGGCGTTTCATCGTAAGTAAAACGGAACACGGGCGGGCGTTTGGGCGCGTGCGGCCGTTCGAGCACCTCCATCTTTTCGAGCTGTTTCACGCGGCTTTGCGCGCTCGAGGCGGTCGTCGCCCGCACGATGTTTTTCTCCACATACGTCCTGAGCTTTCTGATCTCTTCCTGCTGCTTTTCGTATGCGCGCTCCTCCGTTTTCCGCTCCTCTTCTTTGAGGACTTTGTAGCGGGAATAGCTGCCCTTGTAGGAGGAGAGCTTTCCGTTTTCCAACTCGAGCGTGCGCGATGTGAGCCTGTCCAAAAAATAGCGGTCGTGCGAGACGATGAGGAGCGCGCCCTTGTAGGAGGAGAGGTAATCTTCGAGCCAAAACAGGGTGCTCATGTCGAGGTGGTTGGTCGGCTCGTCCAATACGAGGAGCTCCGGCTCCTCCAAAAGCAGGCGGCACAGTTTGAGTTTTGTGCGCTCGCCTCCGGACATGGTCGCCACATTCTGCGCGTACATGCCTTCGAACCCCATGCCGCCGAGCACGGTGCGGATGCGCACGTCGGTGTGATAGCTGTCGCGCGCGGCGACGCGCTTTGTAAGGCTCTCGTGCCGCGCGGAGAGGACGCGCATCTCCGCCTCGTCGGCGTGCGCCATCGCAAGTTCCGTCTCTTTGAGGCGCTCGAGGAGCCGCCTGTCTTCCTCGAACACTTCCTCCATCGCGCCGTAAACGGTGCAGTCGGCGGTGAATCCGCCCGTCTGTTCGAGGTAGCCGAGCGAGAGTCCGCGTTTTCTGACGACGTTCCCGCTGTCGGGCGCAAGTTCTCCCGTCAGCAGGCGGAGGATCGTCGTCTTGCCCTCGCCGTTGCCGCCGAGAAAGCCCACGCGCTCCTTTTCGTGCAGCGTAAAAGAGACGTTCTCCACAACGGGAACGCCCGCGTATCCGAAAGTCACGTTTTCAAATGCGGCAAGCATAAAATCTCCTTGGTTGCAAACGCTTTTGGTATGTAAAACAAACTTGCCGAGGCGCGGCGCATCCGCGAGCGCCTCCGATGCGCCCCGCCCGACGAGTGCGCCCGTCTCACCGAGCGGCTCGTAAAACTTTTGGACGAGATCACCGACTGAGCCTCACATATCCCATACGGGGATATACGCCTTGCCCACGCTCTCTTTATCTTGTGTGTACAGCGGGTCAAAGCCGAGCGCAAGGGCATAGTCCGCCACGCGGCGGTATTCCCGCGCCGTCAGCGTGCGGCACAGCTCGGGATATTTCGCATATTCGCCCATGGGCGTATACTGCCGCATGAGCGAAACGGGCGTGCCCGCGGGCAGCGCCTCTTTGAGAAAATCGAGGACCTTTAAGCTGTCCGAGGTGCAGGAGGGCATCACGAGGTGTCGCACCAAAAGCCCCGAGAGCAGCTTTCCGTCGCCGCTCCATACGAGCGGCTTTTTTGCCATAAAGCGGATGGCTTCGCCCGCGTACGCGAAGTAGTCGGAACGCCCCGTATAGCGTTCGGAGAGGGAGGGGGAGTAAAATTTAAGGTCGGGCAGCCATACGTCGACGTAGGGCGCAATGCGTTCTAAGGCGTCCGTTTTGCAGTACCCGCCCGAATTGTACACCACGGGCACGCACGGCTTATAGAGGGCGAGCGCCTCCGCGACGAGGTCGGAGACGTGGTCGGGCGTGACGAGGTTGATGTTGTCCGCGCCCATCTCTTCGAGCGTTCTGAAGATATCCGTCAGTTCCGCGGGCGTGACGGCGCGCCCGCGCTGCGCGCGGGAGAGTTCGTAGTTTTGGCAGAACACGCATTTTAAGGCGCACCCGCCGAAGAACACCGTGCCGCTCCCGTTCTTGTGCGAAATGGGCGGCTCCTCGAAGGGATGCAGGTAATATTTTGCGACGGTGATCCCGCGCACGCCGCAGGCGCCCGCGCGGACCGTCCTGTCCGCCCCGCAGGAAAGGGGGCAAAGGGTGCATTGCATATGTACGATTATAACACGCCGCCGCGCAAAATGCAATCTCTATTGCCCGCCGCGCCGTAAAAAGCGGCGTCCCGCCGCCCAATCTCGTTGACTTTTTCAGCCGTATCTATTATAATAGGCGGGAAGTTACGAGGAATAATATCATGAGAAGATTTTTTACTAGTGAAAGCGTGACGGAAGGACATCCCGACAAGGTGTGCGACAGCATCGCGGACGGCATTTTGGACGAGCTTTTACGGCTCGATCCGCACGCGCGCTCGGCGATCGAGTGCTGCGCGGCGTACAACACGCTCTTTTTAACGGGCGAGGTATCCTGCCGCGGCAAGGTCGATTACGAAGCCGTCGCCCGCCGCGTCATCCGCGATATCGGCTACGATTCGGGCGATTTCGCATACGATAAGTGCAATATCATCGAGCTCATCCACGGGCAGTCCGCCGATATCGCGCTCGGCGTGAACGCCTCCGCCGAAAAGAAGGCGGGCGGCAGCGATTACGATCTGTTGGGCGCGGGCGATCAGGGCATGATGTTCGGGTACGCCTGCCGCGAGACGAAGGAGCTCATGCCGCTGCCCATCATGCTCGCGCACAAGCTCGCAAAGCGCCTCACCGACGTGCGCAAGGCGGGCACGCTCTCCTATCTGCGCCCCGACGGCAAAACGCAGGTCACCGTCGAGTACGAGGGAAAAACGCCCGTGCGCGTGGATACCGTCGTCGTCTCCACGCAGCACGCGGAGGAGATCCCGCAGGAGAAGATCGCCGCGGATATGAAAGAGTATATCATCGGTGCGGTCATCCCCGCGGAACTGCTCGATGAAAACACGCGCTATCTCATCAACCCCACGGGCAAGTTCGTCATCGGCGGGCCCGAGGGGGATTCGGGGCTGACGGGCAGAAAGATCGTCGTCGATACCTACGGCGGCAGGTGCCCGCACGGCGGCGGCGCGTTCTCCGGCAAGGACGCGACCAAGGTGGACCGCAGCGCCGCATATATGGCGCGCTATATCTGCAAGAACCTCGTTGCGGCGGGCATTGCCGACGAGGTGGAGCTTCAGCTCGCGTATGCGATCGGCGTGGCGCGGCCCGTCTCCGTGTTTGTGGAAACGTTCGGCACGGGGCGCATCCCCGACGATAAGATCGCGGAACTCGTGAAAAAGGAGTTCGATCTCCGCCCCGCGGCGATCATTGAGGCGCTCTCACTGAACCGCCCCGCCTATGCGGCGACGGCGGCGTACGGGCACTTCGGGCGCGAAGGCTTCACATGGGAGCGTACCGACCGCGCGGAAGAACTCAAAAAATATCTGAAATAAAAAGAGAGGTGCAGGTATGAGATATGCTATCTATGGTGCGGGCGCATTGGGTACGGTGCTCGGTGCGTATATCGCAAAGGCGGGCGTGGAGATCGACCTTGTCAACCGCAACAAAGCGCACGTCGAGGCGCTCAGGCGCGACGGCGCGAAGATCGTCGGCACGGTGGAGTTTACGCAGAAGGTCAACGCGCTCCTCCCCGAAGAGATGACGGGGGAGTACGATATCATCCTGCTCATGACGAAACAGCAGCACAATGCGGAGGTCGTGCGTTTTTTGAAAGATCATCTCAAGGCGGACGGCGCGCTCTGCACCTGCCAAAACGGGCTCCCCGAACCCGCCATCGCCGAGATCATCGGCGCCGACAGAACGCTCGGCTGCGCCATCGCATGGGGCGCGACCTTCCACGGCAACGGCGTCTCCGAGCTCACTTCCGAGCCCTCCGCGCTCACCTTCTCGTTGGGCGCCTACGGCAGGGGCAACCGCCTCGAAGAGACGAAAAAACTCTTGGAGTGCATGGGCACCGTCGTTATCGAGCACAATTTCATCGGCGCGCGTTGGTCAAAACTGCTCATCAACAGCGCTTTTTCGGGACTCTCCACCGTCACGGGCGGCACCTTCGGCGAAGTCGCGGGGCGTAAGGATTCCCGCCGCGTCGCGCAGCGCATCATCAAGGAGTGCATCGACGTCTCCCGCGCCCTCGGCGTGACCGTTGAACCCGTGCAGGGGCACGACATCGTAAAGCTCTTCGACTACAAGGGCGCGTTCAAAAAGAAGATCTCCTTCATGCTCATTCCTGTCGCCATGAAAAAGCATAAAAATCTTGTGGCGAGCATGCTGCAGGATATTAAAAACGGAAAGCCCTGCGAGATCGCTTTTATCAACGGCGCGGTCAGCGAACAGGGGAGAAAGGCGAACATACCCACGCCCTTCAACGACAGAACGGTCGAGATCGTCTCCGCCATCGAGCGCGGCGAAAAGAGCTTCTCCTTCGGGAATGTCGCGCTCTATAACGACCTCTTCTGAAAGATCTGAAAAGGAAAAAACGGCACATAATGTGCCGTTTTTTTTACGAAAAAATTCTGAAATGCGGCATGCGTTTGTCATATTTCCTGTGATAGGATATATATGGATTTAAGTGAGGAGGAAATATATGCCTAAATTTTCGGATATTCTTGGTTATGCCGCACAGAAAGAACAGCTTGTAAAAATTTGCGATTTTCTGAAAAACACGCAAAAGTATCGCTCATTCGGTGCGGAGCTGCCCAAGGGGATGTATATTTTTGGAGCTCGGGGTGTGGGAAAATCGCTGATGGCGCGCGCCCTCGCGGAAGAATGCGGTCGGGAAAGTTTTATCTTCGACTGTTCTTGCGGCGGCGTTAAGAGTTTTCAAAAATTCTTTAATCGGGCTCTGAGAGCAGCTCCGTCAGTTGTTTTGTTGGAGGATATCGACTATTTTTCAAATAAAAACGAAGAGGCGCTGCGAAAAGAAATCTGTGCTGCCATGGGTTATCCTGACAACGGCGACGTGTTTTTTATTGCGACTGCGGAGGATGAAACGGGGATCCCGGACTTCCTGTTGGATAAGTTGCTTTTTCCGATCAGCATCCGCTTGGATTTCCCGTCTTACGAAGAGGGCTGTCTTTTGTCCGAAAAATGTCTGAAAGAGAAGGGTATTTCACTTCATGTACCGGTCGGCGATCTGGCGCATTTTTGTTTGGGTTGGACGTATAAAGCGATCGAGCAGCTGCTCAGTCAGGCGGCGTGTCTTGCCGTATACGAGGGCGCAAACGAGGTCGGGATCGATCATATTGTGCGGGCAGGTCTTGCGTTGCAGGAATCGGAATTGGCGCGCGGCAACCGTGAAGATGCGATCTATCATGAAGCGGGGCATGCCGCCGCCGCGCTGCTGCTTGGGAAGGAGGCGGTGTTTGCGGTATTGACGGACGGGAATCTTTGCCGTGGTTATTGTGTGCGAAAATTCGATAAAGAGCGATCATATCTTGATAAGCAGCACGAGTATGCCATCGGTCTTGCCGGCAAGGCGAGCGAAGAACGCCATACGGGCGTGTGTTCTATAGGCACAGTGTCCGATCTTAAAAAAGTCTCCGAGGCGATCAGGGACGATATCACCGCATGCGCCTGCGGGGGGTTTGATTATTATGGCGGAGAAGAACAGGAAACGCACGTCCTGCAAAAAGTGCGCGGCGATATGCAGGCCGTTTTTGAAAATGTTCAGGCGCTTCTTTCAGAGCATTGGAAATTGGTTGAAATGCTTGCGGATGCGCTGCGTAAAAAACATTATCTGCTCGCGAGTGAAATCGCATGTATTTACAGAGAGTATCTGAATGGCGGGGCGGAAGCCTGACGCCTGTATTGCGTCAAAACGCCGTGTGGAATAAAGTTTCTTCCAAATACTTGACAGGCCGCGGCGCAGATTATACAATATACGGGAAGAAAGCATGGAGGAAAATGATGCAAAATATTCCGAAGATGAAAGTGGGGGTAGTGGCGGTGAGCCGCGATTGTTTCCCCGAAAGTTTGTCTGTAAACAGGCGCAAGGCGCTCGTTGCGGCGTACGAGAAAAAGTACGGCAAGGGCGATATCTACGAGTGCCCCGTGTGCATCGTCGAGAGCGAGATCCATATGCAGCAGGCGCTCGCCGATTTGGAAAAACAGGGCTGCAACGCGCTCTGCGTGTACTTGGGGAACTTCGGTCCCGAAATTTCCGAAACGATGCTTGCCAAGGAATTCTCCGAGCGGATGAACGCGCCCGTCATGTTCTGCGCGGCGGCGGAGGAGAACATCGCAGTTCTTGCGGATTCCCGCGGCGACGCGTATTGCGGCATGCTCAACGCAAGCTATAACTTGAAGCTCCGCGGCGTGAAGGCGTACATTCCCGAGTATCCCGTGGGGGACGCGGAAGAATGTGCCGATATGATCCACGAGTTCCTGCCCATTGCCCGCGCGGTGTATGCGCTCAAGCGGCTGAAAGTCATCTCTTTCGGACCCCGTCCCACCAACTTCCTCGCGTGCAACGCGCCCATTCAGCAGCTGTATAACCTCGGCGTGGAGATCGAGGAGAACAGCGAGCTAGATCTCTTCGAGGCGTTCCACAAGCACGATAACGATAAGCGCATCCCCGAAGTGGTCGCGGACATGGAAAAGGAGCTCGGCGCGGGAAATAAAAAGCCCGAGATTTTGGCAAAGCTTGCGCAGTATGAGCTCACGCTCCTCGATTGGATCGAGGCGCACAAGGGCAGCCGCGAGTATGTGGCGGTCGCAGGCAAGTGTTGGCCCGCATTTCAGACGCAGTTCGGGTTCGTGCCCTGCTATGTGAACAGCCGCCTTACGGGCAGAGGCATTCCCGTGAGCTGCGAGGTGGATATCTACGGGGCGCTCAGCGAGTTCATCGGCACGGTGGTTTCGGAGGACGCGGTGACGCTCCTCGATATCAACAATACGGTGCCCAAGGAACTGTACAACAAAGACATTGCAAACAAGTACAATTACAAGCTGACGGATACCTTTATGGGCTTCCATTGCGGGAACACTTGCGCGGGCAAGCTTTGCAATCCCACGATGAAGTACCAAAAGATCATGGCGCGGTCTCTGCCTGTGGAAGTCACCAACGGCACATTGGAAGGGGACATCGTTCCCGGGGATATCACCTTTTTCCGTCTGCAGAGCACGGCAGATAACTATCTGCGCGCGTATGTGGCGCAGGGCGAGGTGCTGCCCGTTAAGACGCATTCCTTCGGCTCCATCGGCGTGTTCGCCATTCCCGAGATGGGGAGGTTCTACCGCCATGTGCTCATCGAAGGCGGGTTCCCGCACCATGGGGCGGTGGCGTTCGGGCACTTCGGAAAGGCGCTCTTCGAGGTGTTCAAATATCTCGGCGTTGAGGAGATCGGCGTAAATCTTCCCGCCGGTATGCGATATAAAACGGAAAATCCCTTTTAAGGCGTTTGTGCGCTCATTTTACAGGAGGAAACCATGAATACATATATCGGAATCGATTTGGGTACGAGCGGGCTGAAAACGCTGCTCGTCGCCGCGGACGGCAAAATCTTGGCGGAGAATACGCAAACTTACCCCGTCTCCTATCCGCACCCTGGCTGGAGCGAACAAAACCCCGAAGATTGGTTCGCGGCGGTGCTGCGCGGGCTGAAAGAACTGCTCGCGGGGCAGGAGAAAACGCGCGTCAAGGGCATCTCCTTCGGCGGGCAGATGCATGGGCTCGTCGCGCTCGACGAAAAAGACAACGTCATCCGCCCCGCCATTTTGTGGAACGACGGCAGGACGGAGGAGGAGACGAAGTACCTCAACGAGGTCGTCGGCAAAGAAAAACTCGCGGCATGGACGGGCAATATCGCCTTTGCGGGCTTCACCGCGCCCAAGCTCCTTTGGCTGAAAAAACACGAGCCCGAAAACTTCGCGCGCATTGCGAAGATCATGCTGCCCAAGGACTATCTTGCGTATCGCCTGTCGGGCGCGTTCTGTACCGACCTCTCGGACGCGAGCGGCATGCTTTTATTGGACGTCGCCCATCGGATATGGTCGCCCGAAATGTTGCAGCTTACGGGCATGGCTGAGGCGCAGCTCCCCAAACTTTACGAGAGTTACGAGGTCGTGGGCGAGTTGAAACCCGAGATCGCGGATGAACTCGGGCTTGGCACGGTCAAAGTCATCGCGGGCGCGGGCGACAATGCCGCGGCGGCGGTGGGCACGGGCGTCGTCGGCGAGGGCGGCTGCAATATCTCGCTCGGCACGAGCGGCACGCTGTTCGTCTCGTCTGAGACCTATAAAGAGGACAAGGTCAACGCGCTGCACTCCTTCTGCCATGCGGACGGCGGCTGGCACCTGATGGGTTGCATTCTCTCCGCCGCAAGCTGCAACAGCTGGTGGGTGAACGGCATTTTGCAGTCCGACGACTATAAAAAGGAAGAGGCGGGGCTCGAGGAATTTCTCGGCAGGAACGACGTATATTTCCTTCCCTATCTCATGGGGGAACGCAGTCCGCACAACGACGTCACGGCGCGCGGCGCGTTCATCGGCATGCGCCCCGATACCACGCGCGGGCAGATGACGCTCGCCATGCTCGAGGGCGTGACGTTCGCGCTCCGCGACTGTATGGAGGCGGCAAAGAAGAACGGCGCGCATATCCCGCGCACCAAGCTGTGCGGCGGGGGCGCGAAGAGCAGGCTGTGGCGCAAGATCGTGGCGAACGTGATGAATATGCCCGTGGATATCCCGCAGACGGAGCAGGGTCCCGGGTTCGGCGCGGCGATGCTCGCCATGGTCGGCTGCGGGGAGTATGCGAGCGTGCAGGAGGCGGCTTCCGCCATCGTGCGCGTCAAGGAGACGGTATTGCCCGACGAGAAAACCGCGGCGGAATATGAGAACCGCTATCGTCACTTCACAAAGCTCTATCCGGCGCTCAAGGGATTGTTCTGAGAAAGCAAAAAGCGGGCGGACGCCCGCTTTTTCGTTGTTTTCCGCAGACAGTCCGCCGCGGCATAAAATTTGCGTTTTTTTGCAAAAATATGATATAATCAAAGGAACAAAAAACAAGGAGGCAGGGTCATGCAGCGCACATATATCGCAATCGATCTCAAATCGTTCTATGCCTCCGTGGAGTGTGTGGCGCGGGGGCTCGATCCGCTCTCCACAAATCTTGTCGTCGCCGACGCGCGTCGCACGGAAAAAACCATCTGCCTTGCCGTTTCGCCTTCGCTGAAATCTTACGGGATAAGCGGCAGGGCGCGGCTCTTTGAGGTCGTGCAGAAGGTGCGCGAGGTCAACCGCGCCCGCAAACAAGCGGCGCCGCGCGGCGTATTCTCGGGCAATTCCGCCGACGCCGCCGCCTTAAAGCGCGACGCTTCCCTCGCCGTCGATTACATCGTCGCGCCGCCGCGCATGGCGTACTATATGCAGGTGAGCGCAAAAATTTACGAGATATATCTCAAATACGTCGCGCCGGAGGATATCCACGTCTATTCCATCGACGAGGTGTTCATCGACGCAACGAGTTATCTTGCGCCGACGGGGCTCACTGCGCGGGCGTTCGTCAAGACCATCCTGCGCGAGATCCTTGTCGAGACGGGCATCACGGCGACGGCGGGCATCGGCACCAACCTCTATCTTTGCAAAGTCGCCATGGACGTCGGCGCAAAGCATATCGCCGCCGACGAGGACGGCGCGCGCATCGCCGAACTCGACGAAATGAGCTACCGCCGCACCCTGTGGGAGCATACGCCGATCACCGATTTCTGGCGCGTGGGCAGAGGGTACGCCGAAAAGCTCGCCGCGCACGGCATGTTTACGATGGGGGACGTCGCGCGCTGTTCGCTTGGCGGCGCGCAGGATTATTACAACGAAGATCTTTTGTATCAGCTCTTCGGGGTGAACGCGGAGCTGCTCATCGATCACGCTTGGGGATGGGAGCCGTGCACCATCGCCGATATCAAGGCGTATAAGCCGCAGCAAAACAGTATCGGCGCGGGGCAGGTGCTGCAGTGCGCCTATCCGTTCGAGAAGGCGAAGCTCGTCGCCGGCGAGATGGCGGAGGGGCTGGCGCTTTCGCTTTTGGAAAAAAAGCTCGTCACCGATCAGATCGTCATGACGGTCGGCTACGATGTGGATAATCCCGCCTACAAAGGGGAGTATTCCGTTGACCGCTACGGCAGGAAGATCCCCAAACACGCGCACGGCACCCAAAATCTCGGGCGGCAGACGTCCTCCGCAAAGCTCATCACGGAGGCGGTCGCCGCGCTCTTCGACCGCATCGTCGACGAAAAGCTCTTCGTCCGCAGGATGTATATTACGGCGACGCACGTCCTTCCCGAGTCGGAAAAGAGGGCGCCGGCGGCGCGGCAGCTCAGCCTCTTTGACGATCGCGCCGCGGAGGAGAAGCGGCGGACGGAAGAGGAGGCGCTCGAAAAGGAAAAGCGCCGTCAGCAGGCGGTGCTCGAGATCAAGAACAAGTACGGGAAAAACGCCATTTTGAAGGGGAAGAACTTTGAAGAGGGCGCCACGGCGAAGGAGCGGAACGAACAGATCGGAGGGCACAAGGCATGAGCAAGTACGACGATATCATTTCCCTGCCGCATCACGTCTCCCTGACGCACCCGCACATGCCGCGCGCCGACCGCGCGGCGCAGTTTGCGCCCTTTGCGGCGCTCACGGGGTACGGCGACGTCATCGACGAGACGGCGCGCCTCACCGACGAGCGCGCGGAACCCGCCGAGGAGCGGCTCTCGGAGCTTGATCGCAAACTCCGCGCGGTGATGGCGGAGCAGAACGCGGAGGCGACGATCGTCTATTTCGTCGAGGACGGGCGAAAGGCGGGCGGGAGCTACCGGACGTATTCGGGAAAGATCGTCCGCGTGGACGGCGCGCGCAGGCGCGTCGTCACGGAGGACGGCGGGGAGATCCCCTTTGAAAGTATGATCGAGATTGCGGACTGAAAAAGCGGCGTGCTGTGCACGCCGCTTTTTCAAAAAAATTCGCGCAGGGGTGCGGCGGCGATTTCCGAGCGCATTTTTTTATGAAAAAAGATGGCAGTCAGGGCGCCGGCTCCCGTCCGCGCATGATAAGATAGGGGCAGAAACATATCCAAGGAGGTAACTTATGACAAAAACCGTAAAACGCATTTTCATCGGCGCGCTGGCGCTCGTCCTGCTTGCCGCCTGCTTCCTGCCCGCGATGTTCCGCCGTGCGGACGCGGCGGAGACCCCTGCCGCGGCGGAGAGCGCCGCGTCCTGCGCAGCCGTCGCCGAGGACGAAGCTGCGGTGGAGCCTCGGCTCTTTGCCGCGCTCACGCTCTCTTTGCGCGGCGAGGGAACGCAGAGGGTGTTTGCCACGGTCAAGAACGAGTTTACGCTCTTTCCGTCCACCGTGCAGGTGATCATCTCGCTGTATTCGTCCAAGGATCTCACCAACGACTATACCAAGATGATCCTCAAAGCGACGAAGATGACGGAGGATCTCAATATGGGCTCGACGCTCGAGGTCTCCGCAAACACGACGGGCACGGCGCTCTATTGGCTGGCGCGCGTGGAGTACAAAGAGGACAGCGGTGCGTGGAAGACGCTCGAGACGGGACCGCTCCTCTACGACGCATACGGAAATCACGTCGAACAGTAACAAAGGCGCGGGGCTTCGGCTCCGCGTTTTTTTATGCGGCGGATGCGGCGCGATCGGAAAATTATATAAATACGGCTTATATATATCATAAGAAATTCAAAGTGCTGAGGGGCAAAATCCCGCCTTTCAGTCTTTGCATTGCACTTTCAAATCTGTTATAATAAGTATTGCTAAATATTATATTTCCGCCGACGGCGGGAAAGGAGAGAGTGCAATGGATTATGTAGAGAGAGTTCTCGCCGAACTCAAAGCAAAGAACCCCAATGAACCCGAGTTTCATCAGGCGGCTACGGAGATCTTGAACGGACTCCGCCCCGTCGTGGCGAAACACCCCGAGTATGAGAAAGCCGCGCTTTTGGAGCGCTTCGTCGAGCCCGAGCGCGTGATCATGTTCCGCGTGCCGTGGGTGGACGACGCCAGCAAGGTACACGTCAACAAGGGCTACCGCGTGCAGTTCAACAGCGCGATCGGTCCTTACAAGGGCGGTCTTCGTTTCCACCCGTCCGTCAACCTTTCCATCATCAAGTTCCTCGGGCTTGAGCAGATCCTCAAAAACAGCCTCACGGGGCTTCCCATCGGCGGCGGCAAAGGCGGCAGCGATTTCGACCCCAAGGGCAAGAGCGACAACGAGATCATGAAGTTCTGCCAAAGCTTTATGACCGAGCTTCAGCGCCACATCGGGCAGGATACCGACGTTCCCGCGGGCGACATCGGCGTCGGCGGCAGAGAGATCGGCTTCCTCTTCGGGCAGTACAAGCGCATCCGCGATGAGCACGTCGGCGTGCTCACGGGCAGAGGGCTCTCCTACGGCGGCAGCCTTGTGCGCACCGAGGCGACGGGCTACGGGCTCGTCTATATCACCGCCGAGGCGCTCAAGGCGCGCGGCGACAGCTTCGAGGGCAAGACGGTCGTCGTCTCCGGTTCGGGCAACGTCGCGATCTACGCGACGGAGAAGGCGCAGCAGCTCGGCGCAAAGGTCGTCGCGCTGTACGATTCCAACGGCTACATCTACGACAAAGAGGGCATCAAGCTCGACGTCGTGAAGCAGATCAAGGAAGTGGAGCGCGCGCGTATCAAGGTGTATGCGGAGCGCGTGAAGGGCGCCGAGTATCACGAGGGCTGCAAGGGCATCTGGACGATCCCCTGCGACATCGCGCTTCCCTGCGCCACGCAGAACGAGATCGACGGCGAGTCCGCGCGCATCCTCGTCAAGAACGGCGTGAAGTATGTTGCCGAGGGCGCGAACATGCCCACCAACCTCGAGGGCATCGAGGTGTTCCAAAAGGCGGGCGTGGTGTTCCTTCCCGCAAAGGCGGCGAACGCCGGCGGCGTTGCGACGAGCGCGCTCGAGATGGCGCAGTCGAGCGGCAGGCTCTTCTGGACGTTCGAAGAAGTGGACAAGAAGCTCAAGGATATTATGGTCAACATCTACCACAACATGGACACGGCAGCCAAGGAATACGGCTGCGAGGGCGACTACGTTGCGGGCGCGAACATTGCGGGCTTTATCAAAGTTGCAGACGCGATGATGGCGCACGGCATCGTTTGATCTGCGGACAATAAAAGCGGGGGACGCGTTCGGCGCGCCCCCGCTTTTTTGTATCATATGATTGCAATGCGGAAAAACAGCCTCCGCGCCCATCGGCGCGGAGGCTGTTTCTTTTTCAGGCTTGTTCCTCGGAGCCGTCTTTTTCTTCGGGCTTCTCGGATTTTTCTGACTTCTCGTTCTTTTCCTCTTCTTCGTCGGACTTTTTGGAGCGCTTCTGCTTTTTGCCGGTTTCTTCCTCGCCTTCCGTCTGCGGTTTTTCCTTTTTGGTGACGCGCATTTTTTCGATGCGGTGCTCGGCAACGCAGAGGACTTCCGCCTTCATATAGTCGTCCTCCGCCTCGGCAGTCGCGCCGTCGTCGGGAACTTCGCCCAACAGTTTGCAGACGTATCCGCCGAACGTCTCGTAGTCGTCCTCTTCCTCTTCGGGATATTTGAGGTCCATGGCTTCCACAACTTCGTCGAAGGGGGCGAGCCCGTTAACTTCCCATGTATTTTCGTCGAGTTTTTTGATCTCGTAATCGAGCTGTTCGCCCTTTTCGTTGAGGTCTCCGACCAAAAGCTCGATCAGATCGTGCAGGGTGATGATGCCGTTGATGCCGCCGTATTCGTCGAGCACGACGGCGAAGTATTCGCGCGTCGTCTTCATGCGGTAGAACAGGTCGTCCGCCTGCGTGGTTTCGGAGATGAACATGGGGGAGAAGATGGCTTGCTTTTTCACGTTCTCGCGCGATTTGTCGTCGAGGCGGAAATAGATCTTGGTGTTTAAGATGCCCGTCACGTCGTCGGTATCCTTGCCGCACACGGGGTAAAAGGTGTGGTAGCTCTTTTTGATGATCTCTTCCCACACGGAAGGGTCGTCGCGCTCGTACAAAAAGTCCACGTCTTTGCGGTGGGTGCATACTTCGCCGACGTCGTTTTCCTTGAAATCGAAAATATTTTGGATAAATTCGTTTTCCTTCTCGTCGATGGAGCCTTTTTCGCTGCCCGCCTCCGCCATGAGCATGATCTCCTCTTCGGTGACGTCCTCGCCCTCGTCTTCGGGTTTGATGCCGAACAGGCGCAGGATCCCGTTCGAAGAGACGGTGAGGAGCCACACGAGGGGCGCGAACGCGTAGGAGACGAAGGTGAGGATGCCCGAGAGCCCGCACGAGAGTTTCTCCGCGTTGCGCATGGCGATGCGCTTGGGCACGAGCTCGCCGAACACGATGCTGAAATAGGAAAGGATGATCGTGATGAAGATCAGGCAGAGCGTTTCGATCACGTTGAGATTGATCTTCCAACCCGCGTTGTAGAGCGCCGCGGCGAGGGGCTCGGCAAAACTGTCCGCCGCGAAGGCGCTGCCGAGGAGCGACGCGAGCGTGATCGCCACCTGAATGGTGGAGAGGAAGCGCGAGGGCATCTCCGTAAGGCGTATGATGCGCTTTGCGCGTTTGTTGCCGTCTTCGGCAAGTTTTTCCATCTTCGTCTTGTTCACGGAGATGACTGCGATCTCCGCGCTCGCAAAGATGGCGTTCAGAGCGATTAGGACGACCTGCAAAACAAGTGCAAGGGCTATGTCGCCGCCGTTCATAAATGATAGTTCAGCATATTGCGCCGAGGCGCATTTGAATGGAACCGGATAAGTTGGGATGAGAGTTCTTTCCGATTTTTTACAACGCAAAAAACATAACCCGTTCCCGCCCTTCGGCAAGACAAGTTATGTTTCCAAAAGTCATATGAAATTCCGCGATCGTCGCGGCACGCTACTTTCGCTGCCGTCCACTATGCTGATTTCCTCCTGTATCATTATCATAACATGGCGCGGCATGCCTTGTCAAGTGTTCTGAAAATATTTTTTCGCGCGTTTATAGTTTATCATTAAATGCGAAAATAGATTTTCCCCTGCGGGTGGTCTGTTTTCGCATTATTTATTTGGTGGCGACCATACGCAAAGGAGATTAAAGCAGCAAAATGGCAAAGAACGAAGTGAATGTGTTGGAAGAAG
>DBGBVX010000048.1:0-2030 GCA_048370055.1 Candidatus Gallimonas sp. | reverse complement strand
GCGGCTCTCATAACGCACATGGAGCGCGGCGGTCAATGCGACGGCGCTATTTATTGCCGGATAATGTTCGACGACGAGACGAGCGCGGAAGTGCCGGAACATGAGGAATGGTTACATAGCAAATGTTTTCCGCTCCTCGAGTGGAGTATGGGATTAAGACGCAAAAGGCTTTGGGAGAAAGAACAGGACGCTTTCCTCGCGGCCTACATTCAAAAGCACCGTATCTTTGCAATACGCGCAGACGTAGAGCCGCAGGAAATCAGCCGCGAGGAGGCTCTCAAAATGGGGGCTCTCATGCAAGGCATGAGCGACGAAAGTCCGCTCCGAGCTATCGAGGCGGGGAAATAAAGGAGGAATAACACAATGAGCGAAACGAGTTCGAGAGTTCGGCTTATGGCAAACCTACAAGCCGCCGTCGCGGAGGCCGTCTCCGGCACGATGGAGGAACGCGGGCGCGGCTTTGCCTCTGACCGTGAGGCGTGGGCGGAACTGAAAGAGTGCATCGAGCGCACAAAGCAGATGCACACCGACATTGAGAAAGTCCACAAGGAAATGTGGAGCGCGGTCAAGGACAGGAACGAGGACGCTTTCGCCGCACTCTCGCAGGAGTTCGAGCGGAGTTCCCGTATTCTCGCCGAGGAATGGGCGCAAACGTCCGCCCTTGCAAAAATCGCCGTTATCAGCGAGTCGAACGATTAAGGAGGTCACACAAATGAAAAAGCTCTATTCAAAGAAACTCGGCGGCGAGGCGTTCGCCCTCGACGCGGCGCAACTGGACACTCTGAAAAAGGCCGGTTATACCGTACCGAGCCCGGAGGAAGTTATCGCGGACGCGGCGGCGGTCAAAATCGAGCCGCCGGAGGGAAAGCGGGCGTATGTCGTCTTTGATTTCAAGACCGGCGCTTTCAAAGTCCGCACGAGGACGCAGACACTCGCCGAGAGCGAGGTCGGCGGCTTCGTTGGCGAGGTAGTCTCGGCGGCGATTTTATGCGGCTTCGTCGAGCGGGCGGATATGGACAAGCCGAAAGCGGATGCTCCGGCGACTCCGACGACGGCCTCCCCGCTCGTGAATATGCTCCGAGACGCTTTCCTACGAGCGGCGAACAATAAGACGGCTCCGGCGGCGGACAAGCCCGCAGAGGCGGCAGACGCGCCGGAGGTGGTCGAATGATTAAGCTCGGCGACCGCATCACGGTAAAGCCCGCGACGTTCGACGTTCCGGGAAAGGACGGCAAGCCGAAAGCAATCCCCGGGACGGTCGTCTACGTTCATCCCGGCGGGCGATATTGCGTCCTCGAGTTTGACGTAGGCAGACGCGAGCCCGTGACTATCCGAGAGAGATTTCAGCTTATCGACGGGAGGGTAGCAGAATGAAGCACGAGCAATCAGCACCGGCGGGATACCGCCCGCGCTTTGCCGGGACGATGAAATTATACCTCGTCCGTCACAAGGAATACGGCGAGCTCACCGTAAACGGCGTGAACAAATACGAGGCCGTACACGCCGCCGCCCGCAAGTGGGGCGTTCGGTGGACGGCAATCGCCCGGGAGTGCGAGTATATCGTACTCGCAGAGGATACGCCGGAGGCCGGTAGGTCATGACAAGGCAGGAGCGGCGGAAACGCCGCAGACAGCGCCGCCGGATGCAAGCCGCCCTCCTCGCCTCTCTCCTCTTTACGTTGGTGCTCATAGTGACGCTCCGCATCCGAGAGACAGCGCCGGAGCCGGTCGCGGAGCGGACAAGCACACTCGCGGCAGAACGGCAAACGCTGACATACATAGCACCGGCAAGGCAGGAGGCGGCGGAGGAAACGCCGGAGGAGCTGACGGTAGAGCCGGAGCCCGAGAACAGATACGCGGAGCTCCATTTCAGCGACGAGGACGTTTATGTCCTTGCTTGCCTCGTCTACCACGAGGCGCGCGGCGAGAGCTTCGAGGGACAAGTCGCCGTCGTCGAGGTCGTTCTAAACCGTATGCTCTCCGACTATTTCCCGGATACGGTCGAGGAGGTCGTATTTCAGAAATACGGCG
>DBGBVX010000047.1:0-18790 GCA_048370055.1 Candidatus Gallimonas sp. | reverse complement strand
CGTACAATTCCGCCTCAGCTCCCGAGATACTGAGCTGACATTTCTTCCGAGCAATCTCGCGATTTCCCTATAACTTTTTCCTTTGACATAGTATTCCCGTAGACAACAACGCTCTTCTATGGTAAAATGGTGGTAGTTCATACAGATCTCCTTTGACGTAAATTGGTTTCGCAACTCTATTTTACCACAGATTTGTATGAACTACTTTTTTTCTCCCTCATCTGTTGCACTTAATAGTATAATTCACCTTATCAAGAAAAAAGCCCCGCGCTCTGTGCGCGGGACTTTTCGTGATCCGTTTACTCAGCCTTGATCGCGCCGACGGGGCAGCCGTCTTCGCAAGCGCCGCAATCGATGCAGGTGTCAGCGTCAACGATGTACTTCGTGTCGCCGGGAGCGATCGCATTTACGGGGCAGGTATCGGCGCAGGCGCCGCAGGAAATGCACTCGTCAGAAATTACGTGAGCCATAATTCAACCTCCAATCATAAAACTATCTGTATTATACCACAAGTTTTGACGTTCGTAAAGGTTTTTTCGATTATTTTTCGGCGGGTTTTTCGGGATTTTTTTCCTCGTCGTCCTCCCGTTCGCCGTCGCTCGGGCGGCGGAATCCGACGTCCGCAAGCGGGAAATCGCGGTAGACGAGCGCGCCGTCCTTTTCGATCTTGACGCGCACCTCCATTTTCAGCATATTGGCGGAGACGACCGTGCCCTTCCCCTCCGGCGTGGTGACGGAAGAGCCCGTTTTGGGCATCTTTTTATACGCCGCGGCATAGTACTCGTTCTCGTAGGAAAGGCAGCACATCAGCCGCCCGCACAGCCCGCTGATCTTGCCCGGGTTGAGCGAAAGCCCCTGATTTTTCGCCATTTTGATGCTGACCTTCTTGAAATCGGGCATACAGCCCGCGCAGCACACCTCCCTGCCGCAGGGGGCGATGCCGCCCAAGATGCGCGCTTCGTCGCGGATGCCGACCTGCCTTAGTTCGATGCGCAGGTGAAACACGGACGCCAAGTCGCGCACGAGCTCGCGGAAATCGACGCGCCCCTCCGCCGTGAACGTGAACACGACCTTGGTGCCGTCGAAGGTGAATTCGCAGTCGATGATCTTCATGGGGAGCCCGCGCGCGGCGACCTTCTCCTTGCAGATGCGGATCGCCTCGGGGCGGCGCGCTTCGGCGGCGGCGACCGCCTCCTCATCCTTTTCCGTGGCGGGGCGGACGACCGGCTTTAAGGGGGAGACGATATCCTTCTCCTCCACTTCCCGCTCGGGATCGACGACGACGGCGTACTCCAATCCGCGCGCCGTTTCGACGACGACGCCCTGTCCGCGCGAAAGCGTATACTTGCCCGCGCTGAAATAGTAGGGCTTGCAGCCCCGCTTGAACTTTACTACGACAACTTTTGCCATCTTTCTCTCTCCTTATTCATCCGCAGCGCGAGCGTGAGCGCCGCCTGCGCAAAATTCGCATTGAACTGTACTTCGCGCTCCGCCTGCGCCGTGTAAGAGATCGCCGCGACGAGCGCGCCCGCAGGATAGCGCCGCGCGACCGCCGTCGCCTCCGCGGAGCGGACCGCCGTATACCGCCCCTGCCCGCACGCCGCGAAAAGCGCGTCCCGCAGCAAGAGCCGCACGGCGGCAAAGAAGGAAGGGCGTTTTTTTTCGCCGATCTCGCGGCAGAGCGCTTCGACGTCGTTCTCCGTGAGAAAGCGCGCCGCGAGCCTGAAATCCTCTCCGCCGCCCGCAAGCAGATCTTCGGCGACGGAATATATGCCGCCGCAGGCGGCAGCCGCCTCGGCGATCCCCGCCTCTCCCGCATGCGCGCGCGACAGCGCCGCGGCGACCGCCTCCTCCGAAAAGGGCGGAACGGACAGCTTGCCCGCCCGCGAAAGCACCGTGGGAAGGACGGTGTGTTCCGCCGTCGCCCCCGCGAGGAAATACACGCCCGCGGGAGGCTCCTCCAAAAGTTTGAGAAGCTTGTTCTGTACGAGCGGCGTTACGGTGTGGAAGGCGTCAAAAACAAATAACTTTTTATCGCCCTCGACGGGACGGAGTGCGCTCTCCTCCGCGACCGTCGCGGCGAGCTCCGCCGTGAACTTCCCGCCCGCAGGGGGCAGGATGATACAGTCGGAGAAGCACTCTTCGTCGATGAGTTTTGCCGTGCGGGAGCCGTCCGCCGCGCCGAAAAACGCCTTGGCACACTCCTTCAAAAGCGCGCGCAGCAGGCGCTCGTCGGGAAAGAGCACGAGGGAAAAGTGCGCCGCCTCCGCGCCCCCGCGGAACGCCTTGTATGCGGTTGTGGAACGCAGAAGTTCGCGCATGCTTTCCTCCTTACTCCTCAGAAAAGACCTCGATCTGCCCGTCCGTCAGCCCGAACGTGTTGCCCGCCGTACGCAGGATCTCCGCCTTTTCGGCGGTGACGCGCTCCCCTCTGCGGATGAGCGGCACGCAGGGCGGGAAGCGGCCGCAGTCGCGCGCGCACGTTTTTCCGACGGCGCTCGCTAAGGGAAGCATGACCGTTTTTCCCCCGCCCATGCCCGCGACGGGCGCTTCACAGCGCACCTCTCCGCGCGGCAGACGGGAGATCAGCCGCGTCAGCTTTTTCAGCTCCCGCAGTTTCGTCGCGGGAGAGAGATAGAACATGAGATAGTTTCCGTCGTTGAACTCGCAGTATACGCGGCGCGCCGCGAGATATGCCTCCGCCTCGTCTGCACGGTCCCCGAACGGCAGGACGATCTTCGTCCAATCGTCGTTTCCGAGCGCGCCCATTTGGCGCTTTACTTCCTGCGCGGCGCATTCGAGCCGCGCGTTTTTCGGATAGCGGACGGCGTATTCCACGCTCGCCATGATGGGATAGGAAGGCGACGAGGTGCGGAAGACGCGCACGCCGTCGCGCAGGCGTTCCGCCCACGCCCCTTTCGCCGAGACGACGGCGCCCTGCGTGAACGCGGGGAGCGACTTGTGCACGCCGTCCACCCAAAGGTCGGCAAAGTTCCCCGCATAGGCAGGCGTTCCTTTGAGGTGCGAACCGTGCGCGCCGTCCAAAAGGAGCGGCTTATACGCGCCGTCGCACAGCGCCCGCGCGCGGGTAAGATCGGGAAAAAAACCATAATAATCGGGCGAGGTGAGCAGGAGCGCGTCCGCACGGGCGAGCGCGCGCGCCATCTCCTCCCCCGAAGGCTGCGCGGGGATCCCGCGCACGACGGGTTGCTCCATGACGACGGAGCTCAGCCCCATCACGCCGCAGGCGTTGTATACGCTGCGGTGCGCATAGGCGGGCACGGCGACCGAGCGCGCGCCCGCGCACTTCGCGGCGTACAGCATGGAAAAGACGCCGCATGTGCTTCCGTCCGTTAAAAGAAAGCTCGCGTCCGCCCCCAATATGCGGGCGATATCCGCCTCCGCTTCCCCTAAAACGCCCGAGGGCGAGAGAAGATTATCCGAATACGGAAGTTCGGTGATGTCTGCGCCCGCGCGCTTGTGCCCGGGCGTATGAAAGGAGATGTGCCGCCCTTGCCTGAACAGCATGCGGGCGATATGACAGCCGCGGAGCACGCCGCGCTTCATGCACTGTACTCCTCGTAGAGATAGCGCAGGAAGGTGACGCCTTCATAGAGCATGCCGTTGGCGCTGTGGTAATTATTGTAGAAAAACACGAGATTGAGCGCGTCGGTATGCGCCTTATCGTCGCTGCCGGTATAGTACGCGAGATCGGAGATATTGTTGAGCCTGCCGATATTGACGCCGAGCGCGGAAGTAAATGTTTCCCCCTGCGTATTTTCGTCCGTATACTCGGTATGACTGTAGGTACCGTTCTCGAAGAGCCCCGTCACAAAGAGGTAGTCCTCTCTGAGGTCGGCGATGCGCTTGCGCTCGTCGGCAATGCCCTGCTCGCGCGAGGCGTCCGATCTGTACCGCTTGTCCCCGCTGTTCCTCTCAAGAAAGCTTGCGCGCACCTTGTTTTCATTGGGCGTGCTGTTGTTTTCAAGATCTTCGCCAAAGAACGAGACGAGATAATCCCTGCACGACTGCAGATAAAAGCGGGTATCGTAGACGGTGCCGTACCCGTCTTCGACCGCTGTGGACGCCGCGCCCATCGCGAGGGAAAACAGCGTGGACGCCTCTTCCACGGCAGCATCCTCCGCGCTCCCGACGACATTGCCCTTGTCATCGAGATAATTTCCGTCCTCGTCCGTCTTATACGTCCACACGTCGGAGACGAACATGACGTTTCCCTCGCCCGTGCTCCGGCGGAGAGAGAGCATATCATACTGCGAATCTTCGGTGAATTTTTCCGCGGTCGTCTCGAGAATATCGTAAGAGAGCACGTTTTCGTTTTTGAGCTTATCGGCAAGCGAATTGAAATCCCTTCCCGCCGAGACGTCGGTATACGCATACACGGTGAACGTCTGCGCGTTGGTGACGCGCGTCGCCGTCATCGTAAACAGAAGCACGACCAAAAAGACAAAGATCGCGATCGTGACGAGCATCTTGAGCCAATCGTACGAAAGGAGGTTTCCCAACCTTTGTTTTGTAATTCTTGCGTCCATATACCCTCCGTGGAGCGGGGCGTTCCATAGGGAAATATCCTATGAGGGCACGGAAAAACTTCCGTGCCCGCCGCGTTATTTTTTGGGTTTCATTGTGGGGAAGAGGAGCACGTCGCGGATGCTCGCGCTGTCCGTGAGCATCATGACAAAGCGGTCGACGCCCATCCCGAGCCCGCCCGTGGGGGGCATGCCGTATTCGAGCGCGTTCAAAAAGTCCTCGTCCACCTCGGCGTTGGCGCCCTGCGCGCGCTTTTTCGCCGCCTGCGCCTCCATGCGGGCGCGCTGATCGATGGGATCGTTGAGCTCGGAGAAGGCGTTGCCCATCTCCATGCCGTTGATGAAGTACTCGAAGCGCTCGGTCATGGAAGCGTCCTCCGGCTTGCGCTTTGCAAGCGGAGAAATCTCCACGGGATAATCGTAGATGAAGGTGGGCTGAATGAGCTTGTCCTCCACGAACGCATCGAAAAACGCCGCAAGGATGTGCCCTTTGGTATCCTTCCCCGGTTCGAGCTCGACGCCGTGCGCCTTCGCCGCGGCGCGCGCCTCCTCGTCGGAGCCGATCGCGGCAAAATCCACGCCCGAATATTTTTTGACCGCCTCCGTCATGGTGAGTCGCTCCCAATGGGCAAGATCGATGAGGTTCCCCTGCCACGGCACTTCGAGCGTGCCGCACACCTTTTGGGCGACGTGCTTGTAGAGCCCCTCGATGAAGTCCATCATATAGCGGAAATCGACGTACGCCTGATACATCTCGATGGTAGTGAACTCGGGATTGTGCGAGGAATCCATGCCCTCGTTGCGGAAGATGCGCCCCACTTCGTACACCTTCTCGTAGCCGCCCACGATGAGGCGCTTGAGATAGAGCTCCGTCTCGATGCGCAGATACATATCGAGGTCGAGCGCGTTGTGGTGCGTCTTGAAGGGGCGCGCGTCGGCGCCGATCTCGAGCGTCAGAAGGACGGGCGTCTCCACCTCCATATATCCGTGCCCGTCGAGATAGGCGCGAATCTCGCGCATGATCTCGGAGCGGCGGCGGAAGGTCTCTTTCACATCCTCGTTCATGATGAGGTCGACGTGGCGGAGGCGGTACTTCATATCCACGTTCTGCAGCCCGTTGTATTTTTCGGGCAGGGGCAGGAGGGATTTGGAGAGCATCTCGAAATGCGTCGCGTGGACGCTCACCTCGCCCGTCTGCGTCCTGAACACGGTGCCCCTGACGCCGACGATATCGCCGATGTCGAAGTCCTTTTTATAGGACGCGTACACGTCCTCGCCGACGTCCTGACGGGTGACGTAGATCTGAATGCGCCCCTCGCCGTCCTGAATGTGCGAAAAGGACGCCTTGCCCATGACGCGGCGGCTCATCAGCCTGCCCGCGACCGAGACCTCCTTGCCTTCCCATGCGGAAAAGTTCCCCTTCACCTCGCCCGAGCGGGCGGTGACGGAGAACTTGGTCTTGCGGTAAGGGTCGTTCCCCTCCGCCGCAAGTTTATTCAGCTTTTCGCGGCGGATGCGCGCCTGTTCGGAAACCTCGCGCGCCTCTGCCTCGGTATTCATGATCTCTTCCATAAGCCCTTTATCAGTCGATCTTGAGGATCTTGAGTTGGTATTCGCCGTTGGGCGCCTTGACGGTGACCGTTTCGCCCTTCTTGTGCCCGAGGAGCGCCGCGCCGACGGGAGACTCGTTGGAGATGATGTTCTTCATCGGATCCGCCTCGGTGGTGCCCATGATCGTATAGGCGATATCTTCGTCGAAATCCACGTCGTGCACGGTGACGACGGAGCCGAAGTGCACCACGGAATTATCCGTGCTCTCTTCGATGACCTTTGCGTTCTTGACCTGAAATTCCAATTCCTCGATCGCGCGCTCGTTGGAAGCCTGTTCGTTGCGCGCCGCGTCGTACTCGGCGTTCTCGGAAAGATCGCCGTGGCTGCGCGCCTCGGCGATGCGCTGAACGATCTCTTCTCTCTTGACTTTACGGAGATACTCGAGCTTTTTGACCGCTTCGTCGTAGCCCTGCTGCGTCATGGGAAATTCTGCCATTTTTTCCTTATCCTCACTTGATTTTCCCGCGGCGGGAAGCCTTTCGGGAATTCTAAAAGACGACCGTGACTTCCGAGCGCTCGGAAATCACGGTTATCCTCTCATTGCCCGATATTATACCCTATTTTATGCACCTTGTCAACTTACTTTGTGGCAGGCGGCGCATTTTTCCTCAATTTTTCAACAAATCGCCCGATGCGCGCCACGGCTTCCTCGAGCTCTGCCATGCCCGTCGCGTACGAGCAGCGCACATGGGTATCGCCGCAGGTGCCGAAGGCGTTCCCGGGCACGACGGCGACCTGCTCCTCCATCAGGAGGCGCTCGGCGAACTGCTCGCCCGTCAGGCCCGTCGCCGCGACGGACGGGAACACATAGAACGCCCCGCGCGGCTCGAAACAGCTCAGTCCCATTTTGTTGAACGCCGCGACGAGAAAACGGCGGCGCCTGTCGTACTCGGCGCGCATCTTTTCCACGGAAGCGAAGCCGTCCTGAAATCCGCCCGCGAGCGCGGCGACCGCCGCATGCTGCGAGGTGCGCGGCGCGCAAAGCATGGTGTATTGGTGCACCTTGAGCATCGCCTTGTCGAGCGCCTCGGGCGCGCAGGTGAACCCGACGCGCCAACCCGTCATGGCGAATGCCTTGGAAAAACCGGATAAAAGCACGGTGCGCTCCTTCATGCCGGGGAGCGCGGCGACGGAGCAATGCCGCCCGCCGTAGGTGAGCTCGGCATAAATCTCGTCGGAGATGACGAGAAGGTCGTGCTTTTGGATGACGGGCACGATCGCCTCGAGCTGCTCTTTGGTCATGATCCCGCCCGTAGGGTTGTTGGGATAGGCGAGGATGAGCGATTTTGTTTTGGGCGTGATCGCCTCCTCGAGCGCCTCGGGCGTGATGATGAACCCGTTCTCCGCCGTGCACCGCACGGAGACGGGCACGCCGCCCGAGAGCGAGACGATGGGCGCATAGGAGACGTAGGCGGGATCTGGCATGAGCACCTCGTCGCCCGTCTCGCAGGTGGTGCGCAGCGCAAGATCGATGCCCTCGCTCGCCCCCACCGTGACGATGATGCGCTCGGCGGGGTAATCCACGCCGAACCGCTCCGCAAGATAGCGCGAGATGAGCGCGCGGAGCTCGGCGAGCCCGCGGTTGCCCGTATACTGCGTGAACCCTTTCTGAATGGAGCGGATGCCCGCGCTGCGGATATCCCACGGGGTGACGAAATCGGGTTCGCCCACGCCGAGGGAGATCGCGTCGGGGAGCGTTTCCACGATGTCGAAATATTTGCGGATGCCGCTCGGTTTGAGCGCCTTTGCCCGCTCGGTGAGAAAGTCCCTCATGGCTGTACGGAGAGCCTCCTCTTTTTCTCTTTGCCGAACGTGAGCGCCCCCTCGATCTTATACTTTTTGAGGATGAAGTGCGTTGCGGTGGAGAGCACGCAGTCGAACGTGGAGATGCACTCCGAGACGAACCGCGAGACGGACTTGATGGACTTTGCCTCCACGATGACAAGGAAATCGTACGCGCCGCTCATGAGATAGAGCGTTTTTACCTCCTCGTGATTGGCGATCTCTTCGGCGACGCCGTCGAATCCCGAGCCGGAGCGGGGCGCGATCTTGACCTCGATGAGCGCCTCCACGCACTCGTCCTCCTCTTCGTCGAGGTTGGCGATGGCGGTGTATTTGACGATGGTGCCCCTGCGCTCCATATCGCGGATGGCGGCGCGCACCTTCTCCTCTTCCTCGCCCAGCATGACGGCAACCTTTGCCGCGTCCGCGCGGCAGTCCTCGCTTAAAATATCGAGAATGTCTCTTTCCAGCTTGTTCATGTGATCCCTCCCCGACGGTTTTTTGTTATTATACTCCATACGCGTTTTCAAGTCAAATATATTTGCTTTTTAAGGGGAATTTTCGTATAATGGAGACATGTTCCGCATTTGGGCAAAAGTCATGAAAGACGGACACATCGTCCGTCAAACGACGTACGCGCGCGAGGAGAAGTTCACCTATTCGCGCTTTTTCGAATACCTTACGGAGATCTGCGGCGAGCTTGACGTTCCCACGCCCGTGCTTTTGAAAGCGCACATCTTCAACTATGCAAAGTTCAACCACGTCGTGTTCCGCCCCTCCGACTTTATGGAGAGCGTTCCCTTCGACAGGCTCGTATTGGAGAATATCTTGTGAGGGATCACGAATTTCTTTTTTAACTGACAAAAAGAAATTCCGTGAGTTTAAGGAAAACCCAACAGTCGCCGTTGGCTTTGTGTTCGGTTTTCCTCAATCGCGCGCAGATAGCAACATTTTAGCGCGCGCGAATTCACTTTTTCGGGAAAGCCGCGTGAGCGGCAAATTGTGGCATACTGCGGAAGGAAACCTTCCTTGTATCTGTAATATATAGCTATAAATCACTCGCGCAAGCAAAATCGCATTTTGCGCCCGCGCCCTGCATTTGCGCATACCTGCGCTTATGGGAAAGAGTGAGCCGCCGCGTGCTATACTGTTGCCAAACAGCGGCGGCGAGAGAAAACACGCGGTCAGCCGCAGGCGTGTCCGTGGGTTGTCTTTCAAACTCACGGGATTTCTTTTCGTCAGTTCGAAAAGAAATCCGTGAACTTAGAGAGGAATTTTTTTATGCTCTTTTTGGAAAATATCGCCTTTCCCGACGCGGACGAAGAGTTTGATTTCCGCCTCTCCGTAAAGCGCACCTGCTATGGGTCGATGTACCCCTTCGGCACGCTGTCGCGGCGCGGGTTTGCGCGCATCGACTTTGCGCCGCTCACCCTGCTTGCGGGCGGCAACGGCTGCGGGAAGACCACGGCGCTCAACGTGATCGCCGAAAAGCTCGCGCTCAGGCGCTCGGCGCCCTTCAACCGTTCCCCCTTTTTTGAAGATTATGTAAAACTTTGCCCCTGCACGTGCCGCCCCGTGCCCGCGCAGAGCGCGGTCATCGCGAGCGACGACGTGTTCGACTTCATGTTGGATACGCGCACCCTCAACGAGGGCGTAAGCGGACGGCGGGAAGCGCTGCTCGACGAGTATATGCAGGCGAAATACGCGCACGTCCGCCTCCGTTCCCTCGACGACTACGAACAGCTCAAAAAAACCTGCGACGCCCGCCGCAAAACGCAGTCGCGCTATGTGCGCGAAAATCTGCAGGGCGAGGTGCGCGAACGCTCCAACGGCGAGAACGCCTTCCTCTATTTTACCGAAAAATTGCAGGACGGCGGGTTGTACCTCTTGGACGAGCCCGAGAACAGCCTCTCCCCTGCGCGGCAGAGGGAGCTCGCGCAGTTTTTGGAGAACGCCGTCCGCTTTTTCGGCTGTCAGATCGTGGCGGCGACGCACTCCCCCTTCCTGCTCGCCATGCGCGGCGCGAAGATATACGACCTCGACGCCGATCCCGTAGACGTGAAACGGTGGACGGAATTGGAGAACGTGCGCCAATGGCGGGATTTTTTCCGCGAACACGAGAGCGACTTCAAAGAATGACGGAACCGCCCGCTGCAATGCGCAGCGGGCGGCGTTTTGTTATACGTCCTGTTCCTTCTCTTTGCCGTCCTTCCCCGCGATGGCGTCCGCGGTGCGGTCGAAGGCGATCACGAGCGCGAGGGCAACGATGAAACATACCCACGACGGATGCCAGATGCCGTACACGCACCCGATAAAAAGATACACCGTGACGGAAAGCAGCATGACCATGCCCGCAAGCCCCTTGAAAATGCGCGCCGCGAGCGGCAGACCCGCGCTCTCTTCGTCGTTGCGGGAGACCATGTCGACAAAGGCGCACAGCGAGAGCGCGAGCGGGAACACGAGCCAACCGGGATGCCACGCGCCCATGAGCCCGCCGAGGCAGAAGAACGCGACGGCGGCGCACAGAAAGATGCCGCCGCTGACCGCCGCGCCGATGGCGCGCGTTCTGCCGATGCGCCCGTCTTTTGCGGCGCCGTCTGCGGGGAGCCCTTCCGCGGGAGCACCGCCCGCAAAGACGAATTCCTCCGCCCCGTCCGCTGCGGCGGGCGCCTCCTGCGGCGCAGAGACGTCTCCGCGCATGAGATCGTCCATAGAAACATGGAAGAAATCGCACAGGGCGATGATCTTCTCCGTTTCGGGATACGCCTCGCCCGTCTCCCACTTGCTCACGGACTGTCGGGATACGCCGAGCGCCTCGGCGAGCCCCTCCTGCGTCACTTTGTCGCGCTTTCTTAAATTTTGCAGGTTTTCGGCAAATGACATATGATCCTCTCCTTGCGTTTTGTACCCAAAGTGTACCACATCTTTACGGCATTTTCAACCACCTTATGCGTGCTTTTTGCGCAACTTGCGGTTGCATTCCGCATTTTTGGGCAGAAAAACGACCCGCCGCCCGCAATTCGCCGCCCCCGCATGCAAAACGCCGCGCAGCAGCGCGGCGTTGATTTTTAAGCGTTTTTCTTCCCGCGGCAGTCCGCGGAAAAAAGTGTGAACTTTGTTACTGCCAATCGCAGACGTTGACCCACTTCGCGAGGAACTCCTGCTCTTCGGGCTTGCCCTTGACGGACTGCGACGCCGCGACGATGGGCAGAATGCGCTGAACGTACTGAATCGCCGTATCCGTTTTGGTGCAGAAGAGATTGAGGTACTTTTCGGCGAGCGCGTCTTTGCCCTGCAATTTGAAGATGAGGTAGGTGCGCGCCGCGTCCGCAGAGCCGTTGCCCTGCGTAGCGTGCGACCAATCGATGATATAGGGCGTGCCGTCCTTGGTGATGATGACGTTGGAAGGCTGAAAATCGCCGTGGCACAGCTTTACGTGGCGGGGCAGACCGTCGAGCCGCATATGCAGATCGTAGCGCACCGTTGCGGGATAGGCGCTCGCGGAGATCTTGGCGTGCATCTTATCGCGCAGATGCCCCAAAAGCGGCACCTTCTCCTTGCTCATGCGGATCTGCAAATCGACGAAGAAATTGAGATATTCGTCCTCTTTTTCGGGGTGCTTCTGCATGAGGGATTCAAGCGTTTCGCCCTCGATGAAATCCCAAATGAGCGCCCAACGACCGTCGACGACGGTGACCGCCTGCACCTTGGGGATGTTCAGCCCCGTTTCCTCGACGCGCGCCTGATTGAGCGCCTCGTTGAGGATGCCCGCTTTGGAGTAGCTCTCGTCGAACGTCTTGATGAGTTTGTCGCCGTCGCGGTAGAGCTTCTTGCCTGCGCTTTCGTGAATGAGTTCCATAAAAAATTTCCTCCTTATCCGCGGGGAATTATCCCGCAACATCTTTCCGCGCAATATTATACCCGAAATCTTCCGAGAAGTAAATACCCTTTTCGAAAAAAATTCGCATTTTTTGTAAGAAAAAACCGCCGCGCCCCTTCGGGGGAACGCGGCGGTCCGCCAAACTTATTCTTCTGCCGCGGCGCCGCCTAGCGCGGGCTCCTCAGCGGGCGCGTCGAGCACGAAGGAAAGGCTCGCGAGCTTTTCCTCCAATACGGCGAGGCGGGCGCCCTCCTCGGTGGAAGAGAGCTTCTCGTTCTCGCGGACGAGCCGCACGGCGACGAGGGATTTGCGCGAAAAGACGGCGACGAGCACGAGCGCGACGAACGCGAGCACCCCGAACACGCCCGTGAGCACGACGGGCGCGGGGCTCTGCGTGCGCAGGATAAAGGAGGCGCTCACGCAGATGCCCACGATAAACAGCACAAGCGCCCCGAGCGAGGCGTACAGCCGCGCAAGATAGTAATTGCGGTTGGCAAGGAAGGGACCGCGGCGCTCCGCCTGCCCCGCCTCCACCTGCGCGCGGAGAGGTTCCGCTTCTGCCCGCGCCGCCGCCTGTTCGGCGCGCAGTTCTTCGCCGAAGACCTCCATAACGCGCGACCGCACGCCTTCGCCCGCCGCAGGGAACTCCCGCGCGACGCGCAGGGTGCAGAGTGCCGCGGCGGAGGTGTAATCCTGCGTGCGCGCCTTCCATAGCCCCTCTTCCGCACGCTCGCCGGAGGGCTCGTGCAGCAGGGCGTTTTCGAACTTCTCTTCCGCCGCCGCCCAATTTTTTCCGGCAAGCGCAGCCTCGCCCTCGGCGCACAGCTTTTCGCTCGCCTCGTGCGCCTCGCGCGCAAGCCGCTCGCGACGCTCAAGCTCCTCCTGAAGCTGCGTGGGCGTGAGCCCGACGAGATCCTCGTCGTACTCCTCCCCGTCAAATTCGACGGCGTACTCTTCCTGAAGCTCCGCCTCGCCCTCCTCGGGCTTTTCGGGCAGCGCGTCGTCCACGACGTCGAGCTCCCCGTCCGTGCGCGTGACGCGCACTTTGCGCAGTTCGTCTTTATCGATGATCCGCTCTTCCATGATATCTCCTTTTCCCGCGCTATGCGCGCGGATCGACCGTTCTCGTCCGTATCAGGCGGAAATCGCCCTCAAACGCCTCCGCCGCCCGCGCCAAGCGTTCCGCGCTCTCGAAGACGGCGAAACACGCGCTGCCGGAGCCCGTCATCCCCGCCCCGCAGGGCGAGAGCTTTCTGAGCGCCGCAAGCGCGCCCGAAACATCGGGAACGCAGCGCGCCGCCGCCGCAAAGAGGGCGTTGCCCATGAGCGCCGCCGCGCGCGCCGTATCGCCCGCGCGAAACGCCGCGAGCACACGCTCGGTGCACGGCGGATATACCGCGCCGAGCTCGTCGTATGTACGGAAACACTGCGGCGTGGAGACGCCCCGCCTCGGACATGCTATGAGCAGATGCAGCGCGGGGAGCCCTTTCAGCGGGATGACGCGGTCGCCGCGCCCCTGCATGCGGGCGAATCCGCCCGTGAGAAGGTAGCCCGTGTCGCTCCCGAGCCCGTCGGCAATGCATTTTAGGGCAGCCATGTCCGAGACGGCGTACAGCCCCGCGAGCGCGTTCAGAACGCCCGCGGCGTCCGCCGAGGAGCCGCCCAAGCCCCCGCCGACGGGGATCTTTTTATAGATCGCGATATCCGCACCGCCCGCAGGAAAACGCTCGCAGAACCGCTCGGCGGCAAGCTGCGCGTTGTTGCGTTCGGGCGGGATGCGCTCGCTCCCCATGCCGTGCATGCGCACAAAGACGCGTCCGTCGCGCCGCTTCCTTGCGACGACGCGGTCGTGCAGCGCGATGGTGGCGACCAAGGAATCGAGCGTATGATAGCCCCCCTCCGCGCCGACGATATCCAGCGTGAGGTTGACCTTGGCATACGCGTTGACCCTGACCGTATTCATTATCGCCATTGTAGCATATTTTTTTTCGCATTGCAAGATATTCGCGGCGCAAAAATGCGTGAAAAATGCGCCGTCCGCAGCCGCGGACGGCGCCGACCGTGATCCGGTCAGACAGATTTTTTGCGGTAGATGATCACGCGCTGCCCCTCGCGGATGGGGAACTCGAGGTCGGGATTGCTCGCGGTGACTTCCTCGGGCGACTTATTGAGGCGCTTTGCGAGCTCCCACAGCCCGTCGCCCGCGCGGGGGATATATACGCTGACGGCGCTGTCGCTCTCTTTGACCGCCTCGCCCGCCTCCGCGGAAGCGATAAAGCGCGCGTTCAGCCTGACCCGCTCGGTGACGGCGAATTTGAGCGTGACCTCGGCGTCGATCGTCCCCTCTTCGCGCTGCCGCGCGCTCATGCCGCAGGCAAGCACGGAGACGGAGGCGCGCTCCGCCTGCACCGCGACGGAGAAGGGCAGGCTGATCTCCACCCCGCGGCGGCTCCCGTCCGCCCCGCGCACAAGAAGCGTTGCGAGCGTGACGCCCTCGGCGCGCGTTCCGCCCTCACCATGTACGAGGTTCGCCTCCGCGCGCTGCATCGTAACGGCTTGCAGCGTATCCGAAAAATCGATGGGCGCAGAGAGCGCCGCCCTGCCCGAGACGCGCTCGGTGAGGCGCGCCGTTTCGCCCGCGCCCTCGCACACGAGATCGGAAAAGACGAGCGCGACGCGGTTCTCGCGCGAGAAGGCGTCCGTCACGGCGTCCACCGCGACCTCCTCGTACAGGCACCCTTCCGCGCGCAGCGTGAGCGTGACGGCGAGCGCGCACTTGCCCTTCTCCTCGTCCGATTCGGCGCGGATCTGCACATCCGCCACCGAGACGTTTACCTCCGCCCTGCACGAAGGGCTGCACGCGTCGGAGGGGATCTCCATGCGGAAGGGCACAAGGCGCTCAAAGGAGACGAGCTCCTCCCCCTTCATGGCGAGCACGCCCACGAACACCTCTCCTTCGACGGCGAGAGAGCCCGTCTCGCAGGAGAGCGACGTGAGATGCACCGTCTCGGAGTGCTGCAGAATATCGCCGATGGCGCCCACCTCGAAGTCGTCCTCCGCCTCGATGGCGCCGCTGACGAGGTGCGCCGTGAGCACGTGCACGGGTTCGCGGCGGCACACGAGATCGCCGCCCGCGAGATAATCGAAGGTCTGTTCCCCGAAGAGCGCGACGTCCGCGCCCAAAAGCGCCGTAACGTAGCTGCTCGCCCCTTCGCGGCGGACGGAGACGTTCTCCACTGCGAGCACGACGCGCGCGCTCGCCGCGGGGAATACGCGCTCATCCTTGGCGACCGCCGTAAATTCCACGCCCTTTTCGGCGCAGCAGACGCGGCGGTCGGCGTCCTCGTATACGATGGAAAAATGTACGCGCCCGTAATAGCGCACCTCGCCGTTTCCCGCCTCCGCGCCCGCGAGCCGCGCGCATGCCTGCACCGAGAGCGCCGTTTCCACCTCGGGGAAGCGGCACTCCACCGCCGTCTGCGCGGTCGTCTCGAAGAGTTTTCCGTACCCGCGGAATGTCTCCGTCTGCGTTTTCATGATCGTGATCCTCCTGCCTGATAGCGGCTTTTCCCTCTATCGTATGCGGCAGGCGCGGACGATATGCGCGCAAAAGCCCGTCGAACAAGGTATAAATTTGCGGAAAACGGGCAAAAATCTGCCCATGATAAGACCCGTCAACGATATCGCGCGCGTAAAGCGGCGCATTCAGGACTATTTTTCGAAGCAGGTGGACGTAACGGTGAACCTCGGGCGCAACAAGGTGCTGCGCTACTGCGGCGAGGTCACGGGCGTGTACCCCGCCCTGTTTACCGTGCGCCCCAACGACAAGGATTTTTTGGGCAAGACCTCCTACTCCTACGCCGAAGTGCTGTGCGGGAGCATCGCGGTGAAGCTCACGCAGCCCGCCAAAAAGCCGCCCGCGCCCGAAACAACGCCGTAACAGAACGTGCGCCGCAGACCGCGGCGCACGTTTTCCTCAGAGATCAGAGCGTATCGAATTTTTCGCCGCTGAGCACCTCGTCGGAGTACAGCTCGCGCGGGAGGATGTTGGGATAGGCGTGCCACTGCCGCACGGACATATCCCCCGTGCCGCCCGTGAGGCGGCGGACGGAGCCGTCCTTGGCGGTGAACGTGCCCTCGACCTGATCGAAAATGAGCGTTGCGACGGGGTTATCGGGCACTTGGAACGTGACGCCCCACGTCGTCGCGTTGCCGACGTGCGCCTTCACTTCGTAGACGCCGTCCTCCACTTCGATGCGGATCGTGTACGTTGTGGGGATGAACCCGTCCAACGCGCGCAGAAACGCCCAATCCCCGTGCTCGATCGTCATTTTGCCTTCGGGATAGTGCCTGCCGTTCTCGACGTCGTACACCGAAAAGTCCTTCATGCCGAGGCGCATATCGTACATGGAGGAGTGGAACTCGTTGAAGGCAATAAAGCCCCAGTCCTCCCAGCCGCCGAGCTCCGCGGCGGAACTGTCCACCGCGACGTAGCGCTCGCGGATGCCGAACCCCTTCACGTTGACGCGCCTGCCCTCCAACTCAAGCCAGCCCTCGACCGCGCCCGCCCAATTATAGCCATAGGTGACGGAGTGCTGCGTGAGATAGGAGGGCTTTTCCCTGCCGTACCACAGCGGATAGCCCTGCGGGCGGTGCCACAGCTCCGCCCTGTAATTGCGGGCGGGGAGCGAAAGGAAGAGATGCCAGCTCTTATCGGCGTTGCACTCCACGCGGAAGTATTCTCCGCAGGTCACGACGACGCGGTCCTCCGCTCTGCGGATATCGAGCGTGCCCTTGGGTTGGCGGATGATCTCGTGGAACAGGTCGCCGGGATATCTGCCCACCTTATAGATCGAGGACGGGAGCTGTTTTGCCGCACCCATGCCCTTGGAGAGCCCGATGGAGACGAGGTCGAGCCGCTCCACCGCAAGCGAAAGGATGGAGCCGCCGCACACATACGTTTCGCCGTCGTCGCCCTTGACGACGAACGAGGTGAGCCAATCGAGAAAGCCGCTTCTGACCTCCTCTTTGACGCCGCATCTCGCCTCGTCGGCGAGGGTAACTTCGGGATGATCGATCTTCATGGCGTTACCCCTCCTTTGCGGCTTTCACCGCATCCAAGCGCGCCTGTGCCGCCGCGATCGCCTGTTCGCGCTCCGCCTGCATGCGTTTCGCGTGCTCCTTGGGGGAAAGCTTTGCCTCCTCCCACACCGCCTTCGACTCCGCCCTTACCGCGGCGAAGTTTGCCTTATCCACCTCGTGCTGCGCCTTCGCGCTCTCTTTCATGTCACGAAAGGGATGAAAATCGTTTGCCATATTCTTTCCTCCTTGTCTGCCTTCCGGCATAATTTTCAGATCCCGAGAGGCTGAGCTCCGCCCCTCGTTTCTGACTGTATCCTACCATGCCGGTGTTGCGGAAAGAATAATTTTTTGTAAACGCAACGTAATGTTTTTGTAAAAAAATTGTTGCCGCCGCAAAAGCGCAAAAAAACGCCGCGTTCGGCAGCGCGGCGCAAAAAAATCCCGCGCATGACGCGCGGGATCGCTGTTTGCTTTAATATACGCTGACTTGCTTCTTGTCTCTGCCTTTGCGCTCGTACTTGACAACGCCGTCCTTGAGGGCGAAGAGCGTATCGTCTCCGCCGATGCCGACGTTATTGCCGGGATGGATCTTCGTACCTCTCTGACGGACGAGGATGCTGCCTGCGAGCACGGTCTGCCCGTCCTGACGCTTTACGCCAAGGCGCTTTGCCTCGCTGTCGCGGCCGTTATGAGAGGAACCCGTTCCCTTTTTATGCGCGAATAAGCTGATGAAAAACATATTCGTTATCTCCTTATTGCGAATTTTTCGGGGCGCTGCGCCCCTGCTGCGGCTCAGAGCGAGATCTTCTCGATCTTGACCGCGGTGAACGGCTGACGGTGACCCTGCTTCTTGCGCTCGTTCTTCTTGGGCTTATACTTGAAGACGATGATCTTCTTGTACTTGTCCTGCGCTTCCACTTTTGCGGTCACTTTCGCGTTCTCAACATCCTTGCCGACCTTCACAGTCTCGCCGTCCGATACCATGACGACGTTGAAGGAGACCTCTGCGCCGACTTCCGCCGCGAGCTTTTCCACCTTCAGAACGTCACCCTCGGAAACTTTGTACTGCTTTCCGCCGTTTTCGATGATCGCGTACATGAACTTTTACCTCCTCTTCCCAGTCTCGCAAGATATCGTAGGCGACCCGTATTGCAGGGTTCTTGTGTGCCCGTCCTTAGCGGCTCGGAGTATAATTTAGCATATGCGGATGAAAAAGTCAACTCATTTTGCGGGCGCGCGGGCGAATTTTTCGGCATGTTCCGCCTATACTGTGAAAAAAGGAGGAGCATATGGAGATCAAAAAAAGCGAAGAGGTGCTTGCGGAGGTGCATCGCAACTGCCAGCTCGCGCTGCAATCCATCTCGAACATCCTGCCCGAGACGGAGGACGGCGACATCAAGGACGAACTCATGCACCAACACGAGACATACGAAAAGATCTGCGGCAGCGCCGCCATCCTTGCAAAGGATAAGTGCATCGAACTCAAAAACCCTTCCCCCATCAAAAAGGCGATGATGTGGAGCTCCATCAAGATGAGCACCATGACGGATAATTCCCGCGCGCACATCGCGGAGATGATGGTACAGGGCACGGTGATGGGCATCACGGCGCTCAAGAGCACGCTCGCAGAGGTGTGCGGCGACTGCGCGGACGCGGACATCGTGTCGCTCGCGAAGGAACTGCTCTCCGCCGAAGAGGGCTTTGAAAAGAAGTGGAAAGCGCTGATCGCGTGAATATCAGAAAAAACCAAAGGTGAATTGTCAACTTAAGTGCAACAGTTAGAAAGATTTTGATCAAACAAATCTTGTGGTGTATGGTAATGTAAAACCTTCTTGGGTCTGGCGTTTAAAAGCGCCAGATTCTTTTTTAGTGTTGCAGGACTCACCCT
>DBGBVX010000046.1:0-4818 GCA_048370055.1 Candidatus Gallimonas sp. | reverse complement strand
GTTTGATCAAAATCTTTCTAACTGTTGCACTTAAGTTGACAATTCACCGATAAAACTGTGCGGCGGGGGCATATCGATGCAGACGGAAGAATATTTGCTCGACGGCATGAAGATCATACAGGACAGCGAGCAGTACCGCTTCACTTCGGACGCGGTGCTCCTTGCGCGCTTTCTCAAAGCCAAGCGCGGGGAGCGCGTGGCGGATTTCTGCGCGGGGAGCGGCGTCGTCGGCTTGCATTTTTACGGCGAGAACAGGGGCGTGGAGCACGTCACGCTCTTCGAGATGCAGCCCGCGCTCGCCCGCATGAGCGAAAAGAGCGTTGCGCTCAACGGATTGGAACACGCCTTTACCGTCGAAAATATGCGCCTGCAGGAGATCCCTCCGCACTATACGGAGGCGTTTTCGCTCATCCTGTGCAATCCGCCCTATGAACGGGGCGGCTTTTCCGCCGCCGACGAGGCGAGCGCGCCCTGCCGCAAGGAGCTCACGCTCACGCTCGGGGAACTGTGCGCCGCCGCGGCGCGCTGTCTGAAGTTCGGCGGGCGGTTCGCGCTCATTCACCGCGCGGACCGCCTCGCGGAGGTGCTCTACACCCTGCACGCGTACCGTCTCGAACCCAAAAAGGTACAGCTCGTTGCGGGGAAGGCGGGCGCCAAGCCCTACGCGGTGCTCGTCGCGGCGGTCAAGGGCGGGAAAGCGGGCGTCGAGGTGCTGCCCGCGTTGGAGAATACGAGGAACTGATATGATCTATTTTGTTGCAACGCCCATCGGCAATCTCAAGGATATCACGCTGCGCGCCCTCGAACAGCTTCGGGCGGCGGACGTGATCTTCTGCGAGGATACCCGCCGCACGCTTGGGCTCCTCAACGCATACGAGATCAGAAAACCGCTTCTTACCTGCCACAAATTCAACGAGCGGGAGGCGGCGGAAAAGATGCTCGCGCTCTCCCGCGAGGGCAAGAACGTGTGCGTCGTCTCGGACGCGGGCATGCCCATCATCTCCGATCCCGGGCGGGAGGTCTGCGCCATGCTGAAGGCGGCGGGCGAGCTGTACACGGTGCTTCCAGGCGCCAACGCGGCGCTCTCCGCGCTCATCCTCTCCGCCTTTCCCGCCGACAGGTTCACCTTCGTCGGGTTCCTCCCCGAAAAGAAGCGGGAAAGAAGGGAAGTTTTGGAAGGGTATGCCTCCGCGCGGGAAACGCTCCTTTTTCACTGCGCCCCGCAGGATGTGGACGATTACGTTTCCGAAATGTACGCCGTGTTCGGCGAGCGTCGCGCCTGCGCCGTGCGCGAGATCACCAAGCTGCACGAGGAGAGCGCGGAGTTTCTGCTCTCCGAAGGGCTTGCGGGGGAGAAACGCGGGGAGTATGTGCTCGTCGTACAGGGGGCGGCGGCGCGGGAAAATCCGCTCAACGCGCTCCCGCCGCGCGAGCATGTGCTCGCATATATGCAAGAGGGGCTTGATAAGAAGGAGGCGTTAAAGCGCGCCGCCCGCGACCGCGGCGTTTCCAAGAGCGAACTGTATAAAGAGACGCTCGATCTGTAGCCGGCGGGACTGTATCGGGCAGAGAATTCCGGAATGGTACAATAACGTGTACGATCGGTGAAAAAGCGGGTCGATTTCTGTCGGGAAAGGCTTGCTTTCCGCATGCGGCGGTGCTATAATGGTGGCATGCTTACAGAAGCTTTCCCGCGGTTGAGAGAGTCGCGTGCGCTGCAGTTGGCGCAAAATTTTTTCAGATCCGGATGGTTTGCCGCGCTTGCGGTCGTCCTGATGGCATGCTCGGAGATTTTCGGGCTTGAAATATTCGTCATCTACTGCTATGCCTTTTTCGGGCTGTGCATTTTTTTGGCCTGCGACGACATGCTCGGCATCGTGCCGATGGTCTGCTGCGGGTATATGCTCTTTTCTGCAAAGAACAATCCCGGGAAATATCCCGACGCGCTCTTCGGGCAGCCGCAGGGGCAATTGGCGCTCTTTTATGCGATCGCCGTCATCCTTGTCATTCTCATCGGGCGGCTCGTCTCCATGCTGCTCGAGCGGGAAAAACGCGGAACGCCCAAGTTCACCGTCGGCTTTGTCCTTCTCGGCGTCGCCTATCTTCTGAGCGGCGCGGGTTCGCCCTTCTATGACGGGCGTACCGTGCTCATGGGCTTCGTGCAGATCGCTTCTCTCTGCGGTTTTTACTTCTATTTCTATTATACCATCCGTTGGGATAAAGTTCCTAAGGCATATCTTCCGATGGTCGTCACCGTCATCGGCGTCGGGATGCTCGCCGAGGTCATCGGCATGTACTTCGGCGAAGGCGTCATCCGTGAAGACGGCACCATCAACCGCGTCGCGCTCTACACGGGTTGGGGCATCTACAATAACGTCGGCTGCGTCATGGCGATGTGCATGCCCGCGCCCGTCTATTTCGCGATCAAGAATAAGCACGGTTGGGCATACACCATTTTATGTACGGTATTTTATCTCGGCGTGCTCCTGACCCAAAGCCGCGGGGCGATGCTGTTCGGCACGGTCGTCTATCTCGGCTGCGTGGTCGCCACGCTCGTGGGCAGCAAGGGGAAGGAGCGGCTCTTCAACGGCGTCGTGTACGCGGTGCTCGTGGCTGCGCTCATCGTCAGCATCATCGTATTCCGCGAAGAATTTAAGGATCTTTTCTTCTCGGTCATCCAACAGGGCTTCAACGATTCGGCGCGGTTCAAAACATGGGAGGCATGTTGGGAACGCTTCAAGGAGTATCCCGGGTTCGGCGTCGGGTTCTATAAGACGCCGGGCACCATTCTCACCGAGGACGGGATGTACAGCGATTTTATCGACGGTACGCCGGAGGGGACCTTCCTCGCAATGCGCGCCCACAATACCTTCTTTCAGCTCATCGCCACGGGCGGGATCGTCGCGCTCGTCGCCTATGCCGTCCACCGTATTCAGACGATATACGTCTGCCTGCGCCGCCCGAATACGCTCAAGATCGTCGCCGCGCTCTGTATCGCGTCGCTGCTCCTCACAAGTCTTGTCGACTGCCACGTGTTCAATATGGGCCCCGGGCTCATGTATTCCGCATGGCTCGTGTTCGGAGAGAAGAGCGAGCAGACGTCCCGCTTTGCATCCGCGAAAAAAGGCGCCTGATCCGATCGCATAAACCCGCCCGCGGCAACACGCCTCGGGCGGGTTTCGATTGTCAGGGCGCTCCCGTGCGGGCGGCGCTCCCCGCAAAAGACAGTAACGCAAAGTAAAACCCCCCGAAACTCGCGTTCCGAGGGGTTTTACTATATGATAAGGGGGAAAAATGATGAGCGATATTGGGGGAAGCAGTTGCCTGCTTCGTTTTTGTACCTTCATTATAGCGTGCGTTCAGCAAAAAGTAAAATATTTCGACGAAAAATTCAAAAAATTTTTTTTCTGAGCGTTTTTTACAGCTCCTATAAAAAATGTATCACGAAAACGGGCAAAATTTTGGAGTTTCTCACAAGAGACCCCCGTTTTACATGATTTTGCAGAGCAGACAGCCCAAAATTACGCTTAAAAAGTTGGATATTAAGGCAATAACAACGGGTTTTGCAAGATTTTTTTTGCTCCCCGCAAAATAAACGGCGGAAATATAGAACACCGTTTCGCTCGACCCGTAGGCGACCGCGGCGCATCGGGCGATGTAACTGTCCGCGCCGTAGGCGGAAAAGATCTCCGAAAGCAGCGCCGTCGAACCGCTCCCCGAAAAGGGTTTCAAAAGGACGAGTTTGGAGATCTCGGACGGGATGCCGAGCGCGGAAAAGAGGGGCGCGAGCGCCTGCGTGATCGCGGAGGAGAGCCCGCTCCGCTCAAACAGCTCGCTGAGCATGAGAATGGCGGCGAGGTAGGGAAAGAGGGAAAGAACGAGTGGCACGGCTTCTTTCACGCCGTCGGTGAAGCAGTCGTACAGTTTGACTTTTTTGAAGAGCGCAAAGAGGAAGAGCGCCAAAAAGAGCGCGGGGATGATGAGCGCTGCGTATTTCATGCCCGTTTCCTCGTTATCAGCACGAGTATCACGCCGAGCAGGGAGGAAAAGAGGGTCGCGAGCAGGGTGGGCAGGAAAATATCGGCGGGCGAAGCGGAGCCCGCCGCGGCGCGGAGGGCGATCACGGTGGTGGGAAGGAGCTGCAGACTCGTCGCGTTGAGCACGAAGAGCATATCCGCGCCGTATTCGTTTTTGGCGGCAAGGAATTTTTGCGTGGCTTTCACGCCGAGCGGCGTGGGCGCGCCGGGGAGCCCCAAAAAGTTTGCCGCCATGTTTTGGCTTGCGGCGGACAGCGCCTCCCTGTCCTGCGAGCAAAAGAGCTTCCCGAGCGGACGGATAAGCCTGCGGGCGAGTTTGTCCGCAAGTCCGCTTTGCTCCAACACCTTAAAAAATCCAAGCCAGACGCAGTAGGAGGCGAGCAGCGAGAGCGAGAGCGCTGCCGCCTTCTCCCCGCCCGCCAGAAGGGCGGGCAGGAACCCTTCGGGATCGGATATGAGAAAGATCGTCGCCGCGATCAGAAACACAAGCGTAAATATGACGTTCACATGGTAATGTATGATTTTCTTTGTTACTTATATCCATGAATAAAAAATTTTTATTGTATTGCGCGGGCGATTTTTGGTACAAGCAGTATGATATAATTATAGTATAAAGATATTTTACAATAAAGGAGCAGCGAGAGATGCAGGAAATTCCAAATATGTACAAAAGAAATGGGCGTACTATCCAAGACTATGTGAAATATTTATTATCGAAGCTGTATAGCGAAAAGAAACTGACCATGGAAGAGATTAGCCGTCTTCACGATATTGAATATAG
>DBGBVX010000045.1:0-7915 GCA_048370055.1 Candidatus Gallimonas sp. | reverse complement strand
TACCCTGCCGCATTTGATTGCGAAAGTCTTGTTTTGCTGCCGTCTACTCCTCCTTCCATTCTTCCTCCCATTTCTCCTAATCCTCCGACGTCGAAGAACGTTTTTAAAGTTTATTGCGTTGTATGCGGGAACAGGCTGATGAATATGGACGAAGAAGGACATGCAAAATGCATTTGTCCGATTTGTAACAGTTTACTTGATATCAAGGTTTTAAATAATGATAATCTTCAAATTAAATTGCTTGCCAAAGGAGATTTAAAAGCAGCTAAGTGATTGCATAAATGCAAGGGGACCGCTTTGCAACAGCGGAAGCGTATTCCCTGTTTACCGTATTCTTTGTCATGGCTTGCAAGAGATACTTTTGGATTATCATTCTATCATGAGACTCGCCACCGCGTTCGGTAATTTTTGTCGAACGCGGCGTTTTTTGATCAGTGTATTCTGCAATCGAATATGCGGCGAGACGTGTCGCGCAAAATAAGTTTACATTTCGGCGCAAATGAAGTATAATAGCTCTGAATAAAACTTTGTACAGGTAAATCGTATGAAAAAACCCTATTATGTAACGACGGCGATCGCCTACACCTCGGGCAAGCCGCACATCGGAAATACCTACGAAGCGATCCTCACTGACGCGATCGTGCGTTTCAAGCGCGCGCAGGGCTACGACGTCCGTTTTCAGACGGGTACCGACGAGCACGGGCAGAAGATCGAGGAGAAGGCGAAGGCGGCGGGCGTGACCCCCAAAGCGTACGTCGATCGGGTCGCGAACGTCATCCGCACGGTGTGGGACGGCGTGAACACCTCTTACGATAAGTTCATCCGCACCACCGACGAGGATCACGTGAAAACGGTGCAAAAGCTCTTCCGCCGCTTCTACGAGCAGGGCGATATCTACAAAGGGGAGTACGAGGGTTGGTACTGCACCCCCTGCGAGAGCTTTTGGACGGAGAGCCAACTCGTCGACGGCAAGTGCCCCGACTGCGGCAGAGAGGTGAAAAAAGCCAAGGAAGAGGCGTACTTCTTCCGCATGGGCAAGTATGCCGACGCGCTCATCAAACACATCGAGAGCCATCCCGACTTCATCCGCCCCGTCTCGCGCAAGAACGAGATGATGAACAACTTTTTGAAGAAGGGGTTACAGGACCTGTGCGTTTCCCGCTCCACCTTCAAGTGGGGGATCCCCGTCGATTTCGACGAACGGCACGTCATATATGTGTGGCTGGACGCGCTCACCAACTATATCACGGGGCTCGGGTACGATCCCGACGGCAAGAGCGGTCCTCTCTATAAAAAGTATTGGTGCGAGGGCGAGACGCTCCACGTCATCGGCAAGGATATCGCCCGCTTCCACACCATTTACTGGCCCATCTTTCTGATGGCGCTGGGCGAGCCGCTGCCCGATCACGTCTTTGCGCACCCGTGGCTGTTGCAGGGCGGCGAAAAGATGAGCAAATCGCGCGGCAACGTACTGTATGCCGACGACCTTTCTGCGGTGTTCGGCGTGGACGCGGTGCGTTACTTCGTCCTGCACGAAATGCCCTACGAGGGAGACGGCACCATCACGTGGGAACTTCTCGTGGAGCGCATCAACTCCGATCTCGCCAACACGCTCGGCAACCTCGTCAAGCGCACGCTCGCCATGGCGCGCAAGTACTGCGGCGGCGTGATCGCGGACATGGGGGCGGCGGAAGCCGTCGACGACGACCTCAAAGCCGTCGTCACGGGCGCCAAAGCCAAGGTGGAGGCGTGCATGGAGAGCTATCATGTCGCGGACGCGCTCACCGAACTCTTTGCCGTGTTCCGCCGCGCGAACAAGTATATCGACGAGACCATGCCTTGGGTGCTGTGCAAGGACGAGGCGAACAAAGCCCGCCTCTCCACCGTCCTTTATAACCTTGCGGAGAGCATCGTGAAGGGCGCGAGCCTGCTCCATCCCTTCCTGCCCGCCACGGCGGATAAGATCGCGGCGTATTTCAGCACGGATCTGCAGTCGCTCGAGGAGGCGGAAAAGTTCGGCGTTTATGCAAGCGGCACCCGCGTCGCGGAAAGCGACGAGGCGCTCTTTGTCCGTTTCGACAGGGACGAGGTGCTCAAAAAGGCGGAGGAGATCAGGGCGAAACAGCAGGCGGAATACGAGCGCGAGAACGGCGCAACGCCCGCCGAGAAGCCTGCCGCGCCCGCCGCGGAAGCGGAGAAGGCGCCCCTCATCTCCATCGACGATTTCGCAAAGATCGAGCTGAGGGTGGGCGAGGTCATCGCCTGCGAAAAGGTGCCGAAGTCCTCCAAACTTCTGCACGAGACCATCCGCGTGGGCGAAGAGGTGCGCTCCGTCGTCTCCGGCATCGCCAAATGGTACACGCCCGAGGAGATGGTGGGCAAAAAGGTGGTGCTCGTCACCAACTTAAAGCCCGTTAAGCTGTGCGGCGTGCTCTCCGAGGGCATGGTGCTCTGCGCCGAGGACGCCGCGGGGAATTTAAGCCTGCTCACGCCCGAAAAGGCGATGGAAAGCGGCGCCTCCATCCGATGAATTACATCGATATCCACGCCCATTTCGCCGAAGAGGGGTACGAGTTTCCCAAGATGTGGGAAGAGATCCGCGCCGCGGGCGTGGAAACCGTCGTGCTCGCGGGCGATACGCTCGCGCACAGCCTGTGGCACCGCGATTTTGCCGCCGCGCACGCGGGCGCGTACTTTACGGCGGGCGTGCACCCCTCCGAGGCGGCGGAACTTTCGGAGGACGCGCTTTCCGCGCTCGAAGCGCTGTGCGGCGATGAAAAGTGCGTTGCGGTGGGGGAGATCGGGCTTGACTATCATTGGGAGGAACCGCCAAAAGCGGTACAGCGCGAAGCGTTCGTAAAGCAGATCCTGCTCGCCGAGCGCGCGGGGCTCCCGCTGCAGATCCACTCGCGCGACTGCGCCGCCGATATGCTCGCCCTGCTCACCGAGATGCGCGGTCACCTCAAAAACGGCTTTCTCATGCACTGTTATTCGCACGGGGCGGAGATGCTCCCCGCGTTTGCGGAACTTGGGGCGTATCTCTCCTTCGGCGGCGTGGCGTGCTTCAAAAATGCAAAAAAAGTGTGGGAGAGCGTGCGGGCGTGCCCCGCGGAGAGGATCCTCTCCGAAACGGATAGCCCCTATCTCTCGCCCTTCCGCGGCGAAAAAAATTCGCCCGCCAATATCCCCGTCATCGTCCGTCGGCTTGCCGAGCTGCGCGGCGAACGGGAAGAAGAACTGATGGATTTGATCGGGAAGAACGCGCGGGCGCTCTTTCCAAGGATGAGATAATATGGATACATATACCTATGTGATCGGCAATAACTGCTATGTCAACCTCACCAACCGCTGCACAAACTGTTGCACGTTCTGCGTGCGCAACGGCAAACAGACCTTCGAGGGCTACTCCCTGTGGCTCAAAGACGGCGAGCCGAGCGCCGAGCAGGTCGTTGCAGGCATCGGCGATCCGAAAAAGTACGATGAGATCGTGTTCTGCGGGTTCGGCGAGCCCACTTACCGCCTCGACGTCATGCTCAGAGTGTGCGATTGGGTGCACGAACGGGGCGGAAAAACGCGCCTGAATACCAACGGGCACGGCTCCATCATCAACGAGCGCGACATCGCGCCCGAACTCAAGGGCAGGTTGGACGGCATCAACATCTCGCTCAATGCCTCCGATTCCCGCCGTTACCGGCAGCTCTGTCAGCCCATCTATCCCGACATGGCGTTCGACTCCATGCTCTTTTTCGCGCGCGAATGCAAGGCGCAGGGGCTGAACTGTTGGTTCTCCGTGGTGGACTGCATCGGCGCGGACGAGATCGCCCGCTGCCGCGCCGTGGCGGAGAGCGTAGGCGTTCCGCTCCGCGTCCGTCCCATGATCGAAGAATGAGCAAAGGGAGCCCGCCTGCGGCAAGCTCCCTTCTTTTTCATCTGTAAGGAGGGCAGTTCCCTCAACGTCAATTTGCGCGGAGCCCGCGCCGCCGATACGAGGAGAAATATGGAAGATATCAGGACCGTACTCATCAGACACGGGTTTTCCTTCAAAAAACAGTTCGGGCAGAACTTTTTAACGGACGCCAATCTTTTGGACGCCATCGTGCGCGACGCGGGCGTGGACGACCGGACGACGGTGCTCGAGATCGGCGCGGGCGCGGGGGCGCTCACCCGCGCGCTCTCCGCGGCGGCGAAAAAGGTCGTCGCGCTCGAGATCGATAAAACGCTGCAGCCCGTGCTCGCCGAAACACTCGCGGGGTGCGAGAACGCCGAGGTCATCTTCCGCGATTTCATGAAGGCAGATCTGCCCGCGCTTGAAAAGGAGTTGGGCGCCTACCGCGTCGTCGCCAATCTCCCTTACTACGTCACCACGCCCGTTTTGATGCGCTTTTTGGAGGAGGCGGAGCGCTGCGAGGGCGTCACCGTCATGGTGCAGGAGGAGGTCGCCGAGCGCTTTACGGCGGAGGCGGGGACCGCGGAGTACGGCGCCGTCACCGCGGCGATCGCGCTCAAAGGGAAAGCCGTCGTCACGCGGCGGGTCCCGCGGACGATGTTTTATCCCCGCCCCAACGTCGATTCCGCGGTCGTGCGCATCGACTTCGAGGAGGGGCGTATTCCCGTAAAGAGCAAGTCCGCCTACCGCGCGGCGGTGCGCTGCGCCTTTTTAAGCCGTCGCAAAACGCTCGAAAACAACCTCATGAACGCCTTCCGCATCCCGCGCGAACAGGCGAAAGAGGTGCTCTCCGAGGCGGGCATTGCAGACATGGTACGGGGAGAAACGCTCGCGCCCGAGGCGCTTGCGCGCCTTGCCGACGTTCTCTGCGGGCGCGGCATCGTAACATAACTGCGTTTTTGGAATGGTTTTTACGGAGAAATCAACACATGAAGAATTTGTTTGATTTTGCAACGCGGGAACTTTCGCAGGATGCATTTTTGCGTTGGCTGTTCGAAAATTACGACGAACGGGAACTCAAAGATGCTGCGGGTGATCTTTTGAAGGAGTTTTGCGGGATCGATTCGGGAGAAGTCAAGGAAATCGTCACAACGGCGCAATGGTGCAATATCGATATTTCGGTATGGATCACGCTCAAAAACGGTCAAAAAACGGCGCTGTTTATTGAGGACAAAACCTATTCGGAAGAGCACAATCAGCTTGATACCTATGACGCTCATATCAAATCGTGCGAAGGGGAGTATGACCATATCTGTAAAATATTTTATAAAACGGATATTGTTCGTACAGGCGAGCAGTCAAGGATTGATCATGCAAGTGATGCAAACAAATGGCGTGTTTATTCCATCAAGGAGATATTGCCGCTCTTTGAAAAATATACGGGCGCGGAAAATCTGATTTTGCGGCAATATGCTGAACACGTTGTCAGCGTATACCGCGCAACAGAGAATACCGCAATGCCCGAAAAAAGCGAATCGCACATTGATTATTTGAAATGGATCTCATATTTTGAAAAGGCAGTTGTTCCGCAGTTATCGGGGGATAGGGAGCAATGTGAGTATAAAGTTACAAAAGCGGGGCAATATCCGTATGTGTACATAAGTATTCGGAAAAGCGGATACAACAAGGTTATCCCAACGCTTGAACTCCGCAGCCGAGACTGCCTGCCCGTCGGGAATAATTGTATAAAGAGACATTTTAATGTCCGTTTTCTCTGTTATGGTATTCCGCCGGAAGATATTGCGCAGCAGCAGGAACTCATAAAAAAGGTTGAATCCTGCGGACATTTTGAAACAAAAGGTATGGTGCGGCGCAAACACGGTAAGGAGAATTATTATCCCAAACAGATCGGATATTTGCCTAAATCGACGATGGTGGAAAACGAAGGGGAGTTCCTTCAAAAATTAAAGGAATATATCGGATATTATCTCGAGCTGATGCAGGATTGGAAATAACAAATTGAATTCATTTATCGACAAAATCATATTCAAAAAGTTGATCGCGGCGCGGGCATATGCCCGCGCCGCGATCCGTTATTGATTTTCAAAATGCAGTTTGTCTACGGGGTAATACTTCGCAAGCCCGCCCGCGGACGTCTCGCGGTAGTTGTTCAACAGGTCGCGCCCCGTGTTATACATCGTCTTGACAATGAGGTCGAAACTGATCTTGCGGGAATCGGCGAGGAAGTTGGCGAGGCTGAGCGCGTTGATGGCGCGCATCGCCGCCACAGCGTTGCGCTCGATGCAGGGGATCTGCACCAACCCCGCGATGGGGTCGCATGTGAGCCCCAAATGGTGTTCCATGGCGATCTCCGCCGCGGCTTCGATCTGATCGAGCCCCATTTCGAAGAGCTCGGCAAGCGCCGCCGCAGCCATCGAGCAGGCGGAGCCGATCTCCGCCTGACACCCGCATTCCGCGCCGCTGATGGAGGCGTTCGTCTTGATGATGTTTCCGATGAGCCCGCCCGCCGCCAAAGCCCGCACGACCTGTTCGTCGGAAAATCCGCGCGTATCCTGCATGTAGTGCAGCACGCTCGGCAGAACGCCGCAGCTCCCGCAGGTGGGCGCCGTCACGATGACGCCGCCCGCCGCGTTCTGTTCGCTCACCGCAAAGGCGTATGAGCACACAAGGCGGTTTTCCTTCGTCTGCGCCGATTCGTCGATGTGCCGCTGATGGTACAGATGCTGCGCCCGCCGTTGGGTGCCGAGGCACCCGGGCAGCACGCCCGCCGTCGTCAGCCCTTCGTGGATGGAGCGTTTCATCTGCTGCCAAATGTTTTCCAAATAGAGGAATATCCCGTCGCCCTCACATTCCCGCACATACTGCCACAGGCGGAGATTCTTGTTCTTGCAGTAGGCGGCAATGTCGTCGAAGGTGGAGAGGGGGTACACCTTCTCGTCGACGCCCGTATTTGCCTCGGGTTCGCCTTCGATGCGGATGGTGCCGCCGCCCACGCTGTAAAAGCGGACTTTGGCAAGCTCTTTTCCGCCGCGGAGCGCCGCGATGTCAAGCGTATTGGGGTGTACGGGCGTGGGGGTCTCGCCGTCGAAAAATACGTCGCACGCCGCGGGGGAGAAGGTTTTTTTGAGCACCATGTCCGTGTTGTGCCCCTTGCCCGTCAGCGCGAGCGAGCCGTATAAGGTCACGCTGAATTTGTCGGCGGCGGGATAGCGCGCCTTCATGAGTTTTGCCGCGCGTTCGGGACCGATGGTGTGCGAGCTCGAGGGCCCGCGCCCGATCTTATAAAGTTCTTTGAGTGACTGCATGATCTTGCCTTTTTGGTATTTTCAGCCATATTATAGCGGCAACGGGGCGGATTGTCAACAGGCGGCGGCATGCGCCGGATCGTTTCCTGAAAGGTATCGCGCGCCGACGGCGCGCGATACCTTTATTTCGTTGTGTGTTCTATGCCGAGCATATATTTTGTAAGTTCGTCTTTTTCAGCCAAAAGGGCGGCTTTTTCTGCGTCGTTGACGGATCGCGGATCGGCGTCTAACAGCCGATCGATCTGATCGATGCGGCTGCGGACGGCATCGGCTTTTTTTTGCGATATCAGAATGCGTGCGCGGTCGCGGGCGGCGAGCTCGCCGGAGGAAATGGAAACCGTCTCTTCGGCGGCGGTTTGTTTTTCGGAGAGGACGGGAGCCGTCTCTTCAAGAGCGGGCGGTATTTTGGATGAAACGGGCGTTCTCTTTATCGGAAGGGAAGCCGCTGCGCTTTTTTGCAACAGCCCGATGATTTCACTGTGCCGCTGTTCGCTGAATTTTTCTTCCGAATAAATAAACAAGGGAAGCAAAATAAAGATCATAACGCCCACAAACACGGAAGCGGCGATCCATTGACGGAAACAGAATAAAATTCCTGCAATCAGCGCCGGAATAAGGAAACAAATATAAATGCGGATCCATCTTCTTAAACTGCAAAACCAATCCATGATTTTATTCCTTTGCGGATTTTGGCAAAATACAA
>DBGBVX010000044.1:0-7561 GCA_048370055.1 Candidatus Gallimonas sp. | reverse complement strand
CGCCGTCTTGTGCATGAAGGAACGCACCTTTCCGTTTTCGAGGCAAACGCTGTCCTCGATGCGGATGCCGTATTCGCCCGCGAAGTACAGCCCGGGTTCATCGGAGAACACCATGCCGTCTGAAAGTTTCTCCTCGCCGCGGGGCGCAAGCACGGGATATTCGTGGATCTCGAGCCCGATGCCGTGCCCGAGGGAATGGGTAAAGAACTTATCGAGCCCCTTTTCGGCGAACAAGTTGCGCGCGATGGCGTCCGCCTCTCTTCCCGTCATGCCGGATACGAGTTTTTCCTTGACGCGCTCGTGCGCCTCCAAAACAACGGCGTATTTCTCTTTGAAGTCCCCGTGCTTACCGTCGTCGCCGAAGAGGAACGTGCGGGTGCAGTCGGAGCAGTACCCCTGCGTTTTGCAGCCGAAGTCGATGAGCACCACGTCGCCGAAGCGCAGTTTTGTATCGCCCGTCTCGTGATGGGGCACGCTCGAGCCCTTGCCGAACGCGACGATGGTCTCGAACGAAGTGCCGTCGGCGCCCTGCATGCGCATCTCGTACTCCAAAACTGCGGCGAGTTCGCGCTCCGTCATGCCCTCTTTGAGGCGGGGAAGCGTTTTGAGCAGCCCCTCTTCCGCCATGTCGCAGGCACGGGCGATATGCCCGAGCTCGGAAGCCGATTTCACCTTCATCGCCTCGCGCAGGGCGGGCATGCAGTCGGCGAGCGTAAAGCCGCGGTCCTCCAACCTCGCGCATGCCGTGCGGCTCACGAAGGGATAGGGAACTCCTAACGTTTTGCACCCCGCGACGAGAGAGACCGCCCTGTCGAACGAGCCCTCCACGACGCGGATGCCGCTGCCTTCGAGTGCGTCGCTTGCCGCCTCGAAATAGCGCATATCGGCGACGAACGTGCAGGTGTTGCCGTCGTACACCACAAAGCCGTCCGTCGAATAGAACCCCGTGACGTAGCGGCGGAGAAAATCCTGTTCCAAAAAGAGCGCGTCGGCGCCCGTTTCCGCATAAATGCGTTGCAATTTTTGCGTTTCCACAGCCATATTATACCAAATACACAGGCGCAAGTCAATAATTTTTTGTGCAGAAATGCGCGGAAGGCTCAGCCGCGATACGCCTCGTACATGTGCTTCATCGCAAGCGCGTCCTCCGCCTGCGTGCCGTCCGATTCGCTGACGATATAGGGCTCGAGCGCAAGTTCGTGCAGGACTTCGGCGAGCGGCTCGAACTGCGGGCCGTATACCTCGTCGGCAAAGGTGAGATGCTTGATCTCCCCCTTTGCGCCGTACATGATCTTGGAAAAATGCACGTGAAAGTGCTTCATGCGCTCGTAGCCGAGTTCGCCGATCATGTAATTTAAGAGGCGTTTATAGTCCGCCGCCGTTTTCAGGCTCCCCTGCTCGCGCGCGTTGACGTGTCCGAAATCCACGCAGGGCGTGAACACGCGGTCGATCCTGCAAAAGCGCACGATCTCCTCGGGCGTGCCGATCTGCGCGAGCTTGCCCATCGTTTCGGGGCAGAACATGAGATCGTCGAGCTCGTTGAGGTAGATGTAATCGCGCAGTATTTTCAGCCTCTCCTCCGCGCGGGAGACGGCTGTCTCGCGGCTGTCTTTGCCCTGCGCGGCGGGGTGGAACACGACGCGCTTTCCGCCCATCAGGCGCACCATCTTCGCGCTGTCGAGCACATAGCCGTAGGACTTTGCCGCCATCTCGTCGTCGGGATTGGCGAAGTTGATGAAATAGGGCGCGTGCACGGAGAGCTCCACCCCCTCTGCGGCAAACGCCTGCCCGATGGAGCGCGCCTTCGCCTCCGTCATGCGGACGCCCCGCCCGAAGGAGTACTCGAAGCAGTCCAACCCCATCTCCTTCACATAGGCGGCCGCCTCCTCGGTGTGCTCGTAGCCCGCCGCATAGAAACTTTCGGAATTTCCGCTCGGTCCGAATCTGATCATATCAGGCTCCTTTTTCTGTCCGTAATCTGCAAATATCCTTTGCAAGCTGTTCTTTGAGCGCCGCAACGGAGGGAAACGCCGTTGTGGGGCGATAATACGTTTCGGGAAAGACGCGCACCGTTTCGCCGTACAGATTGCCCGAAAAGCCCTCCAAATACGCCTCGATCTTTTTTTCCGCCACGCCGAACGTGGGGCGCGGACCGATGTTGACGATGGCGGGAAAGTCGCCCGCGGGCGTTTGGGCATGCCCGCCGTACACGCCCTCTTTGGGGAGCGTTTTTTCGGCGGGGAGGGAGAGATTGAGCGTCGGGAAGCCGAGTTTGCTCCCGACATGCCTGCCCTGCTCGACGGCGCCCTGAATGAAGTACGGCACGCACAGGAGCGCATTTGCCCCGACCATGTCCGCCTCGGCGAGCATTTTTTTGATGCGGGAGGAGGAGACCTTCTCCCCGCCCGCCTCCCGCAGAGGGAGCGCCGTTACGGGGCAGGGCGCCATGCGTTTCAAAAGCGCGGGCGTACCCGCCGCCCCCGCGCCGAAACGGAAATCCTCGCCGCAGAACACCGCCCCCGTGCAGACGCGGGCAAAGAGCGCGCCGAGGAAATTTTCGGCGGGCGTATCGCGGAACCCGTCCGTGAAGTCGTATTCAAGCGTATAGGAGACGCCGAGGCGGTGCAAAAGCGCACGCCGCTCCGCGGGCAGGAAGAGCGCGCCTCCCTGCTTGCCGCCGAAGATGGTGAGCGCCGCGACGGGATAACCCGTCCGCTTCGCCTCTTCGAGCAGCGTAAGATGCCCGATGTGGAACCCGTCGAACGCGCCCAGAAGGAGCGCGCAGGGCGTACGCAGCGCCGCTTTTTCTCCGAGAACGGTCAGCATAATTTTTTCTCCGCGCGCGCAAAGCCGCCTTCCGCGCGCGCAAGCCCGTAAAATTCGCCGCCGCGGTACAGTTTGTATACCCCGTCCTCCGCCGCGACCGGCACCGTTACGCCGTGGAAGATGCGCTCGTCGGCGCAATCCAGCACGGGGAAGGGCAGAACGGTCTCCGTGGGGATGAGATATCCGCGCACGTTTTCGGGCGTGAGCGCCTCGAGCGGGACGGCAGTCTCCGCCGTAAAGACGCCGCTCGCGTCGCGCCGCAGATAGGTCATGTACCCCTGCGTGCCGAGCGCGGCGGCGAGATCGCGGACAAGCGCGCGCACATAGGTGCCGCCGCCGCAGACGATGGTAAATTCGTATTCGTCGGGCGCAGTCTGCTCCGCAAGGCGGAATTCGTCGATGACGACCCTCTTCGGGGCGATCTCGAACTCCACCCCCTTGCGCGCCAGCTCGTAGCCGCGCCTGCCGCCCACCGATACCGCGCTGTACCGGGGCGGGATCTGTTCGATCTCGCCCAAAAACGCGGGGAGAGCGCCCTCGATCTCCTCGGGCGACGGGATCCGCCCGCCCGCGGTCACCTCCCCCTCCGCGTCCAACGTGTCCGTCGTCGCGCCGAAGCGGAAGCGCGCCGTATAGCGCTTTTTTTTGGAGAGGAAATAATCGAACAGGCGCGTTGCATTGCCCACGCCCACGGGGAGCACGCCCTCGGCGAGCGGATCGAGCGTGCCCATATGCCCGCAGGGCGTTTTGAGGAGCCATTTTACGCGCCCCACGACCGCCGCCGAACTCTTGCCCGACGGCTTGAAGATGTTGAGAAAACCCGTCATAGAGGAAGCCTTTGCCTAACCGCGAAGGAGAGTTTATCGATAACCTCTTCCAAATCGCCGAAGAGCATGCAGCCCGAGGCGAGCACATGCCCGCCGCCGCCGAACACGGCGGCGACTTCGTTGACATTGACGGTGCCCTTGGAGCGCAGGGAGACCTTGTACTGCCCCTTTCTGACCTCCATGAGGCAGGCGCTGACCTCGACCGGCTCGACGGTGAGCGCAAAGTCGACGATGCCCTCCGTGGCGTCCTGTTTGAGCCCGTACTTTTTGAGGATATCCTGCGTGACGACGGCGACGGCGAGCGCGTCGGAGAGCTCATAGCGGAGCGCGGCGATCACGCGGGCGTACATCTGCGCGCGCGCCTTGGACTGTTTTTTGAAGATCTCGTAGGTGACCGTGCTCACGTCCGCGCCCGCGTCCGCCGCATACGCCGCCGCGCGGAAGGTATCGCCGTTCACGTCGCTGTGCGAAAAGGCGCCCGAATCGGTGACCATGCCCGTCATGAGGTATGTCGCGAGCAGCTTATCGGGCTTGACGCCAAGTTCCGCGATGAGTTCGGCGATATTTTCGCAGTTGCTTGCGCGGTTGCGCACGAAGTTATATTTGCAATAGCGCGTGTTGGAGACGTGGTGATCGATATTCACCGTGATCTTCCCCTGTTTTACCCCCGCGAGGAACACGGGCTGAAGATAGCCGAGGCGCGCCTCGTCGGAAGAATCCACGCAGATATAGCCCTCCGCGTCGAGCGCGGGGGCTTTTTTGATGGCGTCCATCCCCTCGAACGCGAGGAATTTTGCGGGGATCTCCCCCTCGTTGACGACCTCGTTGGGGATATTCAGCATAAAAAGAGCGCGGGACAGCGCCATTGCGCTCCCGAGCGTATCGCCGTCGGGGCGCATGTGCGTGAAAATGACCGCGCTTTTCAGGCGCTTTATGACGCCTGCGATTTCCTTTAAGGTATTCACTTATTTTTCGTCCTTATGAAGGGATGCAAAGAGTTCGTCCATATGCGAGCCGTACTCCATGCTGCCGTCCTCCAAAAAGATGACGGCGGGCACGGTGCGCATGCGCATGACCTGCGCGAGCGCATGACGGACAAAGCCCGCGTTCTCGCGAAGCGCCGCGAACACCTGCTTTTTCGCCTCGGGCGAAACGCCGTAAACGCTCACATATACCTTCGCCGTTTTAAGATCGGGCGCGACGTCCGTCTCCGTGACGCTCACGAGCCCCGTGATGCGGGGATCGCGATCCTTGAGTTCGCCCGATATGATGGCGGCGATCTCCTTTTGCAGCTCGCCGTTGAGGCGATCCGTTCGTTTTACCATGATAACTCCTATATATTCACGAAATTCTTTTCGAACTGACGAAAAGAATTTCCGTGAGCGGAAGGAAAACCCAACAGTCGCTATCGCTTTGTGTTTGGTTTTCCTCGCCGACGCTTTTTTCGCAACATAATGTCACGCGTCGGCTCACCTTTCCGCATAAGCGCAGGTATGCGCAAATGCAGGGCGCGGGCGCAGGGAAACCCTGCTTGCGCGAGTATTTAATAACTTGCCTCCCTCTTTGAGGGTAAGTCATGAGTCATGCGCATCAGCGCAGTGCGCTGTGCGCTCATGACGAACTAAGGAATTGCCTTTATCAGCGGCAATTCCGTGCCCGCAGGCGGCACACTACCTTGGTGCCGCCAAGAGGTGTCACGGCGAAGCCGTGACGGTGGGAGTTCTTGCTATAAATTCGTTGCAAAAGGCTTCACTTGTTATGCCTTTTGCGCCCCTATTTGCCGCTCACGCGGCTTTCGCGGAAAGAGTGAAGGCGGCGATGCTATACTGTTGCTATCTATCGCCGCCGAGAGAAAACACGCGGTCAGCCGCAGGCGCGTCCGCGGGTTGTCTCTCAAAATCACGACTTTTTCTTTCATCAGTTTGAAAGAAAAAGTGTGAACATATTACGCCTTCGGAAGTTCCTCGATGACGTAGCACTCAATGAAATCGCCCACGCGGATCTCGTTGAAGTTCTCGATCGCGCAGCCGCACTCGAGCCCCGCGGCAACTTCCTTTACGTCGTCTTTATAGTGCTTGAGCTGCTTGACGTTCCCCTCGACGATCATCACGTCGTTGCGGTAGATACGCAGTTTGCCGCCCCGCACAAGGCGGCCTTCCGTAACGAGGCAGCCCGCGACGGTGCCCACGCCCGTAATGTTGAACGTCTGACGCACTTCCGCCTTGCCCATGTATACCTCGCGGTATTTGGGAGAGAGCATGCCCTTGAGCGCCGCCTCCATGTCGTCGAGCAGTTCGTAGATGATGCGGTACATGCGCACGTCCACATGGCTGCGCTCGGCGAGCGCCTTCGCCTTGGTATCGGGACGGACGTTGAAGCCGATGATGATGGCGTTCGCGGAATCCGCGAGCGAGACGTCGCTCTCGGTGATGGCGCCCGCCGCCGCATGGATGACCTTGATGCGCACTTCCTCGTTGGAGAGCTTTTCGAGCGAGCTTCTGACCGCCTCCACGGAACCCTGAACGTCCGCCTTGACGATGACCTTGAGATCCTTCATGTTGCCCTCTTCGACCTGACGGAACACGTCGTCAAGGCTCATCTTGGAAGTTTCGTGCACCATGGATTCGCGCTGTTTGTTCTTGCGCTCCTCCTGCACCTGTTTCATGAGCCCGGGCTCGACGGCGAAGATCGCGTCGCCCGCGTTGGGAACGTCTTCAAGACCGAGCACGGAGACCGCCGTGGAAGGTCCCGCCTCCTTGACCGTTCTGCCCTTGTCGTCGATCATGGCGCGGACGCGCCCGACCGTGGTGCCTGAAACGAGGCTGTCGCCCGTACGGAGCGTACCGTTTTGGACGAGCACGCTCGCCATGGGGCCCTTGCCCTTATCGAGCTTGGCTTCGATGACGACGCCCTTCGCCTTTCTGTCGGGATTGGCTTTGAGTTCGCGCATTTCGGCGACGAGGTCGATATTTTCAAGGAGCGCGTCGATGCCCATGCCCGTCTTTGCCGAGACGGGAACGACGATGACGTCGCCGCCCCACTCTTCGGGCACGAGGTCGTACTTCATGAGCTCCTGCTTGACGCGGTCGGGGTCGACGTGCGGCTTATCCATCTTGTTGAGCGCAACGATGATGGGCACGTCCGCCGCCTTGGCGTGGTTGATCGCCTCCACCGTCTGCGGCATGATGCCGTCGTCCGCCGCCACGACGAGCACGACGATATCGGTGACCTGCGCGCCGCGCGCACGCATCGCGGTGAACGCCGCGTGCCCGGGCGTATCGATGAAGGTGATCTTCTTGCCCTCGCCGAACGTGACGGTATAGGCGCCGATGGATTGCGTGATGCCGCCCGCCTCGCCCTCGGTGACGTTGGTCTTGCGGATGGCGTCCAAAAGGGACGTCTTGCCGTGGTCGACGTGTCCCATGACGGTGACGACGGGCGCGCGGGTGACGAGGTTCTCGCCATCCTCCTCGCCGTGCATCTTCAAAAGGGCGTCCTCCGCCGTCTCGGCGGGCTTATACTCGAGGTCGATGCCCAACTCAAGCGCGATAAAGGCGGCGTTGTCGTAATCGACGGATTCGTTCACGGTCTTCATGACGCCCTCCTTGAAGAGGCGCTTGGTGATCTCCACCGCCGAGATGCCGAGCTTTTCGGAGAGCACCTTGATGGGAATCTCCTTGGAAGTGACGACGGCGTGGTCGATCTTGATGGTCTGCGTCTCCTTGCGGACGTTCTTCTTGCCGAAGCGCGCCTTGCGGTAGCCGCTCTTATCTTCGTCGAAATCGCCGATGCTCGCTCCCTGACGGCGCTGAAGATCGCGCTTGTTGGCGGGACGGCGGGGTTCAACGTACGTTTTTTCAAACTTTTTGGGTGCGTCGCGGCGCACGGGTGCGGGCGCGGGCGGCGGC
>DBGBVX010000043.1:0-11564 GCA_048370055.1 Candidatus Gallimonas sp. | reverse complement strand
AAATTTTTTTGTTTTTTGGCATTTTCGGGCGAAAAAGTGCATAAAACAAGAGGAATGAATACGCTGAAGATCGCGTTCTTTCTCATCGGTACAAGCGTCGGCGCGGGCTTTATCACGGGGGCGGAACTCGTCCGGTTTTTTTCGGAAGGGTATCTGCCCGCTCTCTTTCTTGCGTGCCTTCTGTATTTTTTCGGGTGCGCGTTTTTTCTTTCGCTCGGGAAAAAATACGGGGGATACGACGGTGCGATGCGGGCGCTCTTCGGGCGTGGCGCGCCCGCCGTAAAGGGGGCGCTCCTTTTTATCGCGTTCGTCCCTTGCGCGGGAATGCTCGCGGGGTTGGATGCCCTCCTGCCGTCCGCGCGTCCGCTCGCCTCGCTTGCGGGACTCTTCGTGGTGCTCTGTTTTTCGGCGCGGGGAACAAAGGGGATCGCTCTGCTCAACACCTGCCTTGTCCCGCTTTTGGTCGCCTTCGTGTTTTGGTACGGCAGGGGGAAGCCCGTGCCTTCCGAGCCGCTCGGCATGACGGGCGGCTTGAACGCGGTTTTATATGCCGGCATGAACCTTGCGTTCGCCGTTCCCGTAATTTGCGAAATGGGCAGAGAGGCGCGCTTTCCCGTCCGTGCGGCGGGGATCGCCGTGCTCGTCATATTTGCGGGCGCGGTCTGCATCCTGAGCGCCGTGTTCCGCGCGGGCGGCGATGTGCCCGAGGCGGAGATGCCCTTTCTCGCCGCCGTGCACGGGAACCGCATTTTTTTCGCGGCGGTCGCCTGCGCCGTGCTCACCTCGCTCGCCTCGTCGCTCTTCCCGCTGCTTGCGGCATGCGGGAAGTTCTCGGGTGCAAAAAAATACGCCGCGAAGGCAGTCGTGCTGCTCGCGGCGTTTTTGCTCTCCCGCTTCGGGCTTTCGGGCGTCGTGCGCGTTCTGTATCCGGCGGTCGGCGCGCTCGGCGCCGCGTTCTCAGCGCTGTGCGTTTTTGACGAGTACTTTTTCCAAAAGTACCACCAAAAAATACATGCCCGCCGCCAAAACGCAGAGGATAAACGTGGCGCTCATCACAAGGTCGAGCTTGAATACCTGACCGCCGTACACGATAAGGTAGCCGAGCCCTGCGCGCGAGACGATATATTCCCCCATGATCGAACCGATCCACGCCATCCCGACGTTGATCTTGAGCATGGAAATGACGGAGGGATAGGAGGAGGGCAGAACGAGTTTCCATAATATCTGCCACTTGCTCGCGCCCATCGAGCGCATGAGGAGGATCTTGTTTTCATCGGTGCCGATGAACGCCGAAAGAACGTGCATGATGGCGACGATGATGCCGACGAGGACCGTCATGAACACAATCGCCTCGCTTCCCGTGCCGAACCATACGATGATGAGCGGTCCCAAAGCGATCTTGGGCAGGGCGTTGATGACGACGATGTACGGCTCGAGCACCTTGCGCACCGTGTCGCTCCACCAAAGGAGCAGGGCGACTGCAAAGCCGAGCACGACGGCGATGGCGAATCCTGCGAGCGTTTCCCAAAGGGTGACGCCGATGTGGTAGAAGAGGGTGCCGTCGCGGTACAGCGAGGCGATGGTGGAGGCGATACGGGAGGGGGAACTCATGATGAACGGGTCGATCCATCCCAATGCGGTCACAAGTTCCCACAGCCCGAGCAAGAGCCCGAGGATCCCGAGCCGCAGCACCCATACGACGACGAGGTTTTGCTTGCGCTTTTTCAAAAAGAGCGCGTGTTCTTTGGAATAAGTCACGTTTTTCATGCGTTTAGTTCCCTCCAAAGTTCTTCGAACCATCCCGAGAACGTCGGCTGTTCCCTGCGTTTCAGGGGCGGGATATCGCCGAAATCGAGCGCATGCGCATGCGATACGCGCGCCGGCCGCGCGGTGAGCACGAGCACGCGGTCCGCGAGGGAGATCGCCTCGGAGATATCGTGCGTGATGAGGAGCGCGGTCTTTTTTTCGCTCCTTATGATGTTTGACACGTCCTCGCAGACGTTGAGGCGGGTCTGATAGTCGAGCGCGGAAAAAGGCTCGTCGAGAAGGAGCACGTCGGGATCGGTCGCAAGCGTGCGGATGAGTGCCGCGCGCTGCCGCATGCCGCCCGAGAGCTGCGAAGGGTAGCTTTTGAGGAAGTCCTTCAGACCGTATTTCTCGGCGAGTCCGAGCGCGCGCGCACGCGCCTCGGCGGTGTTCTGTTTTCTGATCTCAAGCGGCAGGAAGATGTTCTTTTCGATGGTGCGCCACGGAAAGAGTTCGTCTTTTTGCAGCATATAGCCGTAGCTTCCGCGCCGTTCGATGCTCCCGCCCGACGGTTTCAGAAGCCCCGCCGCGAGAGATAAAAGCGTCGTTTTTCCGCAGCCGGAAGGTCCGATTATGGCAACAAATTCTCCTTCGTCCACAGAAAACGTCAGGTTTTTTGCCGCAACGACCTCCCCGCGCACGGTGTGGTAGATATGCGTCACGTTGTCGAATTTCAGAATGTTTTTCATAGGCAGACCCTCGCGGCGCTTTTTTATGCCTTCAGCGCGGCGTATACTTCCTTTACATAGGTGTTGTCGACGAGCTTTTCAAAGTCGGCGCGGCGCTCGAGCTCTCCCGCGCTCTCGATGATGTCCTGCAAACGGTCGAAACTTGCCTCGGTCATCGCCATATCCGTGACCCACGCGTCGATGTTGCGGTAGCTCGTCACGCTTGTTGCGAGCGATTGGACGGACGTGGAGGGGAAGTGGGAGACGAGGTGTTCGGCGATCGTCGTCGCATCCTCCGTCTGCGCGTATTCGATGCCCCGTAAAATGGCGCGCAAAAATCCCTTTGCAACGTCCTCGTTCTCGTTCAGCCATGAGCGCCGCGCGATATAGCTCGTGTAGGGGACTTCGCCTCCCGCTTCTCCGACGGAGGCGACGATGTATCCCTTGCCCGCCGCCTGATATTCGGAAGCCACCGGCTCGAACATCGTGCAGTAGTCCGCGGTGCCCGCCTCGAACGCGCCCGTCATCAGATTGAAGGCGACGTCGAAGTTGAGGTCGATCTCCGCGTCGGTAAAGCCGTGTTCGCGGAGGATGTATTCAAACGTCATGGCGGGAACGCCGCCCTTTCTGCCTGCAAGGATCTCCTTGCCTTTGAGGCTCTCCCAAGTGAAATCCGGTTCGGGTTCGCGCCCGACGAGGAAGGAACCGTCGCGTTTGGTGAGCTGCCCGAATACGGTCGGAAGGTCGTTCGACCCGCCGAGCTGCACATAGATCGCCGCTTCGGGACCGCAGAAGCCGATGTCGGCGTCGCCCGAGAGGACTGCCGCCATCACGGCGTCCGCGCCGCCGCCGTTCGTGAGCTCGACGGAGATGCCCTCCTCCTCGAAATAGCCGAGGGAATCCGCCAAATACATGGGCGCGTAAAAGACGGAGTGCGTCACTTCGTTTACCTTCAGCGTAACGGTGCCGTCGTCGTTTCCGCCGCAGGCGGAGAGGGGAAGGAGGGCGAATACCGCCGCTCCGAGAGTTGCCAAAACTTTTTTCATGGTGATGACCATGACCTCCTGATCAAAATTTAGGGAATAATATATGTTATGCCCGCCGAGGAATAATTGACAACGCCGCAAAAATCGTTTATAATGCTTCCGTATAAAATGGGCAGGAAATCGGCTGTCCGGTCGCGGTGCGTGTTCGCGCGCGATATTTTTGTAAGAAGAGAAAATCATGAAAGAGATGCAAACGACGTACAATCCGAGAGAATTTGAAGAGAAGATCTACAGCACATGGACGGAGAACAACTGCTTCCGCGCAGAGATCGATCCGGCGAAAGTTCCGTTCACCGTCATGATGCCGCCCCCCAACGTCACCGGTCAGCTGCATATGGGGCACGCCATGGACGAGACGATGCAGGATATCCTCGTGCGGTTCAAGCGCATGCAGGGCTACTGCGCGCTGTGGCTCCCCGGGACCGACCACGCCTCCATCGCGACGGAAGTCAAGATCGTGGAACAGATGAAAAAAGAGGGGCTCTCCAAACAGGAACTCGGGAGAGAGGAATTTTTGCGCCGCGCATGGGCGTGGAAGGAAAAGTACGGCGGGCGCATCATCGAACAGCTCAAAAAACTCGGCTCCTCCTGCGATTGGTCGCGCTTGGCGTTCACTATGGACGAAAAGTGCTCCAAGGCGGTGCGCGAGGCGTTCTTCCGCCTCTATCAGAAGGGGCTCATCTACCGCGGGAACCGTATCATCAATTGGTGTCCGAGCTGCAAAACGGCGCTCTCGGACGCCGAGGTGGAGTACGCCGAAGAGAACGGGCATTTTTGGTACTTCAATTATCCCGTGGAGGGCGGGGGGTATATCACCATCGCGACGACGCGCCCCGAAACGCTCCTCGGCGATACGGCGGTCGCCGTCAACCCCAAAGACGAGCGCTACGCGGCTTATGTGGGAAAGACGCTCGCTCTCCCGCTCACCGACCGCAAGATCCCCGTCGTTGCGGACGAGTACGTCGACCCCGAATTCGGAACGGGCGCCGTTAAGATCACGCCCGCGCACGACCCGAACGACTTCGAAGTGGGGCTCCGCCACAAACTCCCCGTTATCCGCGTCATGAACGACGACGGAACGATGAACGAGCTTGCAGGACCGAGTTTTGAGGGGCTTGACCGCTACGAGGCGCGCAAGAAAGTCGTGGCGGAAATGGAAAAATTGGGGCTGCTCGTCAAGATCGAGCCGCACGCGCACAACGTAGGGCACTGCTACCGCTGCCACTCCACGGTGGAGCCAATCGTCTCCAAGCAGTGGTTCGTCAAAATGAAGCCGCTCGCAAAGCCCGCGATCGACGCCGTGGTCAAAAACAAGACCAAATTCACGCCCGACCGCTTTGCAAAGATCTACTATAATTGGTTGGAAAACATCCGCGATTGGTGTATCTCCCGTCAGCTTTGGTGGGGGCACAGGATCCCCGTGTGGTACTGTGACGACTGCGGCGAGGTCATCTGCACCCGCGAGGGGGAGCCTTCTGCCTGCCCGAAGTGCGGAAGTACGCACCTCCGTCAGGACGAGGACGTCCTCGACACATGGTTTTCCTCCGCCCTTTGGCCCTTCTCCACACTTGGCTGGCCCGACGAAACGCCCGATTTCAATTATTTCTATCCCACCGACGTGCTTGTCACGGGGTACGATATTATCCCGTTCTGGGTCATGCGCATGATGTTCTCCGGCATCGAGCATACCGACAAAGTGCCTTTCCGCGACGTGCTCATCCACGGGCTCGTGCGCGACGAGCAGGGCAGGAAGATGAGCAAATCGCTCGGCAACGGCATCGATCCTTTGGAGATCATCGAAAAGTACGGTGCCGATTCGCTGCGCCTTTCCCTCGTTACGGGCGTTGCGCCCGGGAACGACACCCGCTTCACCGATACCAAAGTGGAGGCGTCGCGCAACTTTATCAACAAAATTTGGAACGCCTCGCGCTTCGTTCTCATGAACGTGAAGGACGAAAAGGTCCCCGCGCTCGGCGAGATCAAACTGCAGCCCGCCGACAGATGGATCATCTCCCGTCTGCAGGCGACCATCCGCGAAGTCGACAGCGCCCTGCGGAAGTTCGATCTCGGGATCGCGGCAGATAAGCTCACCGACTTCATGTGGAACGACTTCTGCGATTGGTATATCGAGCTCTCCAAGCCCGCGCTCTACGGCGACGACGCGGAGAAACGGCGCGGCGCGCTTGGCGTGCTCATGTTCGTGCTCGAAAACGCGCTCCGCCTGCTGCACCCCTTCATCCCGTTCGTGACGGAGGAGATCTATTCCTATCTCCCCGGCGAACACGGGCTCATCATCAAAGCCGACTATCCCCGCTACAATTCCCGTCTTGCCTATAAAAAGGAAGCGAAGGCGTTCGAGAGCGTCATCGACCTCATCAAAACGGTGCGCGCGATGAAGGTGGAGGTGAACTGCCCGCCGTCGCGCAAGGTGCACGTCTTTCTCGCGACCGATGCAAAGCGCCTCATCTCCCTCAACAAGGGCTCCATCCTCCGCCTTGCGGGCGCGAGCGAAGTGAGTTTTGTTACGAGCGGCGCGGAGGCGGGGGAGAAGATCGTCTCCAATGTGTGCGAGGCAGGTCAGATCTTTATCCCGCTCGGCGAACTCGTCGATCTCGAAAAGGAGAAGGCGCGCCTTGAAAAGGAACTCGACCGTATCGTCGGCGAGATCGCGCGTGCGAGCGGAAAACTCGCCAATCACAATTTCGTCGCCAAGGCGCCCAAAAAACTCGTCGACGACGAGCGCGCCAAGCTCGAAAAATTCCTCGATATGAAACAGAGGACGGAAGAGAGCCTGAAAGCGCTCTCGTAAAAAACATATCGAAAAAAAATTCCGCGCTTGGCGCGGATTTTTTTTTCGATATCTATTGAAAAATTTTTCATTTATATTATAATGTAAAGGAGATGTCTTTGAAAATTTTCCGATGCCCGAAAAAAATGCTTTCAAACAGTTGACATACGCTTGCAAATCTGATAAAATAATAATCGATAAAAATTTATCGATTGCTTTGCGCGGTTCGCGCAGACGAGCGGTCGGGAGAGGGGCGGCATGAAAAACGGTGAAACAGCGGTATCCAAAGCGACTGTTTCGCGCATGCCCGCATATCTCCGCTATCTCAAAGGCGAGGCGGGAAAGGGCGTCGAATACGTCTCTTCCGCGGCGATCGCGAAGGATCTTGGGATGTCGGCAGTCGGCGTCCGCAAAGATCTTGCGCTCGTATCTTCCCGCCCGGGCAAACCGCGCTTCGGGTTCGAGATCGGGCTGCTCATCGAGGACATCGAGAAATTTTTAGGGTACCGCCGTTGGACAAACGCCGTCATCATCGGCGCAGGCGGACTCGGCAGGGCGATCCTTGCCTACGAGGGGTTTGAAAATTACGGCATCCACGTCATTGCGGCGTTCGACGCGTCGCCAGCAAAAGTGGGGGCGGTGGGCGGAAAGCCCGTCTATCCCATGGAACAGCTTCCGGACATCGCGAAGCGCAACAGGATCCGCGTCGCCATCCTCACCGTGCCGCGCGCTGCGGCGCAGGAGGCGTGCGACGAGATCGTGGCGGTGGGGATAAAAGCGATCCTCAACTTTGCGCCCGTGCATCTGCACGTGCCGGAGGGGGTCACGGTAAGATATGAGGATTTGGCGGTATCGCTCGCCGCGCTGTGCGGCGAGAGTGCCGGAGATCAAATATAGCAGGGAGATCAAAACGGAGGTAGAACATGAAGGATTTCATCGTCAACGATGAGGAATCGCTCGCCAAGATGCTTGCACGCGTCAGAGCGGCACAGGAGAAGTTCGCGACCTATACGCAGGAGCAGGTCGATAAGATCTTCTTTGCGGCGGCAGTCGCTGCGAACAAGATGCGTATCCCTCTCGCAAAGATGGCAGTGGAAGAGACGGGCATGGGCGTCGTCGAAGACAAGGTCATCAAGAACCACTATGCGGCGGAGTACATTTACAACGCCTATAAGGACACCAAGACCTGCGGCGTCATCGAGCGCGACGAGGGCTTCGGTCTTACGCGCATCGCAGAGCCCGTCGGCGTGCTCGCGGCGGTCATTCCCACGACCAACCCCACGTCCACGGCGATCTTCAAGTCGCTCATCTGCTTAAAGACGAGAAACGGTCTCATCATCTCGCCTCACCCCCGCGCAAAGAAGTGCACCATTGAGGCGGCGAAGGTCGTCCTCGAGGCAGCCGTTGCGGCGGGCGCACCCGAGGATATCATCGGTTGGATCGATCAGCCCACCGTTCCGCTCTCCGGCATGATCATGCGCGAGGCGGATATGATCCTCGCTACGGGCGGTCCCGGCATGGTCAAGGCGGCGTATTCGTCCGGCAAACCCGCGCTCGGCGTCGGCGCCGGCAACACGCCCGCGATCATCGATTCCTCTGCGGATATCAAGCTCGCGGCTTCGTCCATCCTTCACTCCAAGACGTTCGATAACGGCATGATCTGCGCTTCCGAGCAGTCTACCATCGTTCTTGCGGACGTGTACGACGCGTTCAAGAAGGAGATGCAGCTCCGCGGCGCGTACTTCCTGACCCCCGAAGAGACGGAGAAGGTCAGAAAGACCATCATCATCAACGGCGCGCTCAACTCTAAGATCGTCGGTCAGACCGCCTGCACGATCGCCGAGCTCTCCGGTTTCAAGGCGCCCGCGGGCAGCAAAGTGCTCGTCGGCGAAGTGGAGTCCGTCGAGCTTTCCGAAGAGTTCGCGCACGAAAAGCTCTCGCCCGTCCTCGCAATGTACAAGGCGGAGACGTTCGAAGAGGCTGTCTCCAAGGCGGACAGGCTCATCAAGGACGGCGGCTTGGGTCACACCTCCTCGCTCTATATCAATGTAGAGACGGGCGCGGATAAGATCGCTTACTTCCGCTCCATCATGAAGACCTGCCGTATCGTCATCAATACGCCTTCCTCGCAGGGCGGCATCGGCGATCTGTACAACTTCAAGATGCCCCCGTCGCTCACCTTGGGCTGCGGTTCGTGGGGCGGCAACTCCGTCTCCGAGAACGTCGGCGTCAAGCACCTCATCAATATCAAGACTGTTGCGGAGAGGAAGGAAAATATGTTGTGGTTCAGAGCACCCGAAAAGGTCTATTTCAAGCGCGGCTGCCTCGGCGTTGCCCTCAAAGAGCTGGGCAAGCAGGTCTATAACAAGAAGAAGGCGTTCATCGTCACCGACGGATTCCTGTATCAGAGCGGTTTTACCAAGAAGATCACCGATATCCTCGACGCAGAGGGCATCATGCACGCCACCTTCTTCAACGTCACGCCCGATCCTACGCTCGCATGCGCGAACGAGGGCGTCAAGCAGATGCGCGACTTCGGTCCCGACGTCATCATCGCGATCGGCGGCGGTTCTCCCATGGACGCAGCGAAGATCATGTGGGTGATGTACGAGCATCCCGAAGTGGACTTCCAAGATATGGCGATGCGCTTCATGGATATCCGCAAGCGCGTGTACACCTTCCCGCACATGGGCGACAAGGCGCTCTTCGTCGCGATCCCCACGACGGCAGGCACCGGTTCGGAAGTCACGCCCTTTGCGGTCATCACCGATGAAAAGACGGGCACGAAGTACCCGCTTGCGGACTACGAACTCATGCCCGATATGGCGATCGTCGATTCCGACCTCATGATGAACATCCCCAAGGGACTTACTTCCTGCTCGGGTATCGACGCAATGAGCCACGCGCTCGAGGCGATCGCCTCTGTCATGGCGACCGACTTCACCAACGGCATTGCGAAGGAAGCGGCTAAGCTCATCTTCGAGTATCTGCCCGCCGCATACGAGAAGGGCGCGCACGACGCGGAGGCGCGCGAGCGCATGGCGAACGCGGCAACGATGGCAGGTATGGCGTTCGCAAACGCCTTCCTCGGCGTCTGCCACTCCATGGCGCACAAGCTCGGTTCCTATTGGCACATCCCGCACGGTATGGCGAACTCGCTCATGCTTGAAGAGGTCATCCGCTTCAACAGCTCCGAGCAGCCCACCAAGATGGGTACCTTCCCGCAGTACGCATATCCTCAGTGCAAGGCGCGCTATGCCGACGTCGCCCGCTACGTCGGGCTCAAAGGCAAGAACGACGACGAACTCGTCGAGGCGCTCATCAAGAAGCTCAAGGAGCTTCAGGAGGCGATCGGTCAGCCCAAGACGATCAAGGAAGCGCTCGGCGACAAGGTCACCGAAGAGCAGTTCCTTGCCCGTCTCGATCAGATGACTGAGGACGCGTTCGACGATCAGTGCACGGGTGCGAACCCTCGCTATCCGCTCATGAGCGAGATCAAGGAGATGTACCTCAACGCATACTACGGTCGTTCCAACCGCAAGAAGAAATAAGATGCAAAATAACAGGGATGAGGGCAGGGCGAAACCTTGCCCTTATTCCGATGTAATTTGAGGAGAGAGGAAAGAGGATTATGAGAGGTCTGGAAACTTCGGTCAAAAAACTGAGGCGGCAGGTCTTTGTCGAGGTCGCCAAAATTGCGTTCGAATCGGAAAATGTCGCGAGCGATCTTGAAGAGATTCCCTATAAGATCACGCCGACGGAAACGCCGATGTACCGTGAGAGCATCTACCGCGAGCGCGCGATCGCTTCCGAGCGCGTGCGCCTTGCGATGGGTATGTCGCTCAACCCGCAGGACCGCCCTGCGCACATTACGAACGGCTTGAACGCGAGCAACATTTCCGACAGCTACTACGAACCGCCGCTCATGCAGGTCATTCCTTCGGCTTGCGACAGGTGCGAGGAGAATAAGTATGAGGTCAGCGATCAGTGCCGCGGCTGCGTTGCGCGCTATTGCATGACGGTCTGCCCCAAGGGCGCGATCTCCGTGGACACCAAAACGGGGAAAGCCGTCATCGATCAGAACAAGTGCATCAAGTGCGGCAAGTGCAAGGCGGCGTGCCCTTACGAGGCGATCGCGCACAGAACGCGTCCCTGCGCGCAGGCGTGCGGCGTGAAAGCGATCTCGAGCGACGGTTTGGGGCGCGCGAGCATCGATCCCAAAAAGTGCGTGGGGTGCGGTCAGTGCATGGTCAGCTGCCCGTTCGGCGCGATCGCCGATAAATCGCAGATCTTCCAACTCATCCGCGCGATCAAGAAGGGCGATGAAGTCGTCGCCGAAGTCGCGCCCTCCATCGTCGGACAGTTCGGTCCCAACGTCACTCTGTGGAAGATCAAGGCGGCGCTCAAAGATATCGGATTCAAGGAAGTCTACGAAGTTGCGCACGGTGCAGACGTCGGCGCGGCGACCGAGGCGCATCACTACGCCACGGAAGTCGCAACGGGCAAGCTCCCGTTCCTGCTCACGTCCTGCTGCCCCGCGTGGAGCATGCTTGCAAAATTGCAGTTCCCCGATATGGTGGATAAGGTCTCGAGCGCGCTTACGCCCATGGTGGCGACTTCGCGTTCCATCAAGCAGATCCGTCCCAATTCGCGCGTGGTGTTCATCGGCCCGTGCGCGGCGAAGAAACTCGAGGCGCGCAGGCGCACCGTCCGCAGCGACGTGGATTTCGTCATCACGTTCGAGGAACTCGCCGCCATTTTCGAGGCGAAGGGGATCGATTTTGCAACGTACGACAAAGAGGATCCCATCCACGACGCAACGGCCGCAGGGCGCGGTTACGGCGTGGCGGGCGGCGTTGCCGCGGCGGTCGGCGCGTGCGTTCAGGAGTATTATCCCGATGTGGAAGTGAAGATCGAGCATGCGGAAGGGCTCGAGGAGTGCAAGAAGATCCTGCTCCTTGCCAAACTCGGCAAAAAGAACGGCTGCCTCATCGAGGGTATGGGCTGCCCCGGCGGCTGCGTTGCGGGCGCAGGCGTGAACGCCGCCCCCGAAAAGGGCGCCTCGGAACTTCGCCGCTTTGTCTCCGATTCCACCAAAAAACTTCCCGAAAAGGATCTTTACGAGATACAGCTCCCGTAAAGCGTGTATTCGGGCGGGATATCAAGTATTATGCCTGAAATAATATGGCAGATATTGTCCTATTTTGGTCATTCAAATCATATGAAAATCGAGTATGGAGCGATCTTTCCGCGCTT
>DBGBVX010000042.1:0-1490 GCA_048370055.1 Candidatus Gallimonas sp. | reverse complement strand
GGGCGCCTGAATGTTTGCAGGCGCCCCGCCCCGATATTTACGGTCTATGCAAGGATCAGATCGTTCAGGAAACTTGTGCCGATGAGCACGGCAAGATAGGAAAAATTGACGAGAGAGAAGAGCCCGAGGTAGCGCAGCGTTCCCTTCGGGTCGTGCTTTCGGTATTCGCCGAGCGTGATCAGGCTTGCAAGGGAGGAGATAGGGGTGCCGAGCCCGCCGATGTTGACCGCGATCAGAAGGTGCCTGTAATCCGTCGTGAACCGCGAGAGGAGCACCGCCGAAGGAACGTTGCTGATCACCTGACACGTCGCCGTCCCGACGAGCAGCGGAGAAACGCCCACGAGGGCGCTCAGGAAGGCGCTCACGGCGGGGATGCGCGCCATGTTCCCCGAAAACACGAAGAAGGCGCAGAAGGTGAGGAGCAGACCGTAGTCGACGTAAAGGAAGGCGCGCGGCTCCAAAATGAGCACGGCGAGCGTGACGGCGATGAGCCCCACCCAATAGGGGAACACGCGGAACACGATCATCACCGAGAGCGCAAACAGAATAAAGTACACGATCATGCGCCATACGGGCGGCGCGGCGGCGGGCTGCGCTTCAAGCTTTACGGGCGTCGGCTTCACGATCAGGCACGTTCCCGCAATGAGTACGAACGCCACCGCAAAGGGCAGCGCCATGATGGCGAAAAACTCTCCCGCGTCAATGGCAAAGTAGGAGTACAGATATAAGTTCTGCGGATTTCCGAAAGGGGTGAGCATCCCGCCGAGGTTGGCGGCGACGTTCTGCATAACGAATACGAAGGCGGTGTACTTGTTCTGCCCGCAGGAGGAGAGCACAAAGTATCCGAGGGGCAGGAAGGTGACGAGCGCCATGTCGTTCGCCATCACCATCGAGCCGAAATAGGTCACGAACACGAGCGCAAAGGTCACGCGGCGCATATTTCCGAACGCCGTCACGATCTTCACGGCGAGCCATTCAAAAAAGTGCCGCTGTTTGAGCGCGTTCACCACGAGCAGCGTGCAGAAGAGGCAGGAGAGCGTATTCAGGTCAAAATAGTCCGCATACGCCGCGTCGGGCGTTACGAAAATACAGGTCACCGCCGCCGCGATGAGCGCGATGATGAGTACGGCGTGGCTCTTTACCGCGTCGAGGATCAGATGTCCGTATCTGTGTTTTATCGGCTGTTTTACGCTTCCGTCCATTGTACGCCTCGTTTTCGATCGGCATTATTTATAGTCTTTTTTGTGAAAATATGCAAGCAAAAAAGAGGGGCGATTTTATTTTCGCCCTCTTTTTTTCCAAATTCACAGCGCATGTTCTTTCCGTGAAACTTCCGAAAGAACAGGAAACGCTGTAGACGGAGCCCTTTTGGAGCTCAGCGGGATCTGCAAAAAACAGAGTTTATCCGTCTTTTTCTGAATCGGTCCGGTTTACGGCATCAGTTTTTTCACGGAATACTTAAAAGAATTTACTCCGTTTGAAAATAAATT
>DBGBVX010000041.1:0-1235 GCA_048370055.1 Candidatus Gallimonas sp. | reverse complement strand
CAAGGGTGAGTCCTGCAACACTAAAAAAGAATCTGGCGCTTTTAAACGCCAGACCCAAGAAGGTTTTACATTACCATACACCACAAGATTTGTTTGATCAAAATCTTTCTAACTGTTGCACTTAAGTTGACAATTCACCTGAATACTTACTGCGAACTGCGCCGTCCCGTCGCGCTCGGCGAGGCGCTCACGGTAGAGACGTGGCCGCTCTCGCCGCGCATGGTCTATTTTGAACGCGATTACCGCGTGAAGGCGGGCGAAGAGGAGGTCGCCGCCGTCGCGTCCCGTTGGTGCCTCGTCGATCTTGGCAGCTTCACGCTGCTCCGCCCTGACCGCATGGGCGAAGCGCACGAAAAGTGCCCTTACCGCGACGAAAAAGCGACGGTACCGCCGAGTTGGAAGATCCCGCACGTCAAGAACGGGCGGGAGGTGTACCGCATGACGGTCGCAAACAGCCATTGCGATCACTACTTCCACGCCAACAACGCCCGCTATGCCGACTTCTTTTTCGACTGCTTCACGATGGAAGAGCTCTCCGCAAAGCGCGTCAAGGCGTTTCAGATCACTTACGAAAAACAGGCGAAAGAGGGGAGCGAGCTCGTCCTTTGGCGCGAGGATACCGAGGACGGCGCGCTCTGCGAGGTGCGCTGCGGGGAAACCGTCCTTTCGCAGTTCCGCGTTTGGATGGAGTGAACGGACATGCAAAAAGAGAACGTCGCAAATTTTGTGCGCCTTGCCAAAAAGGTGTTCGTCATCTTCAGCTGCGTCATGATCGTCGCCATCATGGTGAGTCTCACGTTCGCGTTCAGCCGTGTGTTCGCCTTCTACATCATCGCGCCTTTGCTCATCGTTTTATATCTCGTTGCCTATGCGTTCTATGCGCTCCGCGTCTCCATGAGCGTCGTCATTGCCGTCGAGGTGACCGATCAGGTCATCCATCTCAAGACCAACCGCAAAACGTTCACATACGACGCCAAGACGGGATGCGTCGCCGTGAAGGAGAACAAGGGCAGCTTTGTGGGGACCTTCCGCACGCAGGATTCGGAGGACAAGTTCGTCTTTCTCCGCCATGTGCCCTTTACCAAGCGCTACGAGGTCGCCTTTACGGAAGACGACATGCGCCTGATATGCCCCGCCGCCTTCGGCGAAGATGAATAATTTTGGTGAATATACCGATAATATTGCATAAATTCCGTATAATATACATAAATAAGAATAAATATGCAAAAAATATA
>DBGBVX010000040.1:0-26834 GCA_048370055.1 Candidatus Gallimonas sp. | reverse complement strand
TATGCAAATTAAAGACTATCAGGAAATATGATGAGAGCGGAAGGAACGCGGATCACGCATTGGTCGGAATCAATTCCACGCGATACGGGGTTGCAAAGCCGAACGGGAGTAGATTTTCAGGTTTTTCAAAGAACAGGCAATCAAAGAAAGCGTTGGAATTGGAGGATCGGGATGTTTTTCCGGAGGGCGAGGCTCGGTTTACCTTTGGCAGCCACGATAAGCATAACGCATTGTTGCATGTAGGAAGGATCCTGCAAAAAAACAAAAGAGGTAACATAAATGTTACCTCCATGATGCGGGTCGGAACAGCAGGGCTGCCGACATAAACAATCACAAAGTGATCGAGTTCGCTACCTTGGTAATATTGTACGTCTTAACCGGAAGTTTGTCAACGGCTTTTTGAAAAAGTATTCAGAATCTTTCGGAGGTATAAATGATGCACGAATATAAAGTACCCAAAAAAGTTTATTGTAAGAATGACATTTCATATGCAATGCTTATTTTTGATAATGGCGATTATATTCCGATCAGCGGTGCTGAAATTGATGATATTTCCATTAGGCTGTATGATAAACTTATTCTTGAAAGAGATAAACTTTGCGCTGTAGCCGAAAGCGGATTTTTGAAGTTGAACATTCAGGAGAAACCGAAATTGGTCTATTCCAATGCTCTTGTATACAATCCCAAACAATATAAAATGGGGCGGAAGACCTATATCGAAAACAGGCTTGATACGGAAGGCGGACTCATAGGGATTCGTTTTTTTGATAAAAACAATTGGCATACGACGGTATTCGGCAATATTGTTCCAAAAATTCAAAACAGCGTAATATGTTTGGAATACATACCAAAACCTTTTGCCGAGGCATACGAAAGCAACGAGCATGTTGTTTATCTGAATAATATTAAAAAGTCTTTGATAAGGAGTATCAGTCTTGATTTTGAAAACTGCGAGAGTTTTACCGTATATTCCGCTGAAATTCTCGAGCTGCAATTAAATTTCAAAAAAGAACTTGCATGGTCGAGCTGCGATTATTGCCGCGTTATCCGAAACGGATACATCATATTGAAAATTGACGACGATATGAGTGATCGTCAAATGGAAATTTTTTTTGACCGTAACGGAAAGGTAAGCCGCAAAATGCTCGAACGCCGTTTGTGTGGCAAAAAAGGTAACGCTGTTCATGATATCTGCCGTTTATATGTCAATTATTTATATTCCGGACTTGGGTTAAGGGATTGCGAATGTTTGGAGATAGAGGATATTAGATCGGGGAAAGAGCTTGAAAAACAGGAAGAGGAAACCGACATGGAATATGTTTATTTTGAAGGCGGGAAATGCAGGCGACAAGCCGACGGTACAATTTACATTACTTTTGGCAAATAAAAAGAAACAGAACAGATAATTGCATCGCAGAGCGTATTCAAGGATAAAAACAGAAGACGGCAAAAGGAGTGATCCTTAGCCGTCTTTTATTTTGTCAAGCAGCGGGTATGTGAAACAGTTCTTTACCACGCACCTGAAAAAGCAGGACTACATGATCTCGAAGTCGCTGTCGTGCGCCTTTGCCATGGCGTGTATGTGCATAACCTATCTCATCGGCGGCGTGGCGGCAGGGCTGTTTACGGGCGCTTCGTTTGAGGTAAACGCGGGTTCTCTGATCTGTGCGATCCTCGGCAAAATGATCATGAGCCTCGGTTGGGCAAGCCTGTATACCTTCCTCAATATCATCTTCCGCCGCTATTTCGGGATCTCCGTTGCGTCGTCGTTCTTCTTCGGAACGGGTATCCTGATCATCGGCGTGGCGGCGCTCGTCGGGAACTCTCCCGTTCTCAATATCTTTTTGTATGGCTCGTCCGTCTATGCCTGCCTTTCAAGCAACTTTGTAACGATCATCGTTTGCCTCGCCTGTTCTGTTGCGTGGGCTGTGATATACAATGTGTTAGGCTGGCTCGTCCTTCGCAGGAGCGACGTATATTGAGGTGAAATATGAATGCGATCGAAATAAGAGGACTGACTAAGAACTTCGGCGCCAAACAAGCGGTTTGCGGGCTTGACATGACGGTGCCGCAGGGCGCGATCTACGGGTTTATCGGCGAGAACGGCTCGGGCAAATCGACCACGGAAAAACTCATCTGCGGGCTGCTCGTTCCGAACGGCGGCAGCATCCAGCTGTTCGGAAGGGATTATACCGACGCAGACGTGCGCGCAAAGGTAGGCGTGCTCATCGAGGCGCCCGGCTGTTTCCCCAATTATTCGGTATGGAACAATATGCTGTTGCAGGCGGCAAACCTCGGCATTAAAAACGCGGAGGAGGTGCGCAAGGTGCTCAGGATCGTGCGCATGGAGGGCTCCGCTTCCAATAAGTTCAAAAACTGTTCGCTCGGTATGAAACAGCGCATCGGCATTGCGATGGCGCTCTTTGGCGATCCCGTCCTGCTCATTTTGGACGAACCCATCAACGGCCTCGATGCCGACGGTATGCGCATCATGCGCGAAGTGCTCGTCGATATCACCAAACAGTACGGGTGCACGGTCGTCATATCCTCGCATATTCTCGGCGAGCTTGAAAAGATCGCCACGCATTACGGCATCATCCGCGGGGAAAGATGATTCGGGAGATGACGGCAGAGCAGCTCGACGCCGATTGCCGTACCTATATCGCTTTGCAGGCGAAGGACATGCAGGATGCGAAGCGCTTGCTTTCTCAGAAGTACGAGCGCGTCAGCGAAGAAAACGAATATATCCGCATTTATGATAACGTTGCGCCCGAAGAAGTCGTCAACTACCTCTATAAGCGCGGGATAACGGTTTCTGAGATCTCGACTGCGAAAATCGGCTTGGAAGAATATTATATCGACCTGATGGGCGGGGAGGGAAAGAGATAATGGAGAATGCAATTGAGTTTGAACATCATACGTTCGGCGCGCGGCTGAAAAGTATGCTGAAAGTGGACTTCAAGCGGATGTTCACGCAGCCGCTCGTCTATATCATGCTCGGCGTTTCGCTCGTGGTTCCCGTACTCATTCTGATCATGACAACCATGATGGGCGAGGAAGAGGGGGCGGGCTTTGTCACCGTATGGCAGGCGATCGGCACTGTGAGCGGCGAAAGTTCGGGCATGGGGTTGGATCTGATGACCATGTGCAATATCAACCTCATCTACTTTTTTGCGGCGGTGCTCATCTGCATCTTCGTTGCAGACGATTTCCGCAGCGGCTACGCCAAAAACCTGTTCGCCGTCCGCCCGAAAAAGTCCGATTACGTCCTGTCGAAATCGCTTGTCGGGTTTGTCGGCTGCGCAGGGATGATGCTCTGCTATTTCGCGGGCGCGATGATCGGCGGCGCGATCGCGGGATTGCCTTTCGATTTGGGTTCCGCAACGGCGGGCGGCGTCGTAATGTGCATGCTGTCGAAAATATTCCTGCTCGCCGTGTTTGTGGCGATCGATCTGCTCATCAGCGTAGCGGCAAAACAACGGCTTTGGATGTCGATCGTCGGCTCTCTTGTCGTGGGTGTCCTGCTGTTCATGATGATCCCCATGATGACGCCGCTCGATTCGACCTTCCTCAACGTCATCCTGTGCCTTGCCGGCGGCGCGGTGTTCGGAGCGGGATTGGGGGCCGTAAGCGGAGTTGTATTAAATAAAACAAGTCTTGTGTAACAGTCGGGATTTTCCCCGTGTTAAAAAAATTTCAGGAGGACAAAACAATGGCAGAATTTCATCCCTCACCGCCGCCGCGCAGAAGCGTATCGACGCAGTGAATGAGATCAAAAAGGGCTGATTTCAGACGGATCGGCAGGCTGCGATCCCGCCGTCAGCACCAAAAAAGCAGGACTTCCAAAAAGAAGCCCTGCTTTTTTTGCGGGATTTGCGCCTTTGGCGGCGCGCCCCGGTGCACAGCCCACAGGGCTGATGCAGTTTGCGTTCCGACTTTCCGTTTCCTGCTCCGTTCGCAAACCGTTCGCTCACGCTCACGCCTCCACCCCCAAATCCTGCTAAATCCATACAAAAAATCAAGGAACTCCAAAAACGGAGTTCCTTGATTTTTGGAGCTGATAGCGGGATTTGAACCCGCGACCTCGTCCTTACCAAGGACGTGCTCTACCTACTGAGCCATATCAGCATATGACGCGCTCAGACAACGCTTACTTAGTATAATAAAAAGCCGTTGGCAAGTCAAGCGTTTTTGTTGCTTTCATCAAAATCTTACAAGATTTTTTCGCGAACCGCGCAGAGCCGTTATGGGGAACGATGCCGTTTCTCCGCTTAATTTTTTCGTGCCTCTTTGGACGGCGCGCCGCTTTCATGGTATACGGAGGGCGCGGCGGGGGAATACTATCCACATCAGAAAATGAGGGGTGATGTTATGAAGAGGATCAGAGTGGTACAGTATGGCTGCGGTAAGATGTCCAAGTACATTTTGCGCTACCTGCATGAGAAGGGTGCGGAGATCGTCGGCGCGATCGACGTAAATCCCGCGATCGTCGGTATGGACGTGGGCGACTATGCGGAGCTCGGCGTCAGGACGGGCGTGCTCATTTCAAACGACGCGGAACAGGTGCTTGACGAGTGCGACGCCGACGTCGCCGTCGTCACGCTGTTCAGCTTTTTGGCGGATATCTGCGAGGCGGTGGAGCGCTGCGTTATCCGCGGGATCAACGTGATCACGACGTGCGAAGAGGCGATCTATCCGTGGACGACGGCGGCGCAGCTCACCAACAAGATAGACGCGCTCGCCAAAGAGCACAACTGCACGGTGACGGGCAGCGGCATGCAGGACATCTTTTGGATCAACATGGTGGCGATGATCGCGGGCGGCTGCCACAGCGTCAAAAAGATCAAGGGCGCGTACAGCTACAATGTGGAGGATTACGGTTTGGCGCTCGCCAAGGCGCACGGGTGCGATCTGACCAAGGAACAGTTCGAAAGGGAACTCGCGCATCCTGCGGAGGTCGTGCCTTCCTATGCGTGGAACGCGGCGGAAGCCATCTGCAACAAGCTTGGGCTCACGGTCAAGTCCATCAGACAGGAAAACGTGCCCTATATCATCGATAAGGATATGCCGAGCGCAACGCTCGGGAAGACGATCAAGGCGGGGCGCTGTATCGGTATGTCGGCGGTCGTCACCATCGAGACCTATCAGGGCGTTCTCATCGAGGAGGAGACCATCGGCAAGGTGTACGGCGAAGGCGACGGCGATATGTGCGATTGGAAGATCGAGGGCGAACCGAATACCGAGTTCCATGTCGTCAAGCCCGCCACGGTGGAGCACACCTGCGCGACGATCGTCAACCGTATCCCGTCGCTCCTGCAGGCGCCCGCGGGCTATGTGACCGCCGACGAGCTCGACGAGATAAAATACCTGACATATCCGCTCCATTACGAATTGTAACAGGAGATGGAGAGCCCGCCGCAGATGCGGCGGGCTTTTTGTGATTTCCCTCTTGACAGCGGGCGGCGGAGCGGCTATAATGGGAAAGTACGGAAAGGAGCAAAAGCATGAACTACGATTATCTCATTGTCGGAAGCGGGCTCTACGGCGCGGTGTGCGCCTACGAGCTTTCGCGCGCGGGGAAAAAAGTCCTCGTCGTCGAAAAGCGTAAAAACATTGCGGGGAACGTATACACCGAGAGCTTGGAAGGCATCAACGTGCACCGCTACGGCGCGCACATTTTCCATACTTCGGATAAAGCGATTTGGGACTATGTGAACAGGTTTGCAACATTCAATAATTACGTCAATCAGCCCGTGGCGCGCTATAAGAACGAGTGCTACAATCTGCCTTTCAACATGAATACGTTCACCAAACTTTGGCGCGACGTATTCACGCCCTCCGAGGCGGAGGCGCGCATCGCAGAGGAGCGCGGCAAGGACTTCGTCGCCGAGCCGAAGAACCTCGAAGAACAGGCGATCAATCTCGTCGGGCGCACCATCTACGAAAAGCTCGTCAAGGGATATACCGAAAAACAATGGGGCAGACCGTGCACCGAGCTCCCCGCGTTCATCATCAAGCGCCTGCCCGTGCGGTTCACGTTCGACAACAACTATTTCAACGACCGCTATCAGGGCATCCCCGTGGGCGGATATACCCGCATGGTCGCCAAGATGCTCGAGGACGCCGACGTGCGCCTAGGCTGCGACTTCTTTGAAGAGAGAGAGGATCTCACCGCCCGCGCCAAGCGCGTGATCTATACGGGCGCCATCGACAGATATTTCGACTACTGCTTCGGCGCGCTCGAGTACCGCTCCGTGCGCTTTGAAACGGAGGTCTTGGATACGCCCAACTATCAGGGGAACGCGGTCATCAACTATACCGACCGCGACGTACCCTATACGCGCGTCATCGAGCACAAACACTTCGAGTTCGGAACGCAGCCCAAAACGGTCATCTCGCGCGAGTATTCCGCCGAGTGGAAGAAGGGGGACGAGCCCTACTATCCCGTCAACGACGAAAAGAACGGAAAACTCTACGAACGTTACCGCGCGCTCGCGGATAAGGAGAAGAACGTGCTCTTCGGCGGCAGGCTCGGGCAGTACAAATATTACGATATGGACGACGTGATCGCCGCCGCGCTCACTGCGGTCAGGGCGGAACTTGCAAAATAAAAAAGAGCCCTGCGGGGCTCTTTTTTGATGTCTGCCGCACCCTAACGCGCCTTATGCGCCGCTTCCAATGCAAGCAGAAACGCTTTCCGGTCTGTGCCGCCCGCGTATCCCGTGAGCGCGCCGCCGCTCCCCACGACGCGGTGGCAGGGGATGAGTACGGAGATGGGATTGTGTCCGACGGCGCCGCCGATCGCGCGCGGGGACGTCGGCGTTTGATACCGCTCCCGATACTGCGCGGCGAGCGCGCCGTAGGTGAGCGTTTCGCCGTAGGGGATCACAAGGAGCAATTCCCACACCGCGCGGCGGAAGGGGGTGCCTTCGGGGCGGAGCAGGGGCATGGACGCGGGCTGACCGCCCGCGAAGTATTCGTTCAGCCAACGGCGCGCTTCGGCAAACACGGGAACTTCCCGCTCGTCGGCGGGAGCATGCAGGGTAGCGGCAAAGTACTTCTGTCCGTCAAGCCAAAGCCCCGTGAGCGCCTCGCCGTCGCTTGAAAGCGTGAGCCGCCCGATGGGAGATGAAACGTGTGAAAGATAGGTCATATCCTGCCTCCGCAGCGATTGTATCATAAAATTTATCGGATGTAAAGAGAACGCGGAAATTTGTCCACTTTGTAAAGCAATAAAAATTTTTTCAGAAAATGCGTTCAAACTATTCCATTTTTGCCGAGTTTATTGTATAATGTGTGTAATTTCCAAAAAAGGAGAATATGTATGGCAAAGAAAAAGGCAAAAAAGCTTGGGCTCTTCGGGCTCATTTTCATGATCGCGTCCGTCGTCGGGCTGATCCTCGCGGTAGTCGGACTGTGTGTCGATTTCTTTGAATCGTCCTTAACGGTGGTCGGAGAAACGAGGTCTGAGGGCAGCGGCTTGTTTGAAGATTATTCCGTCATCGAAGCGACGATGGACGGCGATATGAAGATCGTTCTCGTGCAGGTATTTGCGATCATCTCGCTCGTTCTTACAGCGCTTGCGTGCCTGATCACGGTCTGCGGTTCGCTCGGCATCGTCCGCGTGGGCGGGCTTGCGAAGATCATCGGCGTAGTGCTCGTCATTGTTATGGCGGTGCTCGTTATCGTGTTTGCGGCAACGTATGCAGGGCAGGTCCCCACGCTCGACGGCGGCGATTTGGGCGGTACGAATTTCGCTCCCGCGGCGGGCGCCTATCTCATGATGGTGGGCGGTATCGTAACGGGCGCCTCCATGCTGCTTGCAAAACTCAAATAACTCTTTCTGTTGAAAAAGGGCTGCGCTCCGGCGCAGCCCTTTTTGTTATTCCTGTGTATCGTCCGCCTTCTTTTTGCGCAGCTTCTCTTTCGTGCGGCGCAGCCATGCGGTGAACGTGCGCCAGTCCTCCGTAAACCGTTTGCGGTTCGCAAGCGCCATGATGATGAACGCAAGCACGGCAATGAGCAGATACATCGGGATGAAATACCACATAAGCGGCGTGAATGGCTCGCCCGTTGTAAGATCGCCCATGAAGATGTCGGGCGTAAAGAAGTCGATCACGGGAACGATAAAATCAAACTGCTCGATGGGGTGGAAGAGCCAGCAGGGATTGTAGCCGTAGAGCACCTCCCACAGGTCTCCCTCCGCGCCCCTGACCGCCCATACGACGATATCGTTGAAGCAGACGAGGATGAGGGAGAGGAAGAACAGAAAGGGGATCTTCCAAAAGTTCCGCCAATCGAGCTTGTGCAGCCCGAGAAGGGCGACGAGCAGGGAGCTCGACGAGAGCAGCCCGTGGCAGAAGTAGTAGCGGAACACATCCCACTGCCAGACCGTCTCGCCGATGTACCAATAGGGGACCGCCATCGTCACTACGCCCGCGTTCGTGCCGAAGAGGACGAGGAAATCCTTCCAAAGCGCGCTCTTGCCGAGCAATACGAAGGGCGCGATGATGATGAGGAAGGCGCACAGATTATACGCCGTGCAGATGCGCCAGTCGAACGCCGTTCCCCAATATTGGGGGTATATGAATTTTTTGAGGAAGTGCTGCAGGATGTTCACGAGCATCATTGCGAGCAGCACGAGCTTTTTTGTGCGCTCCGTCCGCCGCCTGAGCAGAAAATATACGCCCACGGTGAACGCGACCACAAAGATCGGATAAATAAAGTAGGCAAAATTGCCGTATTGTATGATCATGCGAACGCTCTCCCTTATCTTCCGTATCCATGAAACAAGTATAGTATACTCCGTAATTGTGAAAAAATCAACAGTTTGGAGAAGGAAGGGGGCGATGTCATAGAAATTGCATACAAAAAGCGGCGCATAAAACAATGCGCCGCCGGATATCTGCAAAATTTTATACGATCCCTGCGAGCAGGTCGTTCATGTCGTACAGCCCGTGCGCCTTTCCGCACAGCCATGCCGCCGCCTTGAGCGCGCCCGACGCGAACACCTTGCGGCTGCGCGCTGAGTGCGCGAGGGTGATGATCTCGTCCTCGCCCGCGAACATCACCTCGTGTTCGCCCACGATGGTGCCGCCGCGCACGGCGTGGATGCCGATCTCGCTCTGTTTGCGTTCGCCGACCATCCCGTGCCGCCCGTACACGTTCTCCTTGTTGCCGCCGAACCCTTCGTTCACGCTCTTTGCGAGCATGAGCGCCGTGCCGGAGGGGGCGTCCTTCTTGGTGTGGTGGTGCCGTTCGATGATCTCCGCGTCAAACGCGTCTCCGAGCACCTGCGCCGCCTTTTTGGCGAGCATCTGCAAAAGATTGACGCCGAGGGAGAGGTTGCCCGTCTTGAATACGGCGATCTTTTCCGCCGCCCTGCGGATGCGCGCCTCGTCCGCCTCCGTATAGCCCGTCGCCGCGAGGACGACGGGAACGCCGCGCGCCTCGCACCAACCGAGCGTATCCTCCAACCCGCTTGCGGAGGAAAAGTCGATCACCGCGTCCGCCCCTTCCTTCACGTCGGAGAGGGAGGAATAGAGGGGATATGAAAGCTGCGCGGGCACGACGTCCACCCCCGCGGCGATGTTCACGCCGCGCTCTGCCGCGACTTCCGTTACGTTCCTGCCCATGCGCCCGCATGCGCCGATAAGGATGATGTTCATGCGTTCACCTCGAGGTAGTTTTCCTGAATGGCTTTTTTGAGCTGTTCGCAGTGCGCAGGCTCGAGGGGGGTGAGCGGCGCGCGCGGTACGCCCGCGTCAAAGCCGAGAATGTTCATGCCGGCTTTTACGGGGATGGGATTGACCTCGGTAAAGCACGCGTGGATGAGGGGCAGAAGGGTATCGTTCACGTTGTTCGCGCCGATCAGATCTCCGTTTTCCACGCACTTCGTGAGCAGTTTCACCTGCGCGGGCACGAGGTTGGAAACGACGGAGATGACCGCCGCGCCGCCCACGCACAGAATGGGCAGATTGAGCGCGTCTTCGCCCGAATACAGATCGCACTTATAGCGGATGCGCACCGCCGTATCGAGCACCTGCGCCATGTTTCCGCTCGCCTCTTTGATGCCCGCCATGTTGGGGATGTCGGCGATCTTTTCCATCGTCTCCGGCAGGATATTCACACCCGTGCGGGAGGGCACGTTGTAGCAGATGACGGGGAGTTTCGTCGCGCCGCAGATCGCCTTGTAGTACTCGATAAGTCCGTTCTGCGTGCATTTATTGTAGTAAGGAGTCACGGCGAGGATGCCGTCCGCGCCGATCTCTTCGGCGAGGCGGGTCATGCGCACCGCCTTTGCCGTGTTGTTCCCGCCCGTGCCGAAGATGAGCTTCGCGCGCCCCGCGCATGCCTTTACGGCAAAGCGCATCACCGCTTCCTTCTCTTCCTCCGTCATTGTGGCGGGCTCGCCCGTAGTGCCGAGCACGACGAGCGCGTCCGTGCCGTTTTCGATCTGATATTCGATCATTTTGCCGAACGCGTCAAAATTCACGCCGTCCTCTGTAAACGGTGTGATCATCGCCGTCGCGCTGCCTTTTAAGAATCCTCTCATTGAAACTCCCTCAATTATGGTTTAGGATTTTTGCCGTATAGTTGCAAAAGACGTTTTGCTATCAATCACAAATACAAGGAAGGTTGCCTTCCGCAGCATGCCACTATTTGCCGCTCACGCGGCTTTCAGGAAGGTGTGAATGCGGGCGAACTAAATTGTAAGCCCCTGAGGTTCGCCCGCAGAGAGGAAGGCGCGGTTAGCCGAAGGCGTGCCCGCAGCCGTCCTCTCAGATCACGGAATTTTTACGAGCCTTTGCTCGCAAAAATTTGTGAACGCTTTCAGTCAAAATACCCCTTCGCCGCGAGCAGTTCCGCCAAAAGGACGGCGCCGCCCGCTGCGCCGCGTAGCGTGTTGTGCGAGAGCCCGATGAACTTGTAGTCGAAGAGCACGTCTTCGCGCAGTCTCCCCGCGCATACAGCCATGCCGTTCTCCGTCATGCGGTCGAGCTTGGGCTGCGGGCGGTTATCCTCTTCGAAATAGTGGATGAACTGTTTGGGCGCGGAGGGGAGGGCAAGCGCCTGCGGCTCGCCCGCATATTCCGCCCATGCTTTGAGGATCTCTTCCTTCGTCGGTTTTTTCTCGAAGGAGACGAACACCGCCGCCGTGTGCCCGTCGGAAACGGGGACCCTGAGGCACTGCGAAGTGATCACGGGACCTTCGGCGTTGACGATCGCGCCGTTTTCGATATGACCCCAAATTTTGAGGGGCTCTTCTTCGCTCTTCTGTTCCTCGCCGCCGATGTAAGGGATCACGTTATCCACGATCTCCGGCATGGTCGCAAACGTCTTGCCTGCGCCCGAGATCGCCTGATAGGTCGTCACGGCGGCGCATTTGATGCCGTACTTTTTCAGGGGGTGGAGCAGGGGAACGTAGGATTGCAGCGAGCAGTTGCTCTTTACCGCGATGAACCCGCGCTTCGTGCCGAGGCGCTCTCTCTGCGCCCCGATCACGGCGAGGTGGTCACCGTTGATCTCGGGGATCACCATGGGCACGTCGGGCGTGCCGCGGTGCGCCGAGTTGTTGGAGACGACGGGGATCTCGAGCTTTGCGTACTTTTCTTCCAAAGCCCTGATCTCGTCCTTCTTCATATTCACGGCGCAGAAGATGAAATCCACCTTACCCGCGAGCTTTTCCGCGTCCGCCTCCGCGTCCATCACGTTCATATCCTGCGCATATGCGGGAATGGGAACGCTCATCGCCCACTTGTCGCCCACGGCTTCGGGATATTTCTTGCCCGCCGAGCGCGCGCTCGCAAGGAGCGCCGCGGGGGTGAAGAGGGGATGCCCGTCGAGCAGGGTCACAAAGCGCTGACCCACCATGCCCGTCGCGCCGACGACGCCGACGCGGTAAGTTTTTTTCTGCATATGAGTTTCTCCTTTTTATGGAATAATGCTTGTTCCGCGCGGGGCGCGGCGTGTAAAAAAATAGAGAGAAGCAACCGCTCCTCTCGCTTTCGCAGTAGTGCCGAAAAAGCGCTTCACCGGGGGCGGTGACAGGAATAAAGGTATTCTCCCGTACTCCCAGCGCGCCGTATAAGGCGTGGGCGCGCTTCGGCGGCGATACCCTTTTCCGCGGGCGTAAAGCAGCGGAAAAGCCTTACTCTCTTCCTCCGCGCGCGGTACTCATGTTCTGCCGCTCCTCTTTTTAGCGAGATAATTTTACCATACAGTCACATAAAAATCAAGGAATTTGGCTCAATTCAATTGAAATATTTTGCGATTTGTAGTACAATAAGCGGGATAACGGTTTTCCGTATCCGCAGCAAAGCACTTTATTTCGGAGAAACTTCATGGCAGACAGAGAAAAGAAAGGACTCATCGCCCGTTGGCTTGAGGGCAAGGAGCGCAGCGAGGATTACGCCCGCAGCACGCTCCCCACGAGCCGTTGGGCGCTCTTTTGGGATATCTTCAAAGGCAGGTTCGGCAAGCTCGTGCTCGTCAACTTGCTCATGCTCGTAACATTCCTGCCGCTCGCCGCGGTCATCGTGTGGCGCGTTCTCGCGCTCGGCACGCAGCAGATCATCGGACCTTACGGCGCGGGGCTCGGGGTGGGCTATCCCGTTATCCCCAACGTCTCGGGCGTCGCGGAGATGACGGTGTTCGAGATGGACCTTCTCTTCTTTGTGCTCTTTATCCCCGCGGGCGCCATTGCCGCGCTCGGGATCTCGGGCGGCGGCTATATCATCCGCAACCTTATTTGGACGGAGGGCATCTTCGTCGCGAACGACTTTCTGCGCGGCATCAAGCGCAACTATTGGAACGTTTTGGAAGCGGTGCTCTTTTTCACCATATTCCTGTTCCTTGCGCGCACGATGGGCAACCTCGCCGATTGGCTGATCGCGGCGGGCTCTCCCATGACGGGATGGCTCATCGCCTCCAAGATCGTAGGCTATATCCTCATGGCGTTCGCGCTTCTCGTCGCGCTGTGGATGATCTCGCTCGGCATCAGCTACAAGCAGGGCCCGTGGGCGCTCTTCCGCAACGCCGTCGTGATGACGGTGGGCACCTTCCCGCAGACGGTGTTCTTTGCCGCCTGCGCCACATGGCCCATCTTCCTTACGATGTTCGGCGGTTCCTTCTTTACCGTCATCGGCATATTGCTTCTTATCTTCCTTGCGTTTTCCTATGCGCTCCTCGTGTGGCTTGACTACTCGCAGTGGGCGTTCGATAAGTTCGTCAACCCCAACATGGGCATTGCGACGGGCAGGGGGCTCTACAACAAGGACAAGGACAAGGCGCCCCGTCCCGCGGCTGCCGTGGTCAACAGCTCTGCAGACAGCGCCGCCATGCGCGAATACCGCCGCATGATCGTGGCGCAGGGCAAGAGCAAGCTCGTCTGCCGTCCCATCAAGCCCATCGACGACGATCTCGAAGTGTATCAGCTCCCCGAATCCTTCTCGCGCGACGATCTGCAAAAACTCAAGGAGAGCAAGCAGGCGATCGAGGAGGACACCAAGGCGTTCGAAGAGGAACACAAGAACGACGAGCGCTATGTGGAGTACAACCGCGAGTTTGAAGAGGCGCAGCGCGCCCTCGAGGACGAGGACGGCAAAAAGAAGAAGAAAAAACCGACCCCGCCCAAGATGCTCAACAAACGCTGACCATGACGCAGGCATACGATCATCTCTCGGAATGGTTTGAATACTTGAACGACGACTGCGACTATCCTGCATGGTCGCAGTATTTTCTTTCGGGGCTCGCCGCGCTCGGCGCGGGCAAAACGGGATTGGAAGTCGGGTGCGGGAGCGGCGCGTTTTGCCGCGCGCTCGCAAAGGCGGGATATTCGATGACGGGCGTCGATCTTTCCCTGCCCATGCTCGACAAAGCCGTCCGCCTTGCGCGCGGAGAGGGCGTTTCGGTACGCTATCTGCAGGCGGACGCCGCGCGCCTTTCCATGCGCGAGAAGTTCGATTTTATCCTCGCGCCCAACGATTGCTATAATTATATTATGCCGCAAAAACTCCCCGCGGCATTCCGCCGCGCGGCGGCAAACCTCAAAAAAGGGGGGATTTTTTGGGCGGATGTGAGCTCCCCGTACAAACTCCGCACCAAAGTTGCAAATAATATGTTCGCGGACGACCGCGACGAGGTGACCTATCTCGCCTTTTCGCACCTGTATGCGGACAGGGTGGAGCTTGACGTCACGCTCTTCGTGCGCCGTGCGGACGGCGCGTTCGACCGCTTTGACGAACGGCATATCCAATATATTCACGAGGAGGATGCGCTTGTCGCCGCGCTTGCGGGCGCGGGGCTTGATGTGCTGCGCGTCGAGGGGCACCTCGGCGCGGAAAAGTGCGGGAGCGACAGGCTGAATTTTATATGCCGCAAACTGTGAGCAAGATCTATAAGGCGCTTGTATTCGGCGAGGCTGTATCGCTCGCCGTGCTCGATACGACCGCGCTCGTGAACGAGGCGATCCGCCGCCACCGCCTCTCGCCCGTCGCGGCGGCTGCGCTCGGGCGCACCATGACGGCGACCGCCTATCTTGCGAGTTGGCTCAAAGAGGATTCGAGTTCGCTCTCCGTCTCCGTCGCGGGTGGCGGCGCAGGCGGGAAGATCGGCGTCTGTTCGGACGGCGCGCTGAACGTCCGCGGGTTCATCGAACATCCCGACGTCGCGCTCCCGCCCCGCGCGGACGGCAAGCTCGATGTGGGCGCCTGCGTCGGAAGATCGGGCACGCTCACCGTCATCCGCGACGACGGCGCGGGCATCCCCTTCGTGGGGACGAGCGAGCTCGTTTCGGGCGAGATCGCCGAGGACTTCTCCGCCTATTTTCTGACGAGCGAACAGCGCCCGACCGCCGTCGCGCTCGGCGTGAAGATCTCGCCCGACGGAACATGCTCCGGCGCGGGCGGCGTGTTTTTGCAGCCGCTCCCGGGCGCGGACGAGGAGACGCTCAGCCGCACCGAGCGGGCGATCGGCGCCTATGCCGCGCTCTCTTCCGTCATCGAACGGGAGGGGGCGGAACGCATTTTACGCGATTTCGATATCAAAGACCTCTCCGTGCGCGACGTGCGCTTTCACTGCCACTGTTCGCGGGAGCGGGCGGCGTCCGCGATCCTCTCCATGGGGCGGGAGGAGGCGGAGCAGATCGTGCGCGAAGAGGGGAACATCGTTGTGCACTGTCACTATTGCAATACCGACCATACGTTTGACGGAGAGGACGTTGCGCGCCTCTTCGGGGAGAATTCATGACGGATAACGTACAAAAGTTTGAACTCAGCGAGGAAAATCTTCTCGACAGCGCCGAGCGGCGCTTTCAGGACGGCGACTACCTCGGGGCGCTCACCATGCTCAACAAGCGGAGCGAACGTTTCCCGCCGGGGGCGGACGCGCAGGCGCTCTATGCCGATATCTACGAGGCGATGGAGCTGTGGCAGCTCGCCGCCGACGCGTGGTTCCGCTTTCTCGACGTCTGCAACGAGGCGGACTTCGGCGAGGGGTACGAGGGGCTTGCGGTCGCCTTTATGAACATGGGCAACGATATGCAGTCCGCGCTCTACTATCACCGTTCCTTTGCGGAGGACGGCGAGATCCCGCCCGAGGCGATCGCCGAACTCGGCTCCATGATCGAGCGCGCGAAGCCGCCGCGGCTGCGCCTTGTGCGCGCGGCGGGGGCGCCCGAGCCGGAGGTGCTTGCCGAAGGGCTTGCCCTGCTCAAATCGGGCGAGCTCGAAAAGGCGCGCGAAACGCTGCTCTCCGTCGATGAAGAGAGCTCCGACTATCCCTCCGCGGCGGGGCTCGCCGCCATGTGCACGCTCATGTTGGGCGACGAAGAGGGCGCCGAGAAGGCGTGCGGGGAGCTTCTCGCGGTGCATCCCGAAAACGTGCAGGCGCTCACCACCTATTGCGCGGTGCTCGGCGCGCGCGGAAAGACGGAGGAGGCGAAGGAAGTCGCCCGCCGGCTTGCGGCGCTTCCGACGGAGGCGACGGACGATCTGTACCGCGTCGCGACGGCGCTGTGCGAGACGGGGTTGGACGAAGAGGCGTACCGCGCGCTCGCAAAGCTGCGCGACAGGATCCCTTACGACGAGGTGATGCTCTATTTCCTCGCCGTCGCCGCATGGCGCACGGGCAGGACGGACGAGGCGATCGGCGCGCTCGAACTGCTCACCACGGTATATCCGCGCAAGGCGGTCGCGGCGTACTATCTCGAACGCATGCGCACCGTCCGCGACGGCGACGGACAGCCCTTCGCCATGAACTATTTTTACCGCCTGCCTGAGGACGAATACTCCGCCGTGGCGAACTTCCTGCTCGGCGCCGCCTCGATGGAGGAGCGCGAGGCGCGGCGCATCGCCGAACTTCCGCAGCTCAACGAATTTTTCCGCCTCGCGTTCGACGAGATGGAGGGGCGCGACGAAAAGCTCAAGCTGCTCGCCGTGCGCGTCGCCGACCGCACGCGTTCCGACGAGTTCCTGCGCGACGTGCTTTTGGACAGCGCGGGCGACGAATATGTGAAGATCGCCATCATGCACACGCTCGCCATGCGCAACGAGGAGGATTCCTTCGGCGTGGTGCTGTGCAACATCTATAAAGAGTACGTCACCCACGCGCTCGAGATCGGCGAAAAAAAGAAGGAGCCCTTCCTGAAAGCGTTTGCCGACGTCTACGCCAAGTTCGCCGTGCTCAGCGAGGAGAACGCGGGCAAGATCTGTGCGGCGGCGGAGGATATCTACCTCACGCTCGAGGAGTGCGACGCGCTCTCCTATTGCGACGAACGCGCGGCGCTTGCCGCGGCGATCTATCGGGAATCCCGCCTCGAGGGCGGCGAACGCAAGTTCGACGAGATCGTTTCCATGTTCGAGGCGAATAAGTTCGTGGTGGAGGAGATCCTCAACTACATGATGTGACCGCCGCGTTTGCGGCGCAGCCGAAAATAAAATACACACGGGTAAGAATATGAAAAAACTCATCGATTTCGACGGCTTGTTCGATGAAAAACTCAACGAATACATGCACATGAACGCGGGCAAGTACACCGAAAAACAGTGGGAGAACATCATCCCCAAACTGTATAAGCAGTTCGGCGATACTTACGTCGCCAAAGCGGGCAACACGCCCAAGGGCTATTATGCCGGAATGAGCGACGATGAACTCGTGGAAACGCTCGTCCGCCATGTGGAGGAGGGCGTGCCCGTCTCCGATTTTCTCTGCCGCGAGCTCGAAAAGCGTGGCTGTCCCGACGCGCTCCTGCCGCTCATCACCTCCGAAAACGAGGAGCTCGTCACGTTCGCCGTCAATCTCGCGGGCGAAAACGCGCGCGCCTTTCCCGCCTATTTCGATCTTTTGGTGCGCGAGGGGAACGAGGACGTAAAGGACGCCGTCAGCGAACAGCTCAAAAACGGCGCCGACGCCGCCAAGGAGCGGGCGCTCGCGCTGTACGAAAGCGGCGTGGAGCGCGAACGCATGCTCGAGATCCTCTCCCGCTGCAAGGAGCGGGACGACCGTATTTTCGAGATCCTCCTGCGCGAATTCCGCACGGGGGACGAGGTGCCCATGCACGCAAGCTACCTCGCCGCCTACGGCGACGACCGCGCGCTGCCCGTCCTCCTCGAGTACATCGACCGCGACGACATCAACTATCTCGAGTATCAGGAGCTCAAGTACGCCATCGAGGCGCTCGGCGGCGAGTATACCCGCCCGCGCGACTTTTCGGAGGATAAGTACTATCAGGAGATCGTGGAACAGTCGCAGATGCCCGTCGATCCCGAAAAAAAGACGGACGCCTGAATATTTTGGCTGCAAAAAGGGGCGTCGGCACGAATTTCGTGCCGACGCCCCTTTTGCTGTGCAATTTTATCCGATCTCGGCGCGGTCGCCGTCGATGCGGAGAGCGCTTTGCCAGAAGGCGGAGAGCCCCGCCTCCAAGGCGGCGTAGTCGGCGCAGGCGATCGTCTCCACGGCGGAGTGCATCGCGAGCTGCGGGAGCCCGATGTCGGCGGTGAGGACGCCCGCCTGCCCGAGGCTGATGGTGCCGAGCGTCGAGCCGCTGCGCATATCCGAGCGGTTGTAAAACGTTTGCAGCGGCGCGCCCGCCCGCCTGAACACCGTCTTGACGACGGCGGCGGAGAGGGCGTCCGTCGCGTACGCTCCGTTGGCGTGCGCCTTGAGCGCCACGCCCTTGCCGAGGTAGGCGCGGTCGGCGGGGTCGAATTTCGCGGGATAATTGGGGTGGAAGCCCTGCGCGTTGTCGAGCGAGATGCAGAAGGAGGCGGCGAGCGCCGCGCAGTATTCAGCCTGCGTCAGTCCCTGCGCCTCGGCAATACGCGTGAGCACGGCGCGCAAAAAGTCGCTCGCGGCGCCCGTGCGCGTGCGGCTGCCGATCTCCTCGCTGTCAAGGCAGGCGGCAACGCACACGCCCGCCGTGCGGCTTTGGGAGAGCGTGTGCAGGGACGCGTATACGCTCGCGAGATTGTCAAGCCGCGGGGCGGAGAAAAATTCGTTTTCCGCGCCCCAAAGGTAGGGCTTTTCCGCGCAGGCGGCGAACAGATCGTAGGAGACGGGGCTGCCGAGCAGCTCCGCAAGCGCCTTTCCGCCAAGCGTAAGAAGGGGCAGGTTTTCCTGAAGGTTGGGCGCGAACTTCTCGTTCGCGTCGCGGTTGAGGTGTACGGCGAGGGAGGGGAGGGATACGGTGAACGCGCTCACGAATGACTGCGCTTTAAGCGCGCCGTCCTCTTCCCGCACCACGCGCCCCGCAAGGCGGAGCGGGCGGTCGAAGAAGGTGTACCAAAGCCCGCCGCCGTACGGCTCGGTATTCAGGCGGGTGTACGTTCCGTCGGAGAGCGCCGCGTTCTCTTTGAGCTTGAAACAGGGGGAATCGGTGTGGCTCGCCACGATCTTGAATCCCTCTTTTGCGTCGCCGCCCGTAAAGGCGATGACGGCGCTCCCGCCGCGCACGACGAAGTATTTTCCCCGCGGCTCTATTTTCCACGGCGCGCGCTCGTCGAGCTCGCAAAAGCCCTGCGCCGTCAGGAGCGCTCGCGCGCCCTCCGCCGCCTGATAGGCGGTATAGGAGTTTTCGAGAAATTCAGGCAATCTGCTTAAAAACTGTGTAAGATCCTGCATAAAATACCATCCTGTCCGTCCGTGAGTATTATAGCGCGTTTTTCCGCAAAAGGCAACAAAATCAAGCGCGCTTTCGCCGCGCGCGGCGAAAGCCGCGCCGCCCGCCGCCCGCCGCAAAATCCCCATAAAATTTGTAAAACCCTCTTGTCAAACGCCCCGCCCTGTGGTACAATAAACAGGATACGGAAAGGGAGATGACACAATATGTGGTTTGATGAAAGCGTATTTTACCAAATTTATCCTTTGGGATTCTGCGGGGCGGAGCGCGAAAACGACTTCGGCGAAACGCGCCACCGTCTCGGAAAGATCGAGGCGGAGATCCCCCGCCTGAAAGAACTCGGCGTGGGCGCGGTGCTCTTCAATCCGCTCTTCGAAAGCGAGCGCCACGGCTACGACACGGTGGATTTTTATAAGATCGACCGCCGCCTCGGCACCAACGGGGAGTTTAAGGTGCTCGTGCAAAAATTCCACGAAGCGGGCATCCGCGTCGTATTGGACGGCGTGTTCAACCACGTCGGCAGAATGTTCCCGCCCTTCCGCGAGGTGCTGCAGAAGCGGGGGGGGACGGATTACCGCTTTTGGTTCAATATCAATTTTTGGGGAAATTCTCGCTATAACGACGGGCTTGACTATGAAAATTGGGAAGGGCACCCCGAACTCGTCAAACTGCGGCTTGAGAACGAGGACGTGCAGAACTATCTCATGGACGCAGTGCGCTTTTGGATCAGAGAGTTCGGCATCGACGGGCTTCGCCTCGACGTGAGCTATCTGCTCCCGCCGTGGTTCATGGAGCTTTTGCGCCGCACGGTCAACGCTGAAAAGGCGGAATTTTTCCTCGTCGGCGAGGTCATCCACAACAACAATTTTCAGCAGAACGTCTGCCCCGAGCGCCTCGATTCCATCACCAATTACGAGGGATTCCGCAGCATGATCTCGGCGTTCAATTCGAACAACCTCTTCGAGATCGAGCACTCCATGAGCCGCCTGTTCGCCGATACGCCGTGGGCGCTCTTCAAGGGCAAACACCTTTTGAACTTTGTGGATAATCACGACGTCGAGCGCGCCTGCACCGCGCTGAAAAACAAGGCGAACCTGCTCAACCTCTATACGCTTCTTTTCACGATGCCCGGGATCCCCTGCGTGTATTACGGCTCGGAGTTCGGCATCGAAGGGGATAAGTCCGACCTCGACTATAAGCTCCGTCCCTGCATCGACGATATCGATAAGACCGCGCATCCCGAGCTCGTCGCGCACATCAGAAAACTTGCCGCGATCCGGAAAAGCTGCCCCGCGCTCAGCTACGGCACCTATGCCAAGGCGACCTGCATGAATACCAACTTTTCCTTCGTGCGTGAGTGGAACGGGGAAAAGATGATCGTCGCCGTCAACATCGGCGACGGCGACTGCACCGTGCGCGTGGAGGAGGCGGAGGGAATCGATCTCCTCGACGGGCAGGTGCGCAATCTCAACGATATCTACCTGCCGCCGCACACCGCCTGCGTGTATAAAAGGAACTGAACCGCTCGTTTTTCTGCGGACGGAAAACAAGCCGCGCGGCGCTCCCTTGGGAGCGCCGCGCGGCTTATTGCGTGTTTATCGCTTTTTACGGTCTGATCAGATTTTTTTCACGAACGCTCTTCTGCGCTTGTGTTGAACGCTGCTAAAATTCTTCCAAAGGTTATGGATGCTGTAATTATCTTCGAGGTTGAGGTTGGTTTCGCAGTACTGCGCCGTGCCCTGCGTGAGCATGCGCATGATCTCGTCGATCATCACGAGGCTCACGCCGCGGTATGCGGGCACGACGCCGATGAGCGCGAGGTCGATGATCTCGGGCTTTTTGACCGATCTGAGCACGCGGAAAATGGTGGGCAGCGTGAGCCGTCCGCCCGATTTTTGCACCGCTTTCGCAATGGAGGGGAAGCAGAGCCCGAAACATACGGGCTTTTCGTTTTCGTCGAGGATCATGGCGACGTAGCGCACGTCGATGAGCAGTTTGAAGTTTTTCACGAGCTCCTTTTTCATCTTCTCGGTGAAGGGCACCGTGCCGTAGATATCGGCGTAAGTGTCGTCGAGGATGCGGAAGAAGTCGTCCTTGTAGCGCCGGATGAATTCGTTCGCCGTCTTTGCGTCGCCTCATGTGCAGGTTGAACCGTTTCAGCAGTTTTTCGCGCATCTCGCGGATGCGCGGGTCGGGCGTTTCGGGAGCGTAGAGTTTGTGCTCGATCCAATCGACTTCCTTCGTATACCCGAGATTTTCGATGAGCTTTTGATAGTAGGGGTAGTTATACTGCTCTTCGAAGGTGGAAAGCTCCTCGAATCCCTCGATGAGCAGCCCCTCGCGCTCCAAGTCGGAAAATCCGAGCGGGCCCACGACCTCTTCCATGCCCTTGCGCTTCGCCCACGATTCCACCGCGCCGAAGAGGGCGTTTGCGACCTCCTGATCGTCGATGCAGTCGAACCGCGTAAAGCGGACGCGTTTTTGCTGCCATTTTTCATTGCTCTTGCGGTGCAAAATGCCCGAGATCCGCCCGACGGCTTCTTTGCCGCGGTATGCAAGGTAGTACACCGCTTCCGCGTCGTCGTAATAGTGGTAGTCGGGGCGGAAGATCTTCATTTCGTCGGCATAGAGGGGCGGAACGAAATAGGGGTTGTCCTTATAGAGTCTGAGCGGAAACTGCACAAACGTCCTGCGCTGTTTGCGCGTTTTTACTTCCTGAATTTCGATCATGTCATACTCTCCTGTGACAAATTATAACAATGAATGGGAAGATTGTCAAGAAATCGCAGCGTTTTTTGGCGCGGAAAAGTACATTTTGTCGGAGCAATCTTGACAATTTTTTTGGAGAAGTATATAATATTTGCAAATGATTGAAGAATTTTCCATGATCGTGCCCGCCCCTGCGGGCGACGAGGCGCGCACCGTCTCCGTATATCTGCCCAAGGTCGGGGCGCCCTGCGCCGTGCTCTATCTCTTCGACGGTCAGTCCGCCTTTTTCGACGAACGCTCTCCCTACGGCGGGAGCCTGCGGCTCGGGGAATTTCTCGAGGCGAACGGCATCCCGCTCATCGCCGTCGGCGTCGCGTGCGATAAGGCGAACAGGCTCACCGAATATTCGCCCTTTCCCTTCCGCGTGAACGGGGAGATCCGCTCCGAAGGGAAGGGGAAAACATACATGGACTGGCTCACGGGCACGCTGAAACCGTATATCGACGGCAAGTATGACACTCTCGCCGACCGCGCCCACACCTTTATCATGGGCAGTTCGATGGGCGGGCTCATGGCGATGTACGCGCTTGCGGAGTACGGGCATCTCTTTTCCCGCGCCGTTTCCATGTCCGCCGCTGTTTGGACGGATCCGCAAAAGAGCGCGGCGCTCGTGAAAAAGTTCGCGCCCGACGCGGCGCTGTACTTCGATTACGGCACGGCGGAGATCAGCGCGCTCTTTCCCGGTCAGCGCCCCGCGCTTGCGGCGGTCGAAGCGGCGCTCGGGGAATGGGGCGGCGAATATGTGTTCGAAATGATCGGGGGCGCCAAGCATACCGAAAAAGCATGGCGCAAGCGCCTTCCCGCGGCGATGCGTTTTTTGGGATTTACGGTGCGGGACTGAGTTTTACAGGTCGGATGCGCGGCGGGAGTCGCCGCGAGGGGGTACGGATATGAAAAACTTTATCTTTCTTTCTCCGAACTTTCCGGAGAGTTATTGGCGGTTCTGCGCCGCGCTGAAGGAGCGCGGGCTCAACGTTTTGGGGATCGGCGACTGCCCTTACGAAGAACTCCGGGCGGAGCTCAAAGCGGCGCTCACGGAGTATTACCGGGTGGGCTCGCTTGAAAATTACGACGAGGTCTACCGCGCCGTCGCCTTCTTCGCCTTCCGGTACGGCAGGATCGACTGGCTCGAGAGCAACAACGAATATTGGTTGGAACAGAACGCGCGCCTGCGCGACGACTTTAATATCTCTACGGGGTTCCGCTCCGCCGATATGCCGCCCGTCAAGTATAAATCCAAGATGAAGGCGCGCTATGAAGCCGCGGGCATCCCCGTCGCGCGCTACTGCATGGCGGAGGACTATGCGGCTTGCGCGGCGTTTCTCAAAGAGGTCGGTCGCGCCGTCGTCAAGCCCGATAACGGCGTGGGCGCAAACGCGACCTACCGCATCGCATGCGAGGAGGATCTGAAAAACTTTTTCGCGGCGGGGCATACGGGCTACATCATGGAGGAGTTTATCGACGGCACCATCTGCTCGTACGACGCGATCATCGACGGCGCGGGGCAGCCCGTGTTCGAGACGGGCAACGTCACGCCCGGGTCGCTCATGGATGTGGTGAACGAGCGCACGGAGAGCTGTTTCTATATCGTAAAGGAGCTCTCCGAGGAAGTGCGCGCCAAGGGCAGGGCGGCGGTGAAGTCCTTCGGCGTGAAGAGCCGCTTCGTGCATTTCGAGTTTTTCCGCCTGAATACGGACTGTCATCTCGGCAAAAAGGGGGATATCGTCGCGCTCGAGGTCAACATGCGCCCCTCGGGCGGCTGTTCGCCCGACATGATGAACTACGCCAACGGCGTAGACGTCTATCAGATCTGGGCGGATATGGTGGCGGGCGCTGCGCCCGCGGTCGCGCGGCACGGGAGTTCTTACTGCGCGTTCATCGGGCGGCGCAGGGGGCGCTGCTACGCGCTCCCGCACGAGGCGGTCATGCAAAAATACGGGTCGCGCCTCAAAGAGTACGGCGAGGTGGATAAAGCGCTCGCGCCCGCCATGGGGGATTACCGTTACATCGCCTGTTTCCCCACGGAGGCGGAAGTGTACGAATTTTTCAAAGATCTTGCGCGTTAGGTCGTATCGGTCTGCGGGCGGCGTATCGCCGCCCGCATGTTTATGCTGCGGGCATCGTATTGGAAAAGAACCGCGCGGAACGCGCGGCTTTTCCGCCGTGCGTTCCGCGCGGTCGGAAAAAATGTTCGCAAACCTGAACTTTTTTGAAAAACATCCGTTCAAACGGTTGACAGGATGAAAACTTCGTGATAGAATAATGCCGTAGTTCGCAAAGGCGAACCGATAATGCAAAGGAAGATTAGTTCGCGTATGCGAACCTCGCCGCGGAGGGCGGCGTGAAAGGAGATGTAACATGCCGTTAGTTCTTGCGCCCATCGGGCAGGAAGTGAAGATTGTGAAGATCGTCGCCGATGATAAGACGAAAAAGCACCTTGCCAATCTCGGGCTTCTCGTCGACGCCACGGTGACGGTGCTTTCTTCGGCGGGCGGGAGCACCGTCTGCCGCGTGAAGGAGGGCAGGCTCGCCCTCGACAGGAACGTTGCCGCGCATATCTATGTCGCGTAACGCAATAACGTGTATCTATTTTTTGGAGGTACGATAAGCAGCTATGCAAAAATTGTTGGAGGATTTCGTCCCCGGCGAGAAAGGCGTCATCGTCGCCGTCGCGGGGGAGGGGCGCGTCAGAAGGCGGCTCTTCGATATGGGCGTTACGCCCGGCGCGGAAGTCGTGATGCGCAAAAAAGCTCCGCTCGGAGATCCCATCGAGATCACCCTGCGCGGCTATGAGCTGACGCTCCGCAAAACGGAGGCGGCATGCGTGACGATGGAGGTGAAAAAATGAAGCAGTTTGCCTTGGCGGGCAACCCCAACTGCGGGAAGACCACGCTTTTCAACCTCCTCACGGGCTCCACGGCGTACGTCGGCAACTGGCCCGGCGTCACGGTGGATAAAAAGGTCGGTACATACAAAAAGGGCGCCGAGCCCGTGCAGATCGTCGATCTGCCCGGCATCTACTCGCTCTCGCCCTATACGCCCGAAGAGGTCATCTCGCGGAACTTTATTCTCGAAGAAAAGCCCGCGTGCGTCATCAACATCGTAGACGCGACCAACCTCGAGCGCAACCTCTACCTCACCACGCAGCTCATGGAGATCGACGTTCCCATCGTCATCGCGCTCAACATGATGGACGCGGTGGAAAAGACGGGCGATACCATCGACGCAAAGCTCCTTGAAGAGAAGATCGGGCTTCCCGTCGTCGCCATCTCGGCGCTCAGGGGAACGGGCATCAAGGAACTCATGGACAGAGCCATCTCCGTCTCCGACAAGGGGCGCGAGGGGGTCACCGTCCTCAAAGATTCGCCCATCGCACACCTCGTGCAGGACGTCAACATCGCGCTCAAGGCGCAGGGCGTGGGCGCGCCGCTCTTCCACGCGGTCAAACTCTCCGAGATGGACGAGATCGAGACGCAGATGCACCCCGAACTCGTCAAAATGGTGGATGAGTTCAAGTCCACCTTCAAAGACGATACCTTCGGGACCGATCTCGAGGCGGTCGTCGCAGACGCGCGCTACAAGTACATTTCGGCAAACTATTCCTCCGCCTATACCCATAAGGGCGCAAAGGGGGAAAAACTCACCAAGAGCGACAAGGCGGATAAGGTGCTTACGCACCGCATATGGGGTATTCCCATCTTTATCGTCATCCTCTTTGTCATCTTCCACCTCACGTTCTCGGAAGATCTCTTCTACATCAGCGCGATCGCAGGGGGGCTTCCCACGCTCGAAGAGCTCGGCATGAATACGGAGAACGGCGCGGTCACGCTGCTCGCATGCTTCTACGACGGCGCGGTATTCTCACCGGGCGTGATCCTCACGAACCTCCTCAATTGGGTGCTCGAATGGATCAACGTGCTTGCGGAAATGGCATGCGCCAATGCACCCGCGTGGGTCGGCAGCTTTATCGTCGACGGCGTTTTAGGCGGCGTGTTCGCGGTACTCGGGTTTATCCCGCAGATCCTCACGCTCTTCCTGTTCTTCTCCATCCTCGAAGATACCGGCTATATGGCGCGTATCGCGTTCATCCTCGACCGTATCTTCCGCAAGTTCGGGCTCTCCGGCAGGGCGTTCATGCCCATGGTCATGGGCTTCGGCTGCTCGCTGCCCGCAATGATCAACTCCCGCACGCTCGCCGACGACAAGGAGCGCACCTCCACCGTCCGCGTCATACCCTTCTTCTCGTGCGGGGCGAAATTGCCCATCCTGACCGCGGTCGCGGGCGCCATCGTCGCATACTACGGCGTAGGGAACGCGGACGTCATCACCATGTGCATGTACCTTTTGGGTATCTGCACGGCGATCGTCACCGTCATCCTCATGCGCTCGACGACGATGCGCGGAGAAGTGCCTCCCTTCATCATGGAGCTCCCCGCATATCACGCGCCTCGGTTCCAAAGCCTGATGGTGCACCTGTGGGATAAGACGAAACACTATATCAAGAAGGCGTTCACCATCATCCTCGCCTCGACCATCATCATCTGGTTCCTTTCGAGCTTCAACTGGAGCTGGCAGTTCCTCATCAACGAGGACGGCGACAACCTCCGCATGAACGAGAGCATCCTCGGATCGATCGGCATGCTCATTCAGCCGCTCTTCACGCCGCTCGGCTTCGGTTCGCAGCTTGGCGCCGAGTTCGGTTGGGTGTTCGCCGTCGCCGCCATTACGGGGCTTGTGGCGAAGGAAAACGTCATCGCGACCTTCGGGTCTCTTGCGGCGGTCATCGCGGGCTCGCTCATCTCCACGGAGGACGGCGTTTCGGAGGTCACCGCCATGATCCAAGGTACGGGGATCGGCATTCCGGGACTTATCTCCTTCATCGCCTTCAACATGCTCACCATTCCCTGCTTTGCGGCTTGCGCAACGGCAAGGGCGGAACTTCCCA
>DBGBVX010000039.1:0-8602 GCA_048370055.1 Candidatus Gallimonas sp. | reverse complement strand
CTCCGCGCTCGCGGAGGCGGAGGCCGGGAGCGTCGGCGACTATATCCGCACTCTCTTTTTCTCCGCGCTTGCGGAGGCCGTAGCAACGGCGAGCGGTACGGGCGTTTCGACCTACGGCTCCGTCACTATGGTAATTGAGGGCGTGAACATGGTCGCCGGAGACGAGCTTATTATCGACACGGAGCACATGACCGTAACGCTCAACGGCGCGAACATCATCGACCGCGTGAGCGACGATAGCGCATTTTTCAAGCTCCAACCGGGCGAGAACGATATTATCGTCGAGGGCGGCACGACCGCAGACGTTAAAATCTTGTGGAAAGATAGGTGGTTATGATGGCAAAGCCGCAGATTTTCAACCGCGATATGAAGCGGCTCGCCTACCTCGACAACGCGCTCGCCGTCGGCTACGGCCTCGAGACTAATTCCCTATGGACGGCGACCTTTACGCTCCCGGCGGACGACCCGAAAAACGCCTATTGTACGCCGCTGAACTTCGTCGAGATTTTCGACGGAGACGAGCGTATCGACCTTTTCCGCATCATCGGGGAGGATATGGAGCGGAGCAACGGCGCGACTCGCTATTATGATTGCGAGCACGTCCTCGCTACGCTCCTCTCCGACGTTCTCTTTCAGTATCATCAATGCGGCGGCTCCGGCGTAAAGACTGCCGACGTTCTCAATTACATTCTCGCCCGGCAGACCCGGCAAAACTGGAAACTCGGGGCTTGCGATTTCAAACGCTATTTTGAATATAATTGGGAAAACTCGACGCTCCTCGCGGCGCTCTTTGCCGTGCCGGAGTGCTTCGATAGTGAATACCTTTGGTCGTGGGATACGACCGTCTACCCGTGGACGCTCTCGCTCACCGTGCCGACGGAGGCACTCAAAAGCGAAATCCGATACGCAAAGAATATGACGAACATCAAAAAGACGACGGACGCGACCAGTATCGCAAACCGCGTCTATGCGCTCGGATACGGCGAGGGTGTAAACCAACTGACGATAGAGTCGGCGAACGGCGGCGTTCCATACGTCGAGGACGCTTTAAGCATCGAGCGATACGGCTTGTGTTCGACTATCCTCGTAGACTCGCGGTATCAAGTGGCGGAAAACCTCAAGGCATACGCCGAGCAGATACTCGCCGGGCTCAAGGAGCCGTATGTGAGCTATGAAATCGGCGCTATCGACCTCCACCGGCTGACCGGCGACAAGTTCTCAAAGTTCCGCCCGGGCGAAATCGTCCGCGTCGTGGACGAGGCCGACGGAATTAACCTCCGTACCCGCATCGTCCGCGTTGAGAAAGCGGATGCAGAGGGCGACCCGGGAAACGTCACGGTAACGATTGCCAACAAGACGCAGGATATAGCGGGCAGTATTTCCGACTTGCAGAGCCGCGCCCTCATTTCCGAGACATACGCACAGGGCGCGACCAACCAACAAATCTATAATTTCTCGGATAACGCCGACGCAACGCATCCGGCGAAACTGCAACTCTATATCTCCGACTCGGTGGTACGCATTAACAAAATGCTCCTCAATATCGAGTTCGAGGCGTTCCGGGCGTATGAGAAAGCTATCGGCGGCGGCGGTGGACAAACGACCTCCTCCGGCGGCGGGCAGACAACGAGCTCCGGCGGCGGGCAGACCTCCGGCGGAACGGCGCTCGAGTCCTCGAACGTGCTCCCGAGTGAGACGAACGGACAGGCCGTGCATAACCACGGCATTTCTCAACACGCCCGCCTTGCAACGACAAGCGACGGGAAAACCGTTGACGGGTACGAGACGTTCATTTGGTCGGGCGCGCATACGCATCCGGCGCACACGCACAGGATTTCCGCACATACACACGAGGTCTACGACCATACGCACACGGTAAGGGCGCATACGCATACGGTGAAAGACCATACCCACACCGTAAAAGACCATACCCACGCTATCGAGTTCGGCATCTACGAGGGACAACGAGCCTCGAAAGCGACTATCAAGGTAGACGGCAAAGAGATACCCGCGCCGTCCTCGTATAGCAATATCGACATTGTGAAGTATCTCGCCACGGACTCGAGCGGGAAGATACGCCGTAACTCGTGGCACTCGATAGAGATACTCCCCGATAACATGAGTCGTATCGTGGGCGCGGTATTCGCTCAAACATTCTGTAATTCTCGCGGCGGCGGGGACTACTAAAAGGAGGAAAGAATATGTCCGAATTAGTGACAATGTACCCGGCGCAAGCCAACTCCCCGGAGACTTCGCTCTCCGGCGCGCTGACGGCGGCGGGTACGACCGTAAACGTCGTTGACGGCTCCGTACTGCCGGAGGCTCCGAACTTGCTCACGATTGGAGCGGACGGCTCCACGGCGGAAACGGTGCTTATGACCGCAAAGAACGGGAACGTGCTCACCGTAACGCGAGCGCAGAACGGCACGACCGCCCGGGCATGGTCGGCGGGCGACGTTATCGCCCGATATTTCACGGCGGCAGACCAAACCGCCATGCAGGAAAATATTAAGAAGCTCAACGAGGGCAAGGCCGAGAAAGCCGCCTCACCGACGGCGGGCAACTTTGCCGGGCTCGACTCCTCCGGCAATCTGACCGACTCCGGCAAAAAGCCGGGCGACTTCGCCGACGCGAGCCATACCCACACAGGCAAGGCGGACAAAGTAAAGAGCGCCACGGCGGGACACTTTGCCGGGCTCGACTCCTCCGGCAATCTGACCGACTCCGGCAAAAAGCCGGGCGACTTCGCCGACGCGAGCCATACCCACACAGGCAAGGCGGACAAAGTAAAGAACGTCACGGCGGGACACTTCGCCGGGCTCGACTCCTCCGGCAATCTGACCGACAGCGGCAAAAAGCCGGGCGACTTTGCCAACGCCTCCCACGCTCACGCGGGATACGCCGAGGCAAAGATTTTCTCCGGCGTGTCCGTCGCCGCATCTGCATGGGTGAGCGACAGCACATACGCGGCGTATCCCTATGCCGCCTCTATCGCCTGCCCCGGCGTGACGGCGAGCCACGTCCCCGAGGTCGTGTTCGGTGCGACAGAGGCCGCGAGCGGAAACTTTGCGCCGGTCGCTCTCTCCGGGAGCGGGACGGTCAAAATCTACGCCGCGACAAAGCCGACGGCGGCTATCACGGTGCAGAGCATTACTTGTATTAAGGCGGTGAGTTAAAAATGATTGGTAGAACAAACGCAGTCAGCAAGCCCGGAGTCGAGCTCTCCCTCGTGGTATCCGTTACGAGCGGAGCGGCGGTCACGGCGACAAAGGGCTCGAAAACGGTAAACGGCACGGCGGCGGGCGGCTCGTGCGTCCTCTCCTTGCCGGAGGCCGGTACATGGAGTGTAAAGGCCACACTCAACGGGCAAACGTCCGACACGAAAAACGTCTCCGTCGTCGATAGCTACGCGGTGGCGCTGACGTTCTTTTCCGCGACGATTACCGTCAACGTAGACTCCGGCGCATCCGTCACGCTGAAAAAGGGCGGGACGACAATCGCCACAAAGACGAGCAACGGGACGGCGGTTTTCACCGTCACGGAGACGGGGGCGTACACGGTCACGGCAACAAAGAACGGGCAGACGACGAGCGGCTCGGTCAATGTCGTTTCCTCCGCGACCTCCTACTCGCTGACGCTCTCTTTCGTGAGCTCTACGCTCAACAATAACGAGTGGAGCGTTATCAAGTCCGTTTCCGACGCGGGACAGGGCGCGAACTATTGGAGCATCGGCGACCGAAAGGCGGTCACGCTTAACGGCACGGTCGGAAAGCTCTCGCTCTCGAATGTCACGACCTACGCTTTTATTATCGGCTTTAACCATAACGCAAGCGTCGAGGGCGCAAACCGCATCCATTTTCAGCTTGCAAAGACCGCGCTCTCCGGCGGTACGGACGTGTGTTTCTGCGATAATCAATATGGCCCGGATAGCGGATGGTCGTCCCCGGGTGCGGGCTATTTCGTTATGAACGCGAGTAACACGAACTCCGGCGGATGGAAAAGCTCGCAAATGCGTACAAACATTTGCGGGACGAGCCTCTCGAGCTATTCCGGGACGATTATCGCAGTCATTCCGGCGGCGCTCCGTGCCGTCCTCAAGTCCGTTACCAAGTACACGGACAACACCGGCGGCGGAAGTACGGCGGCGAGCAACGTCACGGCGACGACGGATTACTTTTTCCTCCTCTCGGAGTACGAGGTTTTCGGGAGCATTTCGAGAGCGAACTCGAACGAGGCGAGCAAGCAAGCGCAGTACGCCTATTATTCCGCCGGGAATAGCAAAATCAAGTACAAGCACAACGGCACGAGTACCGCCGCTAATTGGTGGCTCCGTTCTCCGCTTGCGAGCTCCTCCTACAGTTTCGTGTCTGTGGTCACCGACGGGACAGTCTACTACAGCTACGCGTACTGTTCCCTCGGCTTCGCGCCCGGCTTTTGCGTATAATTCGGAAATCGAGACTTGCGCCCTCAATGGGCGCATAGTCGGCGAGGAGGAAAGAAAATGTCCGTACCAAAATCGAGACGCGGCGAAAGCCCGGCGGAGTATATCAACCTCGCCCGCGAGATTTATGTATTCACATACAACCGCGTCCGCATCCTGCCGAAAAGCTACACGTTTTATTTTTCTTTGCCGCTCTACAACGCGGCGCGAGAGGCTTATCGCATGATAAAGACGGCAAACCTCATTTACGTTGACGAGAAATCTCCCGAGGAGATACGCCGCCGGAATATCCAGCGGCGGAAAGAGTATTACGAGACGGCACAGGGCTATTATAACTCGATGCTCGACGTGCTCGACCTCGCGTATATGACCGTCAACCATGAGAAGATACCGCCGAACGTCCTCAAAGAGTGGGTAAAGCTCATTACGGACGAGCTCTCGCAAATCTCTAAAATCAAGCGGAGCGATAAGGCGCGAGCTTAATCCTCCGCGTGATTAGGTTATATTCCGCATCGCCGCTAATTGGTGGCTCCGTTCTCCGAATGCGAGCAACTCCAACAATTTCGTGAATGTGAACACCGACGGGACAGTCAACAACAACAACGCGAACTATTCCCTCGGCTTCGCGCCCGGATTTTATATCGACACGGGGCAGACCGAATAACTCCTCACGGAGCGAAAGCAGTCCCCATATAAAAGGGGAATATAACCTCTCTGACGGCCTCGCGCCGTCGGACAAACATATACCGCGATACGGTTAGCCGGACGCTCCTTGCATGGGTGCGGAGTGCGTGTTTTCCGTGCTTTCATGGCTCACCGTTTCGCATTTTAGACAACACGCCGAGAAAGAAATGTACGAGGTATTTTTATTTTATGAACAGCGCAGAACGACGCGAGGCACGGTATCAGCGTCGCAAGGCCGCACGAATGAAAAAGAAAGCCGCCGCGCTCCGGGAGTACGGAGATTTCGAGACGGTTTTCTCATTCGAGCGGCTCTATGAGAGCTACCGTGCCTCCGTCCGTGGCGTTGGGTGGAAAGCGAGCACACAGCGATACAAAGCCGCCTCGCTTGCCAACGTCACAAAGACACACGAGGAATTGATAGCCGGGAGATACCGCTCCAAGGGCTTTTACGAGTTCGATATTGTGGAGCGGGGAAAGCCGAGGCATATTCGGAGCGTCCATATCTCCGAGCGCGTCGTACAACGGTGCTTGTGCGATTACTGCCTCGTGCCGATGCTCTCCCGGTCATTCATTTACGACAACGGAGCGAGCTTGCGCGGCAAAGGGTACGATTTCGCCGTATCCCGGGTGACGCACTTTCTCGCGGAGCATTACAGAAAACACGGGCGGGAGGGCTACGTCCTCGTATTCGATTTTTCAAAGTATTTCGATACGGCACAGCATGAGCCCGTTTTTCGAGAGTTCGAGCGGAGCGGCATCGACGACCGCCTCGTCGCGCTCTCGAAATATTTTATTCAGAACTTCGGCGACGTGGGGCTCGGCCTCGGGAGCCAAGTCTCACAGATTGCCGCGCTCGCCCTGCCGAACAGGATAGACCACTATATCAAGGACGTGCTCGGCATGAAGTATTACGCTCGCTATATGGACGACGGGTGTATCATCAGCGAGTCAAAGGAAAAGCTCGAGATTTGCCTCCGGGAGCTCCGGCGGCTATGCGCCGAGCACGGTATCCGCCTCAATCCGAAAAAGACGCAGATTATCAAGCTCACGCGCGGCTTTACATTCGTCAAGGTGCGCTTTCGATATGGCGCAAACGGGAAAGTCGTCCGCCGGGCAACGTACAAGGGTATCCGGCACATGAGGAAAAAGCTACGCATTTTCCGGCGTTGGGTGGACTCCGGCAGAATGACGGCGGCGGACGTGGAAACGTCCCTCGTGTCATGGCGGGGACACATGAAAAGATTTCACTCGTACCACATGGAGCAGAGCGTCGAGCGGCTCTATCGTGAATTATTCAAGGGAGGGTAAGCTATGGAATATGTCGTTTATCGGCGTTTTAAGGCCGAGGGCATCGGCGGAGCCTTTAACCTCCGATACGGGACGACCGTAACGGAGCGGGACGGCTTTCTCTTTGCCGCTGACGGGCGGAAGATTTGCGCCGCAACGTCTGAAAACGGATGGGAGCATTTTAGGCCAAACACGCCGGAGGGCGCGTATCGTCAAAAGATGCTCGACGGCCTCTATCACTATTACGGCAAGCACGAGGGCGCGTCGGACTTCGACCCGGAGAAATGGGCGGGGGCGAAAAATCTGTATTGGAAAAACCTCCTCCGCACGATGAACACGCAGGAACTCGAGGAGTTTTATAAAAAGCGGCTCGGAGAGCTGCCGAAAATGGAGGGATAACGTATGTATGCTATCAAAAGCGGCGGAAAGGTCGTCGGCTACTCCGATACCGTTGTCTATGTCCGCCTACACGAAAACGGGTGCTATGTCCCGTGCGACGAGGCGGAGGCCGGGGGCTTTTGCATCAAGACGGCAATCGACCGCAAGGACGAGGAGACGGGCGAGACGACGACATATCTCGAGGACTTCGTTTACGCTTTCGCCGACGGCGGGCTCCTCGGTATCGAGCCGGTCGGCTCCGTGGAAAATGTGAGCGGTACGCTCATGCTCGCCGAGAACGATAAAGTTCTCGATATTCTGTTAGGGGGTGCGGCGGAATGATTACCGTTGAAAAGGCGAAAAAGCTCCGGGCAATCATCGAGCGGGCAGTCGCCGCGCTCGAGCTCGACAACGAGGCCGCGCTTGAGTGCGTCGAGCTTTTTCCGGCATGGGAGAACGGCAAGGCGTACACCGTCGAGACAAGAGTGCAGTACGGCGGAAAGCTCTATCGTTGCGTACAAGCGCACACGTCGCAAAGCGATTGGACTCCGCCGGTCGCCGCCTCTCTTTGGAGCGGAGTAACGGTAGACCCGACAACCGGGTACGACGAATGGAAACAGCCGACCGGCGCTCACGACGCATACAAAAAGGGCGACCGCGTTCTCTTTAACGGCTCCGTGTATGAGAGCCTTATCGACGGAAACGCATACTCCCCGACGGCGTACCCGGCGGGGTGGAAGCTCATCGAATGAGCGCGGCGGTCTACACGGTCGAGCTCGACGGCAAAATCATAGCGCGGCGGGAGTCTCTCTTGTGGGTGAGGCTTGACGCTCCCGGCCTCTATGTCGTATGCACGGAGGCGGAGGGCGAGGGCGTTATCGTTGACGGGGAGATTTACCACGTTCGGGGGTGTCCCATATTGCCGGGAAAGCAGACCGTTAAACTCGATTATTACGAATTATAACGGAGGTTAAGAATGGACTATGTAGGAGCGATTATCGGAGTCCTCGGGACTATCCTCGGCGGCGTGTTAAGCTATGCCGCTTTTCATAGGAACTCGAAAAAGGACAGCGAGGAGGAGGGCAAGTCCTCCGGCACGATGCTAACCGAAATCGGGTACATTAAAGGCGGCATCGACCGTATCGAGCGCAAGCAGGACGCACAGGACGCGCGCTATATCGGCATGGCGGAGCGTATGTCGGCGGTGGAGAGCTCGGCAAAGTCGGCGCATCATCGTATCGACAGGCTCGAGGGGCGCGAGGTGCGGGAGGACGGATAATGTCCGCCCGCAAAGGCGCGGCGCGGCGGCGGAAGTTCAAAAAATGGGCGCTCGAGGTATGGAGCTTTGCAAAGGGGTATCTCTCCTTTTCAAAGCTCCTCGTTTATGCCGTCCTCTATATCGACTACAAATCGACCATGACGACGCTCGACCTCTGCCGGATTTCCGTAGCCAACAACTACACCGGCTCGCTCCCGTATTTGACCGCCCTTATCGCCTTTTTACAGGCCGCGACCGCTACCGTGCTCTCGTTCTCGCTCAATAAGAGCAAGGCCGAGAACACGACCGGCGGAATTACATACGACACGGCAACAAAACGAGATTGCTAAAGGAGGTAGCAAAATGAAAGAAATCATCGTAAAGCGGCTCGGCGCTCTCTTGAGCGTAAAGAGCCTCGTCACGCTCTTGCTCTCCGGGGTATTCGCGTACCTCGCCATTACCGGGCAGACGAGCCAAGAGTTTATGACGGTCTACACGGTCGTTATCGCGTTCTATTTCGGAACGCAGACGCAGAAAATCAGCGACGCGGTAGA
>DBGBVX010000038.1:0-21400 GCA_048370055.1 Candidatus Gallimonas sp. | reverse complement strand
GGAATATACCGAACAGGACATTCAGAGCGAACTCAAACCGCTTTCGCAAAACGCGTTCGTGCGTTTTTTCCAAAAAATATGGCGCTGGTGGCTGGGAAAATGGTACGGCTATTGCGACCGTCATCCGAAACTTTCCCCGTGGATCTATAAGGTGTTTTTCTTTCTTGTATTTTCCTACGGCGTCACCATCTGGCAGTTCATCGTTATGACCTTCCTTCCCTATGCGTTCGCGTCGCTCGACAACGGCGCGTGGGGCTGGCCCGGAACGGTGCTCAGCTTTGCAAGCAACAACGGCGCAACGTACATCATTTTAGGCGATACGAACGGACTCGGGTATTTTATTGCGTATGAGATCGCGGTATTTACCGCGCAGTGTATCAACTTCCCGCTGCAGCGCAACATTACATACCGTTCGCACGGCAATCCGTGGTATCAGGCGATGTGGTATTTCATCGGCTGGGTGCTCGTCTCCGTGTTCACGCTCGCGATCTGGGGATTTATCAACGTCTTTTTCACGAGCTGGGGTTGGTATCTGCCCGGGAACGAAGGGCTAGCAACGGTCGCGGGGCTCGTCAAAACCGTCCTTACGGGCGGCGTGAGCATGGTCATTTTCTTCTTTATCTTTATGATCATTTTCCCCGATAACAACGCGGTCGCCAAGCGCGCCAAGGCAAAGTGCGACCGTCTCGAGGCAAAGGGCGTAACGGGCGATAAGTTGGAAAAAGCGCGGCAGAAGTATGCGGCAGCTACGCAGAAAGCGGCGCTCAGCAATGCCGAGGCGGAAGCCGTACAGGCGCGTTCGCGTTTCAACAGCGCGGCAATGCGGTATATGGCGCTCGCCAAAGAGAAGGAAAACGACGCGGCGATCGCAGAGAGCTTCGAACAGGCAAAAGAGGCGCTTGCAGTCAAACGCGAGAAGGAAGCTGCGTTCGACGCAGTCAAAAATAAACAGGCAAAAGAGGCGGCATGACCGCCGCAAAACAACAGGGGGTACAATTATGGCGGAAAAACTTATCAGCGTAGCAGTTCCCTGCTTCAATTCGGCAAAGTATATGCGCGGATGTATCGAGAGCCTTCTCACGGGCGGCGAGGAGATGGAGATCATCATCGTCAACGACGGCTCGTCGGACGATACGCTCTCCATTGCGCGGGAGTACGAGGAAAAATTCCCCGCGATCGTCCGCGTCATCGATAAGGCGAACGGCGGGCACGGCTCCGGCGTGAACGCGGGGCTGCGCGCGGCGGCGGGGCTCTACTACAAAGTCGTTGATTCGGACGATTGGGTGGACGCGTCCGCGTTGCAGACGCTTCTCGCCGCGATCCGCCGCCATCGCGCGGAGGGAACGCCGCCCGATCTTTACGTCACGAATTTCGTATACGACCGCGTATCGGACGCGACCCGCCATGTGAGCAGTTACCGCAAAAAACTCCCCGTTGGAACTTTTTTCGGTTGGGAGCGCGTGAAAAAATTCCGCTTTTCGCACATGATGCTCATGCACGCGCTGCTGTACAGGCGCGAGGTGCTTCTCCGCAGCGGCATGGTGCTCCCCGAGCATACGTTTTATGTGGATAACATTTACGCCTATGTGCCGCTGCCCTTTGTAAAGACGCTCTTTTATCTCGACGTCGATCTCTACCATTACTTTATCGGCCGCGACGATCAGTCCGTCAACAGGAGGAATTTTGTCAAGCGGTATGAGCAGCAACTGCGCGTTATGCGCCGCATGACGGACGCATATCGTTGGGATGCGCTCGAGAAACTCCCCAAAGGGCTGAAAAATTACATGTACCATTCCCTGAACGCCCTCATGGCGACGACGATCACATTTACCTGCGGCGACGACGCGCCTGAGCGCCGCGAGAATTTGCAGGCGCTTTGGGATCATATCAAACGCACCGATAAGCGGCTGTACCGCAGGCTGCGCTACCGTTCCTATGCGGCGCTCGTAAATTTCATGCCGTGGAAACTGCGCGGCGCCGTTACGATGCTTGGCTATCGTATTTTGTGCCGCAAGGTCAAACTCGGGGCATACACGCCCGCCGAAAAAAAGAAGAAAGATGAAAGCGGAGAAGACAAGGCAAGTCGAGAGACTTCGATTGAAAAAATTAAACAATACGCGTGATTTAGGCGGGCTTCCCACTTCGGACGGGCGCGCGGTGCGGCGCGGCGCGCTCATCCGCAGCGGCAAACTGAGCAATCTTCCGCCCTCGACGGTGTGTGCCCTGCGCGAACTCGGCGTGAGCAAGGTCATCGATCTCAGGTCGGATATGGAACAGTCCGATCATCCCGGTACGCGCCTCGAATTTGCCGAAGAGGTCGGGATCCCGCTCCTCTGCTCGGCAAACGCCGACTGCGTGCAGGCGGCGAGCATGGCGCGGCTCATGTTCGCCGAAAGCAGGATCTTCAAGCGGAAATACTGCAATACGGATGAATATATGCTCGATATGTACCGTAAGATCCTGTTCCGTGCGGAGTCGCAGGCGGAACTCGCCCGCTTTTTGCGGGAGATCGCGTATGCGGAAGGGTGCGTGCTCTTTCATTGCACGGCGGGCAAGGACCGAACGGGCGTGTGCGCCATGCTCCTCGAAGGGCTGCTCGGCGTGCGGGAAGAGGCGATCGTTGCCGACTATGTTGCGTCTGCCGCCTTTCAGCGGAAACTGCGCTTCTGGCAGAAGATCGCGCTCTGGCTCGTGCCCGTGCCGCGGCGGCTGCGTTCCGTGCTTCTCGTCATGATGAAATCCGAACCGCTGTATATCCGCTATATGCTGCAAAAGCTCAAAGAAATGTACGGCGGCGTGACGGAGTACTGCCGAACGGCGCTCGGCATCACACAAGAGGAGATCGCGCTTCTCCGCAAAAAATATCTTGTATAGCGGCGCCCTGCCGCTCTTGCGGAAAATAACTTCGACAATTCTCATCATTCCCCCTTAACCTTTGCCGCCTGCATGCGTTTCGGCGTACTGCGGGCGGCATTTTTTTGCGGTGACGTTTTCCAAGACGGTGTGCAGGATACATATATATAATAATGTATAGAAAAAGCGCCTCGTGAGCTGTTCGGCTCACGGGGCGCTGTACGATTTTTTCTGAGGAACGGTCAGGAATTTTCTGTGCGGTCGGCGTTCTCTTTTTCGGCTGCCTTTTTGCGGAAGGGCGGCAGGGGGCGGAAGTCGAACGCTTCCATGGCGGCGGGCTTTTTGAAGAAGAGCACCGCCATGGGAACGAGCAATACGATCGCGCCGCAGAGCATCAGGAACATATCCATCATCGTATCGATGAGCGCCGTCCCGCGCTTATCGGTCACGATGAACGTGCCGTCGGGGAGGGCTTCGATCAGACCCTTGTCCCACTCCTGCGCGCTCGAGGTGGGGGAGATCGTATCCACCGTGAATTCGAACAGCTCCCACAGGTATCCGAGCGCGAGTGTGATGAGGAGTGCAAACAGCAGCACGCATATGGTCTTTCTCGTACCCGCGGGCTGATTCCGCAGCAGCACGAGCGCCAATCCGAGCCCCGCTCCCGAGAAGATGACGCCCGAGAGCGCGTGCAGGATCCAATCCCATGCGTCGAGCAAGCCGTAGAGCCCGTACACGTTCCCGAGCACGTTTGCCGAGCAGGCGAACAGCGAAATGCCGATCTCTACGGGCAGGGGCGCGCGGAAACGGAACACGAACTCCGCGGCGAATATGGCGGAAATGCCCAAAAGCCCGAAAACGGTGTGCTGTACTTTATGGATGTACCAACTTGTTTCAAAGTCTTGGGTCGTAAACTGCACGGTGCGCCATATAAATCCGCCGAGCGTGAGCGCGATGAGCGCCGCCCATACGATGAGCGCCGTCAGGTTGCGCGGTACGGAAAAGAATTTTTTGAGTTTCATGGTAAAAAATCTCCGTGTTCAGATAATCACAGCAGACATGATACCTTTTTTTTGCCGTTCTGTCAAGAAATTGCGCGCCGATATGCCCGCGCGGCGGGCGGGAAGGGTGAAAATACAACCTGTTTATGCAATAAAACGCTTTTTTTCTGCATTTCATTGACTTTTTATGCGCGCTGATGATATAATGTAAACTGAAATAATACCTTCGGGAGAGGAAAATGGCTTTCCGAAAATTACCCACGGGCGTGCAGGATATCCTGCCCTCCGAGTGCAGGATCCTCAATCACATCAAAGAGGGGCTCTCCGTACTGTTCGAACGCAACGGATACGAGCCCGTGCTCTCCGCCGCCGTGGACTATTACGATACCTATTCGCAGATCAAAAACGCGCTTCCCGAGGAGCGCATGTTCAAATTTACCGACGGCGACGGAAAGCTCCTCGTCCTGCGCCCCGACGCAACGCTCTCCATTTCCCGCATCGCGGCGACCAAATTGGAGCGCGGGCAGGCGCGGCTCTACTACTTTGCAAACAAGTGGGACGCTCAGAACGCGGGCGGACTGAAGAGCCGCGAGATCATTCAGGCGGGCGTGGAGCGCCTCGGCGAGAGCGGCGCGTTTTCCGACGCGCAGACGATCGCATTCGCCGTCGACTGCACCCGCGCCGCGGGGCTCGCCGATCCCATCGTCGAGATCGGGCACGTCGGCTATTTCAAAGGGCTCCTCGAGGGCTGCGGGCTGACTTCCGCGCAGGCGGAGGAAGTGCGCGCGCACATCAACGCCAAAGACGGCATGAACGCCGAGCGGGTGCTCGGGGCGGCGGGCGCCGGACGCGCCACATTGGACGCGGTCCGCGCATTGCCCACGCTCTTCGGCGGGGTGGAGGTGTTTGACCGCGCGGAGGCGCTCACGGACAACAAGGAGGCGCTTTCGGCGCTCGCGCATCTGCGCGAAGTCGGGCGCATTCTCGTCGATATGGGGTACGGGAAGAACATCTGTTTCGATCTCGGCACCGTCAAAAATCTTCTGTACTATTCGGGCGTCGTCTTTTCGGGGTTCGTCAAGGAGCTCGGCGTGCCCGTGCTCTCCGGCGGGCGCTACGATTCGCTTGCCGACGATTTCGGAAAGCATATCCCCGCTGTGGGGTTTGCAATGGGGCTTAAACGCGTGCTCGTCGCGCTCGAGCGGCAGGGCAACCTTCCCGCCGCTCCCGCGCTCGATTGCGCCGTCGCCTGCGAGAAGGGCGCGGAAGGCGCGGCAAACGAACTGTGCAAAGCGCTCACCGCCGCGGGCAAGCGCGTAACGCTGCTTGCCGATTACGGCGCGGACGGGCTCTCCGCCCTTCCCGCCGGAGAAAAATATTTCGTCGCCAAAGAGGGGGTGCAAAAAATATGATCACGTTTGCGCTTCCCAAGGGGCGGCTCGCCGAAAAGAGCGCGGAACTGCTTGCCGCCTGCGGCGTGGATACCGCGGTGCTCGCGGAGGATACCCGCAAACTCGTTTTGGAGAGCGCCGATAAAAAGTACGGGTTCTTTCTCGTCAAGCCCGCCGATGTACCCGTGTATGTGGAATCGGGCGTCGCCGATCTCGGGATCGTGGGCAAGGATACGCTCATCGAAGAGGGGCGCGATCTGTATGAAGTGCTCGATTTAAGGATGGGCGAGTGCCGCCTGTGCATCGCGGGCTATCCCGCGCGGAAGGACGTGCTCACCAACGCCCATTTGCGCGTGGCGACCAAGTACGTCAACACGGCAAAGAAAGTTTTTGCAGACAGAGGGGAGGAGATCGAGATCATCCCGCTGCACGGCTCCATCGAGCTCGCGCCCGTCACGGGGTTGGCGGACGTCATTTTAGACGTAGTGCAGACGGGCTCCACCCTTAAGGCGAACGGGCTCGTCGTGCTCGAGGAGATTTTCACGGGCATCACGGCGCGCCTCGTCGCCAATAAAGTGAGTTTCAAGACGAAATCGGAGGAGATCGCGCCTCTCGTCGAAAAGCTCAGGGAGGTCCTTGCATGAAAATTTACAGCGCTGAAAACTGCGGCGAACTCATCACGCGCGCGTTCGACGAACGCACCCGCGAGATCGCGGCGGTCAAAGAGATCGTTTCCGCCGTCCGCGCGCGGGGCGACGAAGCGGTGTTTGCCTACGAGGAGAAGTTCGATAAGACCGTGCTCACCAAGGAGACTTTCCGCGTCTCCGAGGAGGAATTCGAGGCGGCGGAACGCGCGGTCGAACCGGAGTTTTTGGAGAGCCTGAAAAAGGCGATCGGCAACATTTACGCATACCATGCCCGCGCCGGACGCAGAGATACGGTGGAGACCAAGGACGGCAGAACGACGGGTTACGTCGTGCGCGCGGTGGAGCGCGCGGGCATCTATGTGCCCGGCGGCACGGCGCCGCTTTCCTCCTCCGTGCTCATGGGCGTGCTCCCCGCCAAGGCGGCGGGAGTGGAGCGCGTCGTCGTCGTAACGCCCGCCAAGGAGGGGAAGGTCTCCCCGTACACGTTGGCGGCGGCAAAGGCGTGCGGCGTGACGGAAGTGTATAAGTGTGGCGGCGCGCAGGCGGTCGCGGCGCTCGCGTACGGCACGGAGAGCGTGCCCAAGGTGGACGTGATCGCCGGACCCGGGAACATCTACGTCACCCTTGCCAAAAAGGAAGTCTACGGGCAGGTGGGCATCGATATGCTCGCAGGTCCAAGCGAGATCCTCATCATCGCGGACAGTTCCGCCCGTCCCGCCTATGTGGCGGCGGACGTCCTGTCGCAGGCGGAGCACGACGTGCTCGCCCGCGCCATCGTCGTCACGACGGACGCCGCGCTCGCCGAAAAGATCGCCGCCGAGGTGGAGGCGCAGCTCAAAAAACTTCCGCGCGAGCCCATCGCGAGGAAGTCCGTCGAGAGCGGCGGCGGCATCATCGTCGCAGATTCGCTCGAGAGCGCCTGCAGGATCGCCAACACGATCGCGCCCGAACACCTCGAGCTGTACGTCGCCGATCCCGCGGCGCTCCTGCCTCAGATCAGGAACGCGGGGGCGGTGTTCATGGGCGGCTATACGCCCGAGCCCGTGGGCGACTACTTCGCGGGGCCCGATCACATCCTTCCCACGTCGGGCAGCGCCAAGTTCTTTCAGGTGCTCAACGAGGACGTTTTCACGCGCAAAATGAGCGTGATCTCCTATACGAAAGAGGCGCTCCTTGCCGACGGGGCGGATATCATCCGCCTTGCGAAGAGCGAGGGGCTTGACGCGCACGCAAACGCCGTCGCGATACGGCTGAACGATATGGAGGAGAACAAATGAGAAGGGCTGAGGTTTCGCGCAGGACGAAGGAGACGGATATTGCGCTCTCCTTGGAGCTTGACGGCGCGGGCAGGGCGGAGATCTCGACGGGCGTGGGCTTTTTCGACCACATGCTCGAACTGCTCACGGTACACGGAAAACTCAACGTAAAACTTGTATGCAAGGGCGATCTTCAGGTGGACGCGCACCACACCGTGGAGGATGTGGGCATCGCGCTCGGCGACTGCGTAAAAGCGTCGCTCGGCGATAAACGCGGCATCGCCCGTTTTTCCGACCACATCGTGCCCATGGACGACGCCGCCGCGCAGGTCGCCGTCGATTTCAGCGGCAGACCCGCGCTCATCTTCGCGGATACGCTCGCGGGCAAGGTCGGCAACTTCGATATGGAGCTCGTGGAGGAATTTTTGCGCGCCTTCACCGCGCACGCGGGGTGCAACCTCTATGTAAAACTGCTTTCCCGCGGCAACCGTCACCACGAGGCGGAGGCGATCTTCAAGGCGCTCGCCCTGTGCGTGCGCGACGCGGTGAAGATCGTATCGGACGCGATCCCGTCCTCCAAGGGGATGCTCGAATGATCGGCATTATCGACTACGGCATGGGGAACCTGCGCTCGGTGCTCAAAGCGCTCGAATTTTTGGGCGGGCAGGGCGCGGTCTGTCCGGACGCCGCCTCCCTCGACGGGTGCGAAAAGCTCATCCTGCCCGGGGTGGGGAGCTTCGGCGCCGGCATGCGCAACCTGCGCGCCGCGGGCTTGGACGAATACGTCAGGCGCCGCGCGGCGGACGGAACGCCCGTGCTCGGGATCTGCCTCGGCATGCAGTTCCTGCTCGAGGAGAGCGAGGAAGAGGGGCTCTTTCAGGGGCTCGGGCTTGTTAAGGGGCGCGTCGTGCCCTTTACGGAGGGGAAGATCCCGCATATGGGTTGGAACGCCGTCGAGGAAATGCGCGGTCCGCTCTTTGACGGTATCCCTTCGGGCACGCAGTTTTACTTCGTGCACAGCTATTTTGCCGATACGACGGAGGAGTACACGCTGGGCAAAACGGAGTACTACCGCACGTTTGCCTCGGCGGTCGGAAAAAACAATGTATTCGGCGTGCAGTTCCACCCCGAAAAGAGCGGGGCTGCGGGATTGCAGCTGCTGCGCAATTATATGAGGTTATAGATGAAGCTCTATCCTGCGATCGATGTTTTGGGCGGGCGCGCCGTGCGCCTTCTGTACGGAAAGCGCGATCAGGTCACCGACTACGGCGATCCCATCGATTTCGCCAAGCGTTGGGCGGACGAGGGCGCGCAAATCCTGCACGTCGTCGATCTTTCGGGCGCTTTCGGCGAGACGGGCGGCTTTGAAAAGGTGCTCGAACGCATCGCCAAGGTGGGCGTGCCCGTGCAGTCGGGCGGCGGACTCAGGTCGATGGCGGATATCCACCGCCGTTTCCGCGCGGGCGCCGACCGCGTCGTGCTTGGTACGGTATGCGTGGAACATCCCGAAGTGCTCTACGAGGCGGTGGAAAAGTATAAAGAGAAGATCGTCGCGGGCATCGACGCCAAGGACGGGTATCTCGCCGTGCGCGGTTGGACGCAGCTCGCCGATAAAGACGCCTTCGAGTTCGGCTGCGAGGCGAAGGCGCTCGGCGTCACCGACGCGGTGTTCACCGACATCGGAAGGGACGGCGCGCTCTCGGGCGTCAACGTCGCCGAGACGGTGCGCATGGGCGAAACGGGGCTCAACATCATCGCCTCGGGCGGCGTGCGCGACATTCGGGATATCCGCGCGCTCAAAGAGCAGGGCGTGTACGGCGTCATCTTGGGGCGCGCGCTCTATACGGGAACGCTCTCCTTCAAAGACGCGTTCGAGGTGAGCTGATGGTACGCAAAAGGCTTATACCATGTCTTGACTTAAAGGACGGACGCGTCGTCAAAGGGGTGAATTTCCTCTCCCTCATCGACGCGGGCGACCCCGTCGAGACGGCGAAACTTTACAACGCGTTCGGCGCGGACGAGATCGCCTTTTTGGATATCACGGCGAGTTACCGCGGGGAGAGCCCGATGTGGGACGTCATCTCGCGGGCGAGCGAGCAGGTGTTCCTGCCTCTCACGGTGGGCGGCGGCATGCGCTCCGTCGAGGATTTCCGCCGCATGCTCGCGTGCGGGGCGGATAAGATCGCCGTCAACTCCGCCGCCATCCGCGATCCCGACCTCATCACCGACGCGGCGATGAAGTTCGGGCGGCAGTGCGTGGTGCTCGCCGTGGACGCCAAACGCAACGAAAAGGGCAGGTACGACGTCTACCTCAACGGCGGCAGGGTGAACACGGGACTCGACGCGATCGAATGGATCGAGGAGGGCGTCAGGCGCGGCGCGGGCGAGATCCTGCTCACGAGCATGGACCGCGACGGAACAAAATCGGGTTACGATATCGAGCTCACGCGGCTTGCCGCGGAGGCGGTCAACGTGCCCGTGATCGCGTCGGGCGGCGCGGGCAAGATGAGCCATTTTTACGACGTGCTCACCGAGGGCAAGGCGGACGCCGCGCTTGCCGCTTCGCTCTTTCACTTCGGCGTCATCAACATGCGCGACTTAAAAAAATATCTCGCGGAGCGGGGGATCCCCGTCCGCATGGAGGGCAACTGATATGGAAAACGTGAAATTTGACAAGAACGGGCTCATCTGCGCCATCGCGCAGGACTATGAGACGGGCGAAGTGCTCATGCAGGCGTACATGAACGCCGAAGCGCTCGACAAAACGCTGAAAACGGGCTATGCGCACTATTACAGCCGCTCCCGCGAGAAGCTGTGGAAGAAGGGCGAGGAGAGCGGACACCTTCAGAAGGTCGTTTCCGCCACCTTCGACTGCGACCGCGACTGCATCCTGCTCGAGGTCGAGCAGACGGGCGCCGCCTGCCACACGGGGGAGCGGAGCTGCTTCCACGACCCCGTCCTTGTAAGCGAACGCGCGGGCGTTACCTTCCTCGGCGAGCTCATGCGCGTCGTGCAGGACCGCAAGCGCAATCCCGTCGAGGGTTCCTATACCGCCTACCTCTTCGGGCGGGGCGTGGATAAGATCGCCAAAAAGATGGGCGAAGAGGCGGTGGAAGTCGTCATCGCCTCCAAGAACGATAATAAAGCGGAACTCACGCACGAGATCTCCGATCTCATCTATCATCTGCTCGTGCTGATGGAACAGAAGGGCGTCACGCTCGCCGACCTCTGCACCGAACTGCAGAAGCGGCACCAATAAACACAAGGAGAACTGTCATGACAAGAGAAGCTCCCGGGACGCTGCTTTCCTACCGCCCCGCGATCAAGGTGATCGACGCGACCCTCCGCGACGGCGGGCTCGTCAACAATTTCCGCTTTTCCGATGAATTTGTACGCGCACTGTTCGCCGCGAACGCCGCCGCGGGCGTGGACTACATGGAACTCGGCTACAAGGCGGACAGGGATATGTTCGATCCCGCAATGTTCGGCAAGTGGAAGTTCTGCCGCGAGGCGGATATCCAAGAGGTGCTCGGCTCCAACGAGACGGAGATGAAACTTGCCTGCATGGCGGACGTCGGGCGGTGCAATTTCCGCCGCGACATCTGCGAAAAGGGCAATTCGCCCATCGATATGTACCGCATCGCCACCTATATCAACGCCATCCCCGCCGCCGTCGAGATGATCGAGTACTGCGATAAGCTCGGATACGAGACGACGGTCAACGTGATGGCGATCTCCAAGGAGACGGAGAAGGAGACGGACATCGCGCTCGATATGCTCGGCAAGAGCCCCGTCGGGGCGATCTATATCGTCGACAGCTACGGCGCGCTCTATCCCGAGGAGATGCGCGTGCTCGCCGCAAAGTACCTCGAGGTGGGGGATAAGTACGGCAAGCAGATCGGCATCCACGCGCACAACAATCAGAACCTTGCGTTCGCCAATACCATCGAGTGCGTGGCGGCGGGCGTCAACTATCTCGACGCGACGGTGAACGGCATGGGGCGCGGCGCGGGCAACTGCGCGCTCGAACTGCTGCTCGGCTTCCTTAAAAATCCCAAATACAAACTCGATCATATCCTCCGGTTCCTCGAAGAGGGGCACATGGAAAAACTCCGCGAAGAGGGCGCCGTGTGGGGATACGACCTTCCATACCTTCTCACGGGTATTTTCAACCGCCATCCTTCGAGCGCCATCCGCTATATCAAGGAAAAGCGTTCGGATATCATAAACTTCATGAACGAATTGCTCGATCAGGAGTGAACGGGCGCGCCTTTCGCCTTTTTTTGTGAAAGGAAAATGTGTTTTTTGTGTGAAAGCCCTCAAAAAGGGGTTTTCGAACTGTTGACTTTTGAAAAGCAAAATGATAGGATAAAGAGAACGTTGAAATTGTGCGCGATTTTGGCGTTCTTTTTATAGCTCCGCAAACCGTTAAGTGCTGTATACGAATCGCGCACCTGTATTATCTCAGAGAGAGGAGGTTGTTTTTCTTGCTTAAAACTCTGGCAAAATGTATTCGGGAGTATAAGCTCGCTTCGATCCTGTCGCCTGTGTTCGTCACGGTCGAAGTCGTTCTCGAATGTCTGATCCCCTTCGTCATTGCTCAGCTCATCAACGTGATCGACGTTGCCGATCCCACGACCATCGAGCTCGGGCGGGTATGGATGTACGGCGGGATCCTCGTTGCGATGGCGGTCGTATCGCTTCTGACGGGCGCGCTTGCGGGCGCGTTCTGCGCGCGCGCTTCCGCCGGCTTTGCGAAGAACGTCCGCAAGGATATGTTCTACAATATTCAGTCGTTCTCCTTCGAGAACATCGATAAGTTCTCCACGCCTTCGCTCGTCACGCGTATGACGACGGACGTCACGAACGTGCAGATGGCGTACATGATGATCGTCCGTATCGCCGTAAGGTGCCCCGTCATGATCATCTTCGCGGCGGTCATGGCGTTCATCCTCGGCGGCAATCTCGCATGGATCTTCCTTGCGGTCATCCCCGTGCTCGTCATTGCGCTCATGATCATCATGTGGAAGGCGCTTCCGCTCTTTCAGAAGCTCTTCCCCAAGTACGACGACATGAACGAGTCCATTCAGGAAAATATCAAGGGGATCCGCGTCGTCAAGTCGTATGTGCGCGAGGACTACGAAAAGCAGAAGTTCGGCAAAACGTCGGGCGGGCTCTGCAAGGAGTTCACCCGTGCCGAGCGGCTCCTTGCGTGGAACAGCCCGATCATGCAGTTCTGCTTCTACGGCGTCATCTGCGCGGTGCTGTATATCGGTTCCTACATCATTATGGACAGCGCGGGCGCGACGACGACGGGCGAGGTCTCTCAGCTCATCGTCTACGGCATGCAGATCCTTTCCTCGCTCATGATGTTCTCCATGGTCTTCGCCATGATCGTCATGTCGATGGAGAGCGCGCGCCGTATCTGCGAGATCCTCGACGAAAAGAGCACGCTGCATAACCCCGAAAATCCCGTCTACGACGTCGAGAACGGTTCCATCGACTTCGAGAACGTCTCCTTCAAATATTCGGAGACGGCGGAGCGCAATGTGCTCGAAGATATCAACCTGCACATAAAATCGGGCGAGACCATCGGTATCATCGGCGGAACGGGCTCTTCCAAGACGTCCCTCGTCAACCTCATCTCGCGCCTCTACGACGTGACGGAGGGCAGGGTGCTCGTCGGCGGAAGGAACGTCAAGGAATACGATCTCGAGGCGCTGCGCAATCAGGTCGCGGTCGTCCTTCAGAAGAACGTGCTCTTCTCGGGTACCATCAAGGAAAACCTCCGTTGGGGCAACAAGGACGCAACGGACGAGCAGCTCGTCGAGGCGTGCAAGCTCGCGCAGGCGGACGACTTCATTCAGGGTTTCCCCGATAAGTACGATACCTATATCGAACAGGGCGGCACCAACGTCTCGGGCGGGCAGAAGCAGCGCCTCTGCATCGCGCGCGCCCTTCTGAAACAGCCCAAGATCCTCATTCTCGACGACTCCACGAGCGCCGTCGATACGCATACCGACGCGCTCATCCGCAAGGCTTTCCGCGAATATATCCCGACCACGACCAAGATCATCATTGCGCAGCGTATCTCCTCGGTGGAGGACGCCGACCGCATTATCGTGCTCGACGGCGGAAAGATCAACGGCATCGGCACGCATGAGGAACTCCTGAAGAACAACAGTATCTACGCCGAAGTATATTATTCGCAGGTCAAAGGCAGCGGCGATAAGGAAGTGGACGCCGCCAATGCCGCGGCGCTGAAAGAGAGCCTTGCCGCAACGCTCGGCGGCTCTGCCGAAACGGGCGACGGCGCCGAGGGAGGTGACAACGCATGAGCAAAGTACAGGCAGGGAAGCGCCCTCCCGTTCAAAAGGGCGTCGTCAAGCGTCTTGTAAAGTCGCTCTTCCATTATTATCCGCGCATGCTGCCCATTGCGCTCATCTGCATCGTCATCAACGCGGCGATCTCTTCCGTCCCTGCGCTCTTCATGGAGCGGCTGTATTCGCTCCTCGGCGACGCAGTCACCGCCCATCAGACGTGGGCAGACGTCTCCGCGCAGGTCGCGGGCATCATGGGGCTGCTCATCGGCATGTACGCCGTTTCGCTGATCGCGGGCGCGGTGTATAACCAACTTATGGCGATCATCACGCAGGGATACCTGAGAAACATGCGTGAGCAGATGTTCAACGAAATGCAGGATCTTCCCATCCGCTATTTCGATACGCATAACCACGGCGATATCATGAGTTACTACACCAACGATATCGACGCGCTCCGTCAGATGATCGCGCAGAGTATCCCGCAGCTCATGATCTCGGGCATCATGTGCCTCACGCTCTTCGTCATCATGCTGTATTTCAGCATCTATCTCACGCTCATCATCATCGTCGGCATCGTGGCGATCGTCTTTGTCACGAAGCTCGTCGGCGGCGGTGCGAGCAGGTTCTTCCTCGGACAGCAGCGCGCCGTCGCAAAGACGGAGGGCTTCGTCGAGGAAATGATGGAAGGGCAGAAGGTCATCAAAGTGTTCTGCCACGAAGAGGAAGCCAAGGCGGACTTCGACGGCGTGAACGATCATCTCTTCGAACAGTCCGATAAGGCAAACCGCTATGCCAACATGCTCATGCCCATCATTGCGAATATCGGCAACGTCATGTACGTCGTCGCCGCGCTCGTGGGCGCCGTGCTTGCGGCAAGCAGCATGCAGAACCTCAGTTTCACCGGTTTTGCGCTGTTCACGCCCGCGCTCATCGTCTCCTTTCTGCAGACGACCCGTCAGTTCTCCAACAACATCGGGCAGGTCTCCAATCAGGTGAACTCGGTCGTCATGGGTCTTGCGGGCGCGCAGCGTATGATCTCGCTCATCGATGAAAAGCCCGAAGCCGACGAAGGATACGTCACGCTCGTCAACGCCAAGGAAGTGGACGGCAAGCTCGTCGAGAGCGAGGAGCGCACGGGGATGTGGGCATGGAAACACCCGCACAAGGCGGACGGTTCCGTCACCTATACCAAGCTCGAGGGCGACGTGCGCCTCTTCAACGTGGACTTCGGCTATGTGCCCGAAAAGATCGTTCTGCACGACATCAGCCTGTACGCCCGTCCCGGGCAGAAGGTGGCGTTCGTCGGCGCGACGGGCGCGGGCAAGACGACCATCACCAACCTTCTCACGCGCTTCTATGATATCGCGGACGGCAAGATCCGTTACGACGGCATCAACATCAACAAGATCAAGAAGTCGGAACTTCGCCGCTCGCTCGGCATGGTGCTGCAGGATACCAACCTGTTCACCGATACCGTCATGGGCAACATCCGCTACGGCAAGCTCGACGCGACGGACGAAGAGTGCATCGCGGCTGCAAAACTCGTCGGCGCGGACGACTTCATCACCCGCCTTCCCGAAGGGTATAACACGATGATCTATCAGAACGGCGCCAACCTTTCGCAGGGGCAGCGTCAGCTCCTCTCCATCGCGCGCGCCGCGGTCGCCGATCCGCCCGTCATGATCCTCGACGAGGCGACGAGCTCCATCGATACGCGCACGGAGGCGATCGTTCAGTACGGTATGGATAAGCTGATGGAGGGCAGAACGGTATTCGTCATCGCGCACCGCCTTTCCACCGTCAAGAACTCCGACGTCATCATGGTGCTCGAACACGGCCGCATCATCGAACGCGGCACGCACGATCAGCTCATCGAGCAGAAGGGCAAGTATTATCAGCTCTACACGGGTGCGTTCGAGTTGGAGTGATCTGCAATTTGCAAATATCGTCTCTTACAGGAGACCAAAAAGCCGTGCCGTGTGGCGCGGCTTTTTGCATGAGGCGGCTTTTCGAAAAGCGGCGCGTGCCTCGGCATCGCCGCTTTTGTCATATTCCGCCCGCCTTCGTCATAGAGTAGCGTAGAGCAAATTGGCGGAGGAAAACCATGAAAACTTTCGGCGTTTATGAGGACATCGCTTCTCGGACGGGCGGCGAGATCTACATCGGCGTGGTGGGACCCGTGCGCACGGGCAAGTCCACATTCATCAAAAAATTCATGCAGGAGCTCGTTCTGCCGCAGGTCGCGGGGGCAAAGCGCAAGCGGTATACCGATGAGCTCCCGCAGTCGGCAAGCGGGCGCACGGTCATGACGACGGAGCCCAAATTCGTCCCCGAAGAGGGCGCGGAGATCAAGGTGAAAGAGGCGGTCGCCCGCGTGCGGCTCATCGACTGCGTGGGCTTTCCCGTAGAGGGCGCGAGCGGGTTTGAGGAGGAGGGCGCGCCCCGCCTCGTAAAAACGCCGTGGAGCGAAACGCCCGTGCCCTTCCAACAGGCGGCGGAGGAGGGAACGCGGCGCGTCATCCGCGATCACGCCACCATCGGCGTGCTCATGACGACGGACGGCTCGATCGCCGATATCCCGCGCATCGCCTACGAACCTGCGGAGGAGCGCGCCGTCGAGGAACTCAAAGAGATCGGCAAGCCCTATGTGATCGTGCTCAACTGCCGCGAACCATCCGCTTCGGAGGAGCTCCGCGCCGCGCTCGAAGAAAAATACGGCGCGCCCGTGCTCGCCCTGAACGCGGAGGAGGCGGATGCAAAGGCGCTCGCCGTCGTATTGGAGCGCGTGCTCTATGAGTTCCCCGTGACGTCCGTCGATATCGACCTGCCCGATTGGATGCGCGTGCTCGAGGCGGACAGTCCGCTCATCTCCGAAGTGCTCGACGGGATCCGTTCCGTCGCGCCCAAGATCTGCAAGATGAGCGACTGCGCGCTTTTGGATACGCTCTACACCTCGAGCGAGCGGCTCACGCCGCCCGTCTCCACTGAGTTGGACGCCGCAACGGGGCATGCAAAGTGCCGCGTCGAGGCAAGGGAAGGGGCGTTTTACGAAGTGCTCGGCGAACAGTGCGGGGAGCCCATCGAAAACGATCTCGCGCTCATGCGTTACTGTTCCCGCCTTGCGGGTGCGAAAAAACTGTATGAACGGGTCGGGCAGGCGTTCGAGGACGCGCGCGAATACGGCTACGGCATCGTCCCGCCCGAGGCGGACGAAATGAACCTTGCCGAACCCACGCTCGTCAGGCGCAGCGGGCGGGTAGACGTCAACCTCAGAGCGGACGCGCCGAGTTACCACGTCATTCGCGTGGATGTCAGCGGCGAGGTGCATCCCGCGGTCGGCAACGAAGAGCAGAGCTCGGCGTTCGTCAAACAGCTCTCCGAGAATATGGAGCGCGAACCCGAACGCGCGTGGGATACCAACATGTTCGGGCGCACGCTCAAGGAGATGCTCGGCGAGGAGCTCACCGTCAAGAACCGCGCCATGGGCGAGGGGGTGCAGCGCAAGATGCGGCGCACCGTCACGCGCATCGTCAACGAAGGAAAGGGCGGGGTCATCTGTATTCTGTTGTAATAAAGAAAATTCCGATTTCATTGCGCGGCTGCGCCCCGTCGTATGGGGCGCAGCCGCTTATTTTGCATCGTTTTGACGAAAACGTGTATTATACCATAAAATTTTCGGCTCGGGGGTTGACAAAACGGGGGTATTTCATGCTATAATATCACAGATAGAACGAGATAAGGAGGATACGCGTTATGAATTACGCGTTATTGGCGCTCACCGCCACGCAGATCGTCATCATTGCGGTCGCCGCGTTCGTTGTAGCGCTCATTGCCGTCGGCGCGATCGTTGCGATCGCGCGCTCGATGAAACAGAAAGATCAACCTGCGGCGCCTGCCGCACAGCCCGAGTCTGAAAAGCAGCCCGCACAGCCTACTCCCGCGCCCGTTGCGGAGGAGCCCGAAGAGGAGTTGCCCGCACCCGAAGAGGTCAAGGCGGAGGAGCTTCCCGTCGCGGAGGAGTCCGAAGAGGAGTTGCCTGCACCCCAGGAAATCAAGGCGGAAGAACTCCCCGCCTCGGAGGAGCCCGAAGAAGAGCTGCCCGCACCCGAAGAGGGGAAGGCGGAAGAACTCCCCGTTGCGGAGGAGCCCGAAGAGGTCAAGGCAGAGGAACTCCCCGCCGCAGAGGAGCCCGCACAGTCTGCTCCCGCGCCCGTTGCGGAGACTGCGGCTCCCGCGCCCGCGCCGGCGGACGGGACAACGCGCGTCATCTATACCAACGACGACGGTTGGTACGTCAACGTGCGGTACGATAAGAGTTTCGAGGCAAAGCTCATCCAAGGGGACGAAAAACTCAAGAGCTACTATTCCGAGCTCAAGAACGAACTCCTTTCCTATAAAAAGGTGACGGCGCGCAAGAGTTGGCAGCACGAATCGTTCCGCCGCGGCAGAACGACGGTCGCAAAGCTCGTCATCCGCGGCAAGACGCTGCGCTTGTACCTCGCGCTCGAACCCATGCTCTACGAAGAGAGCAAGTATCTCGTCGAGGACGCGTCCGAGCACGCAAAATTCGCCAAGACGCCCCTTCTGTACCGCATCAAGAACGACCGCCGCTGCCGCTATGCGAAAGATCTCATCGCCGCGGCGATGGCGTCCGCCGAGGCATTGCGCGGCGACGAACAAAGCGAAGATTACGCCTCGGTGCCCTACGAGAGCACGGACGAGCTCATCGCGCAGGGGTTGGTGCGCATCATCGAAGTGCGCCGCCGCAAGGACGGCGCGGGCGGGATCGTGCCGCCCGCCGACGAGGACTACGAGGAGGACGAAGAGGACGAGGAGCCCGTCGCTCCCGAGGAGGACGAGCCCGCAGAGGCGCCGCCCGTGGCGATCGCGCCCCGCCCCGTCACCGCGCTCACCGTGCAGGACGTGCAGGAGGAGCACCGCGTCAGCGTCTCCGCGGCGGATACGCTCATGGCGGACGAGAAGGCGGAGGAGCTCGTCTCCGAGACGGAGCGCGTCAGCGATAAGCGCCGTCAGACCATCGTCAATATCGATACGCTCAGCGAGTATTTCTCGGACGGCGAACGCGTCGGCATCGAGGAGATGAAGGAGCGCATTCCCTTCTTCAACAAGAAGGCGACCTATGTAAAGGTGCTTGCGCGCGGCGTGCTCACCAAGACGCTCGAGGTGGAAGCGGACGACTTTTCGCTCGAGGCGGTCAAGATGATCGCGCTGCTCGGCGGCAAAATTTACAGGACGAAGAAATAAGCAAAAACCCCGCCCGACCCGGGCGGGGTTTTTTGCATTTTTTCCGAAAAAATCCATAAAAAAACAAAAAGAATTTTGCGTTTCCCTATTGAATTTTCAGGCGATTTATTCTATAATAGTTCCGTACAGATGTACGAAGAGACTTTTTTGGGGGTTATTATGGCAAACGCAAAAGAGTATATCGAGAGCGGCCGCACCGCGCTCGGCATCGAGTTCGGATCCACGCGCATCAAAGCGATCCTCGTGGACGAGAACAATACGCCCATTGCATCGGGCAGTCACGAGTGGGAGAACCGTCATGAGGGCGGCATCTGGACGTATTCGCTGGACGCGATCCGCGAAGGACTTCAGGATTGCTATGCGAAGATGGCGGCGGACGTCAAGGAAAAGTACGGCGTCACGCTCACGACGATCGGCGCAATGGGCTTTTCTGCGATGATGCACGGGTATATGGTGTTCGATAAGAACGATAATATCCTCGTGCCCTTCCGCACATGGCGCAACAATACGGCGGCGGAGGCGGGCGAAAAGCTCACGGAGCTCTTTAACTATCATATTCCCGCGCGTTGGTCGATCGCGCATCTCTATCAGGCGATCCTCAACGGGGAGAGCCACGTCAAAGATATCGTATTTCAGACGACGCTCGAGGGCTATGTGCATTGGAAGCTCACGGGCAGGAAGGTGCTCGGCGTCGGCGAGGCGTCGGGTATGTTCCCCGTCGATCCCAAGACCAAGCAGTACGACAAGGTCATGCTCAAAAAGTTCAACGACCTTGTAAAGGGCAGGGTGCCCTTCAAGGTGGAGGATATCCTTCCCGAGATCCTGCTTGCAGGCGACGACGCGGGCACGCTCACCGAGGAGGGCGCAAAGTTCCTCGACCCCACGGGCAACTTAAAGCCCGGGATCCCGCTCTGCCCGCCCGAAGGCGACGCAGGCACGGGCATGGTCGCGACCAACAGCATCCGCCCGCGCACGGGCAACGTCTCGGCGGGAACTTCCGTCTTTGCCATGATCGTGCTCGAGAAGGAGCTCTCCAAGCCCTATCCCGAGATCGACCTCGTCACCACGCCCGTCGGCGATCTCGTCGGCATGGTGCACTGCAACAACTGCACGTCCGATATCAATGGTTGGGTGAACCTGTTCGGCGAATTTGCCGCGCTCGCAGGCGTGGACATCCCCAAATGGAAGCTCTACGATATGCTCTACTTCGAATCGGAGAAGGGCGATAAAGACTGCGGCGGGCTGCTTGCCTACAACTACGTTTCCAACGAGCACGTCACCAAGGTCGAAAAGGGGCGTCCGCTCTTCGTCCGCACGGCGGAGGGAAAGTTCAATCTTGCAAACTTCATGCGCACGCATCTGTACGCGGCGTTCGGCGCGCTCAAGGTCGGGTGCGATATCATGCTCAAAGAGGAGGGCGTGGGACTCGACCGCATCACGGGGCACGGCGGGCTCTTCAAGACGGAGCGCGTCGGGCAGAGCTACCTTGCCGCGGCGATCAACGCGCCCGTCACCGTCATGAAGACCGCCGGCGAGGGCGGCGCATGGGGCATGGCGATCCTTGCGAATTACCTCATCACCAAAAAGAAGGACGAACCGCTCGATAAGTACCTCGACGAGCGCGTATTCGCGGGGCAGGAGGGCGTTACGCTTGCGCCCGATCCCGAAAACGTCGCCGGTTTCGAGGAGTTCGGCAGGCGCTACGTCGCGGGGCTTCCCATCGTGCGCGAGGCGACGAAGTCCCTCAAATATTAAATAAGGCAGACTATTTGGAGGAATAAAACTATGTTGGAAGCTTTGAAAGAGAAGGTCCTGAAGGCGAATCTCGATCTTGTGAAGAATAAGCTCGTGCTCTTCACATGGGGCAACGTCTCCGAGATCGACCGCGAGAGCGGGCTCATCGTCATTAAGCCCTCGGGCGTGGAGTACGACGAGATGAAGGCGGAGGATATGGTCGTCGTCGACCTGAACGGCAAGGTCGTCGAGGGCGATCTGCGCCCCTCGTCGGATACGCCCACGCACATCGAGTTCTATAAGGCGTTCCCCGATGTGGGCGGCGTCACGCACACGCATTCCACGTTCGCTACGGCGTGGGCGCAGGCGGGGCGTTCCATTCCCTTCTACGGCACCACGCACGCCGACTATTTCTACGGCGATATCCCCTGCGCGCGTTCGCTCACCAAGGAGGAGATCGAGGGCGAATACGAGAAGAACACGGGGCTTGCCATCATCGAAAAATTCAAGGGCGAGAACATCAAGCCGCTCGAAGTCCCCGGCGTGCTCATCAAGAGCCACGGCGTATTCGCGTTCGGCAAGGACGGCGGCAATTCCGTGTATAACGCAACGGTCATCGAAGAAGTCGCAAAGATGGCGTTCCTCACCGAGCACATCAATCCCGATGTGACCCGCGCCGATCAGTTCATGATGGACAAGCACTATATGCGCAAGCACGGCAAGAACGCCTACTACGGGCAGACGAAGAAGAAGTAATATGATCGAGACGGAGATCGTCGGGTATACGCCCGATCCGAAAAAACGCGCGGCGCGCATCGCCGCGCTTGCCAACGAACGGGAAAACAAGGGCGATACGCTCATCTCTGTTCTCTCTACGCCCAACTGCGGGGCGATCCTTGTGTTCCGTACTCCGGCGGTACCGGAGAAAAA
>DBGBVX010000037.1:0-21203 GCA_048370055.1 Candidatus Gallimonas sp. | reverse complement strand
GGCAAAGGATAGGGAAAAAGAAACAACCCCCTTTTCCCTGCGGCGCGATCGCGCCGCCGCGGCAGTTTTCCCTGCCGACGCTTTTATTGTATGCCATGCGCCGCCAAAAGGCAACCTACTCTTTGAAAAATGCGCTCTACCCGTGCAAATTCGCGCAGTAGAGTCAAAATTTTACACTCTACTCACAGTAGAGTGCCCCATTTTTGCATGGTAAGCATTGACAAAGACTGCGAAACGGGGTATAATAAAACTATGGAAGATCAGGACGCCCTCGCGGTCATCATCGGTAAAAATATCACGCGCCTGCGCCGCCTCTCCAATATGACGCAGAGCGAACTTGCGGAAAAGATCAACTATTCCGATAAATCCGTCTCCAAATGGGAACAGGGGAACGGGATACCCGACGTGCGCATTTTATTGCAGCTCGCCGATCTGTTCAACGTCTCGGTGGACGATCTCGTGCGCGAGCACAAAGAGGCGCCCGTCATGCCCAAAAAAACGAGGCTCAAGCGCCGCATCGTCGTCTCGCTCCTCTCGGTGGGGCTGTGCTGGCTTGTCGCGGTGGTCGTGTTCGTCTTTATCGGCATCATCGGACCGGATGTACCGAACAAGTGGCTTGCATTCGTGTACGCCGTGCCCGCTTCCGCGATCGTCACGCTCGTGTTTTCCTGCATATGGCATTACCGCTGGGCGCGCATCGTCTCCATCACCGTGCTCATCTGGACGATCCTCCTCTGCATTTACCTCACCGCGCACGTTTTAGGGGCGGAGATCGCGCTCATATTCCTCATCGGCGTGCCTTTGCAGGTTCTGGCGCTCATTTTCTTTGCGCCGTGGCGGAACGCGCACGGCGGCGTACCCAAGGAGTAAATTTTTGCATATCCCCGTCGGCTATGCGCATGGATATTGATCGCGCCCGCAAGGGCGCATCCTTTTACGGAGCTGTAACATGAAAGAGATCGCTGTTCCCGCGGACGCGCAGGCGCGCGCCCGCAAGAAAAAATCGCTCATCCGCACCCGCAAGGCATGCAACGCGCTCACGTTCGTGCTCGCGCTCGTCGCCATAGTCTGCCTCATCGGGCTGCTCGTCGTCGTGATCGTGCTTGAAATGCGCGATAATTCCGCTTCGGCGGAAAACCTTCTGTACATCCTGACAGGGTCGTTCGCCGCCGGCGCGACGGTGTTGGCGTTCGCGGCGTTTTTCTTCGGAAAGGGGGCGCAGAGCGCCAACCGCACAGAGCTCGACTACCGCGAGCGGTGCGACGGCGAAGAGAGTTTTTTCGTCGGCGAAGGCACGTTGCTCACCTTTGAAAAGGAGGGCGTCCGCCTGCACGCCGAAGAGGGCGGGAAAAAACCCATCTTCGTACCCTACCGCGATATGAAGTTCTATTCCGTCTGCACGCGCAAAAAACCGCGCGAGAGGGGGGAGTGTAGCGTTGTGTTCGAGATGCCCTCGCGCTACGTCGTCAAAGAGGGGAAGGGGAAAGACGCCCCGCCCCGCGCGCTCATTCAGGCGGACGGCAAGGAGCGGCTGTACCGCACGCTCGAGGCGCACGCGCTCGAACTGCGGGGCGAGCAGCCGCCGCGCGGGGAAAAGCGTGAAAACAAAAAATTTACGCCGCGCGCGAAGTTTTTGCTTCCCGACGCGGAAAAGCGCAAAAAAGCGGTCATATATATGGTCATAGCGGGCGCCGTCGCCGTCGTCGGCGTCGTCATTGCCGTCATATGGCAGAACATGATCGCCATCGGCGCCATCCTCACCGTATTCGGGCTCTTTTTCCTCGGCAAGTCCGTCGCCTCCTTCGTACAGGCGAAGGGCATGGTCGCTTTCTACGAGGAGGGGCTGTATTGGAAGGAGGGCGGGCGCGCCATCGACGAGCGCATCTTCCTCAAATGGGAGGAGATCGAGCACGTTTCCTTCGAGGAAGCGCAGGGCAAGCGCTACATGAAGATCGCCTGCGCGTACGGCAATTATCACCTGCCCGACGTCGCGGGCGCCTACGAGTACATCGCCGAACATAAATCGGAGAAGGTGTGACGTGCGCGGGCTCGTCGTGCACGGCGTGTATCGCCATTTCAAGGGAAATTATTACTATGTAGAGGACGTGGCGACGGACAGCGAGACGGGCGCCGAGCTCGTAATATACCGCGCCCTGTACGGGGAGCGCAAGCTGTACGCGCGCCCGCTTGATATGTTTTTATCGGAAGTGGACAGGGAAAAATATCCGTCCGCTACGCAGAAATACCGCTTCGAGGAAGTCGGAAAAGAGAGATAGGAGGCATGGGCGCGCTATGCTCTGCGGGAACTGCGGGAAGAACCCCGCGCAGAAGTTCATACGCAAGGTAAACGGGAAGGAGATCGCCGTAGAGCTCTGTCCCGCATGTTACCGCGCGCTCTATCCCGAAAAAGAGAAGGATTTTTTCACGGCGTTCCTCGGCAGCGGCGGCGCGCCCGCCGCCAAGGCGTGCCCCGCCTGCGGCACCACCATGGCGGAGTTCCGCCGCACGGGACTTCTCGGCTGTGCGTACTGCTATTCCGCCTTCCGCGAGGAACTTATTCAGACGGTGCGCAGCATGCACAACATGCAGGGGGAGGTACGCCATACGGGCAAACATCCCGAAGCTTCCGCCGAGGATAAATACGACCGCGCGCGCGATTACGCCGCCCGCAGGGAGGCGCTCATCGAGCAGCTCGAAGGGGCGATGCGCGCAGGCGACTACGCCGCGGCAAAAAAATTGCAGAGCGAGTTAAAAACGCTGAATACGAAAGTTCCGCGGGAGGACGGCTGATGGCGCTGATCAATACGTTCGAGAGCGTCGCCGTCTCCACCCGCATACGGCTGGCGCGCAACTTCAAGGACTATCCCTTCCCCGGGCGGCTCCTCAAAGATAAGCATGCGGAGGAGCAGGCGCACGAGATCGTCCGCCTCATCGCCGCAGAACTCGCCGAAATCGAGGATTTCTCGCTCTACGAAATGCGCAATCTCTCCGATGAGCGCGCGGCGTTTCTGATGGAGCGCTACCTTATCTCGCGCGATCTTGTACGCAACCGCGCCATTTCCGCGGCGCTCGTCTCGCGCGACGAGAGCATCTCCGTCATGCTCAACGAGGAGGATCACGTCCGCGAACAGTATTTCGCCAAGGGGTTCGAACTCAAAAAGGCGTACGAGCGCATCGCGGGCATCGACGACGTCATCTCCGAATCCATTCCCTTCGCGTTCGACGATACCTTCGGGTATCTGACCGCCTGCCCGACCAACCTCGGCACGGGACTGCGCGCGTCCGTCATGCTCTTTCTGCCCGCCATCTCCCGCCGCGGGTTCATGCGCACCGTCATGCCGCAGCTTACCCGCCTCGGGCTCACCGTGCGCGGCGCCTTCGGCGAGGGCAGCGGGTCGGAGGGCGACCTCTTTCAGGTGAGCAACGAGGTCACGCTCGGCGTGAGCGAGGACGATATCCTCTCCGTCGTCGAGTCGTCGGTGGGGTACGTCGTGGAAATGGAGCTCTTGGAGCGCGCCCGCATGAAGGCGGAGGAGGGCGTAACGCTCAAAGACCGCGTGCGCCGCGCCTACGGGGTGCTCACAAACTGCTGTATCTTGGAGGAGCGCGAGTTCATGCGCCGCGTGGCGGATCTCAAACTCGGCATCGCCCTCGGGTACTTTTCCGCGGGCGGCGAGGGAGAGGAGCGCATGCGCGAGCTGGACGATCTCGCCATGTCCATGCGCCCCGCCAACATCAACCGCCTCAACGGCGCCCCGCTCGATACGCGCGCGCAGGATATCTACCGCGCCGAGTACACGGGCAGCGTTTTGCGCGGCATGCAGCTCGAACTGTAACGGGAGGATCGTTTTGGATACTTCATATTTTTCCGACCATCTCCGTCAGGCGGTCGCTTTGGCGGAAGAGGCGGCAAAACATTATAAGACCAACTATGTCGGCAGCGAGCACATCCTCATGGCGATGCTGTGCGTGACCGACAGCACGGCGAGCCGCCTGCTTGTGGGCGCGGGGGTGGATATCGATAAATTCCGCACCCTCTTCAAGCGCAACTTGCAGCACGATTCCCCCGTGCACGGGTTCACGCCGCGCACCAAAAAGATCTTCGGTCTCGCGCGTGAATATTCGCTGCAATCGGAAGAGGTCAACGCCATCATGGGCACGGAGCATGTTCTGCTCGCTATCCTGACGATGGACGACTGCCTCGCCGTTTGGATCCTGCGCACGCTCGGGGCGGACGTCAAGGAGATCACGCGCCGCACCGAGCGCTTTATCGCGCCCGCCGACGACGAAGAGGAGGAAGAAGCGGAGCCGCCCGCGGCGGACAGAGAGGATTACGAGCGCCGCCGCAGGGAGCTCATGCGGCGCATCGCCTCCGCCAATCAGGAAAAGCCCGCCTCGTCGGGCGAGCTCGATGAGACCCTGCTCGCCTACGGGGTCGACCTCACGCAGCGCGCCCGCGAGGGCAAGCTCGATCCCGTCATCGGGCGCAGGAAGGAGATCGAGAAGGTCGTTCAGATCCTCTCCCGCCGCACCAAGAACAACCCTGTGCTCATCGGCGAGCCGGGCGTTGGCAAGAGCGCCGTTGTCGAGGGGCTCGCGCAGGCGATCGTCTCGGGCAGGGTGCCCGAACTTCTGCGCGGGAAGATCGTGTTTTCGCTCGATCTTACGGGGCTCGTGGCGGGCGCGCGCTACCGCGGCGATTTTGAGGAGCGCCTCAAATCGGTGGTGGACGCCATTCAGAAAAACAGCAACATCATCCTCTTTATCGATGAGATCCATATGATCGTGGGCGCGGGGGGCTCGTCCGACAGCAACATGGACGCCTCAAACATCCTAAAACCCATGCTCGCGCGCGGTCAGCTTCAGACGGTGGGCGCGACCACGCTCGAGGAGTACCGCAAATACATCGAAAAGGACGCGGCGCTCGAACGCCGTTTTACGCCCGTCATCGTCGATCAGCCAAGCGTGGCGGATACCATCACCATTCTGCGCGGCGTCAAGGATAAATACGAGGCGCATCACAACGTCGTCATCACCGACGAGGCGATCGAGGCGGCGGCGCAGCTCTCCGACCGCTACATCACCGACCGTTTCCTGCCCGATAAGGCGATCGACCTCATCGACGAGGCGGCGTCCCGCGCGCGGCTCAACTCCTACAACGGTCCCGAAGAGGTGCGCGAGTTGGAAGATAAGCTCGTGCGGCTCAAGGCGGACAGGGAAAAGGCGCACAAGTGGCAGGATCCCGAGCGGGTGCGTGCGCTCAGCAGCGAGATCGAGGTGCTCTCCGTGCAGATCGACGCGCGCCGTCAGGCGTGGGCGCGCGGGCGCGACGTCACGCACCTCGCCATCGGAAAGGACGACATTGCCGAGATCGTCTCGGGTTGGACGGGCGTGCCCGTCGTCAAGCTCACCGAAAAGGAGAGCGACCGCCTCATGCACCTCGAGGAGGAGCTCCACCGCCGCATCGTCGGGCAGGACGAGGCGGTCACCGCCGTCGCCAAGGCGATCCGCCGCGCGCGCGCAGGGCTCAAGGACGCCGGCAAACCCATCGGGTCCTTCATCTTCGTCGGTCCTACGGGCGTGGGCAAGACCGACCTTTCCAAGGCGCTCGCGGAGAGCATGTTCGGCGACGAGCGGCTCCTCGTCCGCCTCGATATGTCGGAATACATGGAAAAGGCGTCCGTCTCCAAACTCATCGGCGCGCCTCCCGGGTACGTCGGCTACGAGGAGAGCGGCGGGCAGCTCACCGACCGCATCCGCACCAAGCCCTATTCGGTAGTGCTGTTCGACGAGATCGAAAAGGCGCATCCCGACGTGTTCAACATCCTTCTGCAGATCCTCGACGACGGCCGCCTCACCGACAGCCGCGGCAGGGAGGTCTCCTTCAAAAACACCGTCATTATTCTGACGAGCAACGTGGGCGCGCACGAGGTCAAGGACGCCGCGCCGCTCGGGTTCCGCTCGGCGGACGAGGTGCAGGCGTACGAGGATATGAAGAGCCGCATCGAGGAGGCGCTCAAACGGCAGTTCAAGCCCGAGTTTTTGAACAGATTGGATGATATCATCATCTTCCACAAGCTTTCGCGCGAGGACGCGGCGCACATCTGCGAAAAGATCGTGGCGTCGCTTGCAAAGCGGCTGAAAGCCAAGGAGATCACCCTCAAAGTGAGCGCGCGGGCGATGAGCCTGCTTGTGGAGGAGGGGTACAGCGAGGAGTTCGGCGCGCGCCCCTTAAAGCGCGCGGTGCGCCGCCGCATCGAGGACCCGCTCTCCGAAGAGGTGCTCCGCGGTCGCGTTACGGCGGGCAAGACCGTCATCGTGGACGAAGAGGACGGGAAGTTCATTTTCAGCGAAGAATAAAAAACGGACGGCGGGCGCCGTCCGTTTTTTTATTCGGAAAGAAAAGAAATGAGCGCGGGTATGAGTTTTGCGTTGTGTACGACATAGCTTTCATGCGTTTCGCCCGCAAAGATCTTCAGCGTGCCGCACGGAAGCGCGCGGGCGATCTTTCGGGTATGGCGACCGCGCACGAGGTCGCGCTCGCCCGCCGTCACGAGCGCGGGGACGCGCACCTTTTTCAAGTCTCGCAGGGGGATATGGGGCTCCGTGAGCATGAGTTTGATAAGGGGATCCCCTGTCCTGCGGTATTCGCGGCGCGCGTATGCGAGAAAGCCGCGCGTGAGCCCTGCGGGGCGGAGGTTGGCTCCGCTGACCGCAATGCGGGATAAAAGTCCGGGGCGGCGGATCGCGAGCAGGAGCGCCGTGATGCCGCCGTCGCTGAATCCGTACACGGCGGGCTTTTCAAGCGCGAGCGCCTCAATGAACGCCGCAACGTCCTCCGCCATGTCGGTATAGTGAAAAACGGCTGCGGGTGCGCTTTTCCCGTGCCCGCGCGTATCCAAGGCGTACACCGTAAAAAGTTCAGCGAGCAAGGGGATCGCCTCGCGGAAAATTTCGTGCGATTCGCCGTTGCCGTGCAGAAGGATGAGGGGCGCGCCCGCGCCCGTTTTTTCGCAGTAAAGCGTCGTGCCGTTTACGGAGATCTCCATGGGGCAAGTATAGCACGGTTTTCGCGGAAAGTCAATGGCAGAATTTTCGCGGGAGCCGTTCGTTTTGTTTGATAATCGGGCATAAATATGGTATAATTCCCCTCGGAAAACGAAGAAAACGGAGTGTGCCATGTTACAGGTCACGGGAGTCAGCCTCCAATACGGCAGCAAAAAGCTGTTCGAGGACGTCAACTTAAAATTCACCAAGGGCAACTGCTACGGCATCATCGGCGCGAACGGCGCGGGCAAGTCTACCTTTTTGAAGGTGCTCTCGGGCGAGATCGAGCCCAATAAGGGGGAGGTCTCCCTCGATAAGAACGAGCGCATGTCCGTGCTCGCGCAGGATCAGAACAAGTACGACGCCGAAACGGTGCTGCGTACCGTCATGCTCGGGCACAAGCGGCTCGTTCAGATCATGGACGAAAAGGACGCGCTCTACGCCCATACCGACTTTACCGAGGAGGACGGCGTGCGCGCCTCCGAACTCGAGGCGGAGTTTGCCGAGCTCGGCGGATGGGAGGCGGAGAGCGAGGCGGAAACGCTCCTGAACGAGCTCGATATCCCCTCCGAATACCATCAGATGCGCATGGGCGATCTCGACGCCAAGCAGAAGGTGCGCGTGCTTTTGGCGCAGGCGCTCTTCGGCAATCCCGACGTGCTCCTTTTGGACGAGCCCACCAACAACCTCGACTTAAAGACGGTGCGTTGGTTGGAGAACTATCTGCTCGACTTCGAGAACACCATCATCATCGTCTCGCACAACCGCCATTTCCTCAACAAGGTGTGCACGCATATCTGCGATGTGGACTTCGGCAAGATCAACCTCTATCTCGGCAACTACGACTTTTGGTATCAGACGTCGCAGCTTCTTGCCCGTCAGCAGCGCGACGCCAACAAGAAGGCGGAACAGCGCGCCGCCGAGCTGAAAGAGTTCATCGCGCGCTTTGCGGCGAACGCGAGCAAGTCCCGTCAGGCGACCTCGCGGAAGAAGGAACTCGAAAAGCTCACCATTTCCGATTTCAAGCCCTCGCTGAGAAAGTACCCCTTCATCGACTTCAAGTTCGAGCGCGAGATCGGCAACGATATCCTCGCCGTGGAGGGGCTCACGAAGGAGGGCTACTTCGAAAACGTCTCCTTCACCGTGCAGAAGGGGGATAAGATCGGCATCCTGTGCGATAAATCCACCTCCGTCACCATGCTCTACGATATTCTGATGGGCAAGGCGGAGCCCGACGCGGGTACCGTCAAGTGGGGCAAGACCATCTCCGCATCCTATTTCCCGCAGAACAACGACGAATATTTTGCGGGGTGCTCCCTCACGCTCGTGCAGTGGCTCTCGCAGTTCTCCAAAGACCATTACGAGGAGTATCTGCGCGGATGGCTCGGGCGCATGCTCTTTTCGGGCGAGGAGGCGCTCAAAGAGGCAAAGGTGCTCTCGGGCGGCGAGAAAGTGCGCTGCATGCTCGCCAAGATGATGCTCGAGGGCGGAAACTTCCTCATCTTCGACGAGCCCACCAACCACCTCGATCTCGAATCCATCACCTCGCTCAACAACGGGCTCACCGCCTTCAAGGGCTGCATGCTGCTCACCTCGCACGATCAGGAGCTCATGAATACCGTCTGCAACCGCATCATCGTGCTCGACGGCACCAAGACGTACGATAAGAACGTCACCTTCGATGAATACGTCGAGAGCATGAACGTATAAAGCGCATATCTTCGCCCCCTCGGGATGCTTCCCGAGGGGGTTTTGCTTTTTCAAGGGCGCGCCGCCGTAAGATGAAAATCAGGCGAAATTTCGCCCTCCGGCGGGGTTTCCGCGGCGAAAAATGTCGAACCGTGTCGCTTCGACATTTTTGAACAAAAATATATGAATTTCGTAAATAATTCTTTGAATTTTGTACAAAAATGACTTTACAAAACCGAAATTGTGTTTTATAATGCGTTTACAATTGCGTTCGGAGGGAAAAGATCATGAAAAAAGTGCTTATATTGGAGAGCAACGAGACGTTCGCGAGCGAGCTCGCAACACATTTCGGGCAGGCGGGTTACGATGTATGCGGCGTGACGGGCGACGGCGGCGAGGGGCTCGCGCTCCTTGAAAAGTGTTCGCCCGCGGTGGTCGTCACGAGCCTGCTTCTGACCACGCTCGACGGGTTTACGGTTATGGAGCGCGCCAAAAAATCGGGGAGCAAAGCCGACTTCATCGTGCTCGGCAACTTCACCGACGATAAGATCATCAACCGCGCCATTGCGCTCGGCGCGCGGTACTATCTCGTAAAGCCCGTATCGGCGGCGATCGTGGAGGAACGCGCGGCGGAAGTCACCGAAGAGGCGCCCGCGCCCGTGCGCGAAAAGATGGAACGCAAGCGCGCAGGCTCTTTGGACGAGCGTATCAGCAATATCTTCATTTCCATCGGTATTCCGCCGCATATCAAGGGCTACAACTACCTCCGCGAGGGGATCAAGATGGCGGTCGCCGATCCGCACGTCATCAATAACGTGACGAAGGGACTCTATCCCGTCATTGCCGAAAAGTTTTCGACGTCGGCAAGCAAGGTGGAGCGCGCCATCCGCCATGCCATCGAAGTCGCGTGGAACCGCGGGCGCATCGACGCGGTGAACGCCATCTTCGGGGCGCGCGTCTATATCGGGACCGAAAAGCCGACGAACAGCGAATTCATCGCGCTCGTCGCGGATAAGCTCATCCTCGAAAATATGGTATAGCCGTTCGGTCGGCATATGCCCGCCCCGCCGCAATGCAAGCGGCGGGGCGGGCGTTTTTTTGCGGGTGCGGACATGGTATGGGCAATTTTCTCCGCGCGCGACATGGTCCGCCTGTTTTTTTTGCGCGGGCAGCGCCTGCCGCGGGGCGGCGCCGTACAAAAAAATGCAAAAATCCTCCCCAATATCGTTGAAAAATCCGCGCGAAGATGTTATACTATATAATGAATCTGTCTGCGATAATATTCTGAATTTGAGAGCGCTCCCCGTAGGGGAGCGATACGGAGGCTGTTTTGAACGGAGTCGGGCGCGGAGACAACAAGGAAAAGAAGGGAAAGAACGCCCTTTTCACACGCGAAACGGTGGGGATGACCCTGCTTTTATTCAGCGCGATCATCTTTTTCATCGCGGTCACGGGGCGCTATGTGTTCGGCGATATCGGCGTGGCGATCACGTCCTTTTTCGTGGGGCTCTGCGGATTTTTCGTCTATCCGCTCCTCCTCCTCTGCATCTATGCGTCCGTCGCGCTCATTTCGGGGAAGAAGTATTTCCCCGCAAAGTGGGTGCTCAAATTCGTGCTGCTTCTGATCGCGGTGTTCTTCATCGTACATACCGCAACGGCGGAGCGCTTCTTCGGGAACGGCTACGGGAGCTATCTTGGCGGCTGCTGGTCCGCCGCCTCCGAGAGCGCCGCGAACGGTACGGGCGGCGGCGTCCTCTTCGGGCTCATCGCCTATCCCGTCCGCGCCGTGCTCTCCGCCGCGGGTTCCTATGTGCTGTACGCGCTTCTGCTCGCTGCCGTGCTCTTCTGGATCGCCATGGGCACGCCGCTGAAAAAAGCCATCTTCCGCTCCGCGCCCCGCAAACTCGGAAAGGGCGCCGAGGGGGAGGGGAGCGAGCCCGTCGCGTACGACGATATCCCCGCGCCCGCGCGCAGCGCCGCGCTGCCCGAGGAGGGACGTTCCGCTTACGGCGCGCCCGCCGCGCCCGTGTATGCGCAGAACGCGCAGGGCGGCTACGCGCGCCCCGTTCAGAGCGCGCCGGCGGCGCAGAGCGGCTATGCCCGTCAGTCTGCCGCGCCCGCGCAGAATACGGCGAACGCTCAGCCTGCCGCGCAGCAGCCCGTCTATCGCACGGCGCCCTCGCCCTATACGCAGCCCGCGCAGGCGTATCGTCAGCCCGTCCGCACGGAGTCGCCCGCGGCGAGCGAACCGCCTCAGAGCAGCCGCGATATCCTCTTTAAGAGCGATCCCGCGAGCAGCTATAAAAACAACCTCATCTTCGACCGCGATTCGCGATTCAATACCTATCCGCGCCGTTCGAGCGTGACGCCCGTGCAGGACGAGCCTTCTCAGACCGCACAGCCCGCGCAGGACGTTTCCCGCGCGTCCGGACAGCCGCCGCGCTATTCCGAGGCGTATACCGCGCGCACCGAGGAATCCCGCCCCGCCATGCCGCGCCGCGTCACCGTCGAGCGCGCCGCGTCCGAGCCCGAGGACGATTTTAATTATCCGCAGTCGCCTTCCTACCGCGCGCCCGCACAGCCTGCGCAGGAGGAGCACGACTATTATTCCAACGACGTACCGTATGCCGACGAGCCCGCGTATGAAGAGACGTTCAGCTCCGAGCCCAACGTCAACGATTACGAGGCGCCCGCCGCCGCGGCGGAAGTGCCCGCGGAGCCCGAAGAGGAACCTGCGCGCCCCACATACGAGGCGCCTGCAGAGCTCGATACGCCCGTGCGCCCGACCTACCGCGCGGAGCCTTCCCGCTCCGCCTATGAGGAACCCGCGGCGCCCGTCCGTCCCGCATACGAGGCAGAGCCCGCGCGCCCGCGTTACGAGGCGCCCGCGGCGGACGAACCCGAACCCGAGGACGTTCCCGCGCCCGAGGACCTTCCTCCCATGACGCGCGAAGAATTCCGCAGCGTGTTCTCCCGCCCCGTTGAGGAGCGCATCCGCATTACCGATACGCCCGCTCCGCGCGATACGCCGATCACGCCCGAGGCGGCGCCCGTCCGCGACCGCTTTTCCGTGCCTGCGGACGAGCCCGTGGACGAGCCGCCCGCGGAGGAACCGCCTGCGCGCAGCCGCGTGTACGACGCGCCCGTCATGCAGTCGGCAGCGAACCTGCTCGATGACGACGACGCGGAGATCGACGACGCGAATTATCTCGAACCGGACGTGGTCCCCGAGGCGCCCGCGCGCACGGCGCGCGGCGAGCGCAATCCCGACCGTTCGCTCTCCGAGCGCGGCGACCGCATGCCCGCCGAACGCGCGGCGCGCATGCCCGTGCCTGCCGAGGCGGACGAAAGCGAACCCGCGCCCGCGCCCAAAAAGCACGTCTATAAGGCGTATGTGCGCCCCAACTTCGATAATCTCGTCACCTATCAGGAGAAGCCGAGCGTTTCGCAGGAGGAGATCGATCAGAACTCCGCCATCATCGTCGAAACGCTGAGCGCCTTCCGCGTGGACGCGGAGGTCGTCAAAGTGACGGTCGGCTCCGCCGTCACCCGTTACGATATCGATATTCCCCGCAACGTCACGGTAAACACCGTCATCAAGCGCGACACGGAGATCGCAATGCGTCTGCACGCGCGCGACGGCGTGAATATCTATTCCAACTCCGAGGCGGGCGCCGTCTCCATCGAAGTCCCCAACTCCCGCCGCGCGACGGTGGGGCTCAAGTCGGTCATGCAGGCGGACGAGTACGTCAACGCCAAGCCCAATTCGCTCATGTTCGCCATGGGCAAAGACGTCGAGGGCCGCAACGTGTGCGGCAACATCGTCAAGATGAAGCACCTGCTCGTGGCGGGCGCCACGGGCTCCGGTAAGTCGGTGTGCCTCAACGCCATGCTCATCAGCCTCATCTGCCGCTACTCACCCGAAGAGCTCAGGCTCATCCTCATCGACCCCAAAAAGGTGGAGTTCGCCGTGTTCGACGGGCTCCCGCACCTCATGATCAACGAGATCATTTCCGATGCGCAGAAGGCGATCTCCGCCCTCAACTGGGCGCTCAAGGAGCAGGAACGCCGCTATACGCTCTTCCAAAACAAGACGCGCAGCGGCATCAACGTACACAACATCGACGAATACAACCGTTCGCTCACCGAGGACGAGGAAAAACTTCCCAAGATCGTCATCGTCGTGGACGAGCTCGCGGACCTTATGTCGGTCGCCAAGAAGGAGATCGAAGAGCGCATCCAAAGGCTCTCGCAGAAGGCGCGCGCCGCGGGCATGCACCTCATCATCGCCACGCAGCGCCCGTCGGTCGACGTCATCACGGGCGTCATCAAGGGCAACCTTCCCACCCGCCTTGCCTTCCGCGTCATTCAGGAAGTGGACTCGCGCACCATCCTCGACGAATCGGGCGCGCAGAAGCTCCTCGGCAACGGCGATATGCTCTACCGCACCGAGGGCATGTTCGACTGCGTCCGCGTGCAGGGCGCGTTCGTCGGCTCGGAGGAAGTGCAGAAGATCATCGAGGACATCAAGGCGCACAACGAGGCGTATTTCGACGAGAACGTCGCCGACTTCATCAACCGCGAGGAGAGCGGCAGCACGGGCGGCGGGGGAGAGGACGCGGACGACAGCTCCGTCGATCCGCAGTACATCAAGGCGCTCGCCATCGTCGTCAAGCTCGGGCAGGCGTCCATCTCGCTCATTCAGCGCAAGTGCTCCGTGGGGTACAACCACGCGGGCAAGATCATCGAATGGATGGAGCTCATGGGCTATATCTCGGCGTTCGACGGCAAGGCGAAGGCGCGCACGGTGCTCCTTTCCAAGGAAGATTTTGAGGCAAAATACGGAGATCTGGACTGATGAAAAAAACGTTCGGCATGATCAGCCTCGGCTGCGATAAGAACCGCGTGGACGGCGAACGCATCCTCGGAGAGATCAGGCGCCACGGCTGCGAGATCACGGACGACATCGAAAAGGCGCAGGTGCTCGTCGTGAACACCTGCGCCTTTCTGAACGCCTCCCGCAAGGAGGCGATCGAGGCGGTGATCGAGGGCAACGCCCATCGCGGCGGCGCGTTGGAAAAGATCGTCGTCACCGGCTGTCTGCCCGAAAAATACATCGGGGAACTTTTCCCCGCCCTCACGGAGGGAGACGTCTTTTTGGGCGTTTCCGATTGCACCGAGCTCTTTCCCGCGCTCGAATGCGCCTACGCGGGGGAGCGCGTCAACGCCGTGCATACGGGCAGAGAGGGGCGCGAGCGCGTGATCACCACCCCGCCCCACCTCAAATACCTGAAGATCGCGGACGGGTGCTTCAATCACTGCACCTACTGCCTTATCCCCAAGATCAGAGGGAAGTACCGCTCCTATCCCATGGAGGAACTCGTCGCCGAAGCGAAGAGCCTCGGTGAAACGCAGGAGCTCGTGCTCGTCGCGCAGGATACCACCCGCTACGGCGAGGATACGGGCGAAAATAAATTTGTGGAACTTTTGAAAAAAATTTCCGAATTGGACAATATATGTCATATTCGTCTGCTATACTGTTATCCGGAAGTGGTCACGGACGCACTCATCGCCGAGGTGCGCGATAACCCCAAGATCCTGAAGTATCTCGATATCCCGCTTCAGCACAGCGAGGACCGTATCCTCAGACTCATGGGGCGGCGGGGGAGCCGCGCGGAGTATCTGGCGCTCCTGAAAAAACTGCGGGAAGAGATCCCCGATATCGCCGTGCGCACCACCTTCATCGCGGGGTTTCCCACGGAGACGGAGGAGGAGCACGAGGCGCTCAAAGCCTTCCTCGAAGAGGCGAAGTTCGAAAACTGCGGATTTTTCGCCTACTCGCGCGAACCGGATACGCCCGCCTACCGGCTCAAAGGGCAGGTGCCCGCCCGTGTGAAGGAGCGGCGGGTGCGCGCCCTCTACCGCACGCAGAAGGCGATCTCCGCCGCGCGCCTGCAAAAGCATGTGGACGGGAGCGTTCGGGTGCTCTGCGACGGCGTCGATTACGAAAAGTCGTGCTTTGTCGGCAGGGCGTCCTTTCAGGCGTATGAGATCGACGGCTGCGTATACTTTACCGCGCCCCGTGCGGAAACGGGAAAAGTGTACGAGGTGAATATCGAAAGGGCGGACGCCTACGATTTATACGGAACAGTCAAGGAGAATACACTATGAATTTACCCAACAAGATCACGCTCACGCGCATCTTCATGATCCCCGTCTTTATCCTCTTCTTCTATTTGGATGTGATGAACGGGTGGAACTACCTTGTCGCGGCGATCATCTTTGTGCTCGCCGCCTCGACGGACGCGCTCGACGGGCACATCGCCCGTTCCCGCGGACTCGTCACCAACCTCGGGAAGTTTCTCGATCCCATTGCCGATAAGGTGCTCGTTTCCACCGCGCTCATCCTTCTCCTCACGCGCGGCGGCGTGTTCGAGATCAGCTTTTTCTCGGGCTGGGGGCTCATCGTCGCGGGCATCTGCGTGGCGGTCATCCTCGCGCGCGAACTCATCGTCAGCGGGTTCCGCATGATCGCCGCGGGGCGCGGCATCGTCCTTGCGGCGGATAAGCTCGGCAAGCTTAAAACGGTATTTCAGGACGCCGCCATCGCGCTCATCCTCGCGGGCATGGCGTTCATCGGGTATGAGGCGGGCGTCGTCATCGCCGCGATCGGCATTTTCTGCTTCTACATCTGCACGGTGCTCACCGTCGTTTCGGGCGTCAACTACGTCGTGAAAAACAAACAGGTGCTCTCGGAGGAGGCGCAGGCGTGAAATACGCGGGCATCGTGCTTCGCAACAACAAAAATATTCTCGCCTCCGTCGACTATGCGCCCGTGCTCGACGCCTTGCTCGCGGGCGGCGTGTTCCTCGACGAGGTCGTCCTTCTCCCGTACGACGCGCCGAGCAAGGTCTCGGCGGCGCTTCTGCGCCTTTCCACCGAGTGCGACGGCGTGTTCCTCGTCTGCGCGCGGGTGCTCATGCCCTCTGCAAGGGAGGCGGTCTCCGTCGCCGCGGAACAGGCGTTTTCCGAAGAGTATGTGCTCGATACCGAGGACTGCCTCTTTGCGGTGCTCCCCGAGGGGGCGCGCGGGGCGGAGGCGGTAAAAACGGAGGTCGTGCCCCGCGTCGATAAGCGCCGCCGCCGCACCTATGCGCGCGTGGTGCTCCGCGCGGTGTCCGCCCCGCAGGAAAAGCTGCGCGCCGTCCTGAAGGAGGCTGACGCGGCGGGGCAGGGCAGGCTCTCGGTGCACGCCGCCGAGGAGTATGGCTGTACCCGCGTGGAGGTGCTTTACGATCAGGAGACGCCCAAGATGATCGCCGACGAAGTCGTGCGCATCCTTGCGGACGGGCTCAAGGAGTATGTGTACGCCATGGAGGACGTCTCGCTCGCGGAGCGGTTCGTCTCGGCGCTCAAACTGCACAAACTGCACGTATCTACCGCCGAATCGTTTACGGCGGGCGGCGTGGGGCGGGAGATCGTCCGCGTGCCCGGGGCGAGCGCCGTCTTTTACGAGGGGATCAACGCATACGACAACAAGGCAAAGCACGAGCGCCTCGGCGTGAGCGACTTCACGCTCATGGATAAGGGCGCCGTTTCCGATCAGACCGCCTACGAGATGGCGGCGGGGCTGCTGAAACAGGGACACTGCGACGTCGCCATCGCCACCACGGGCATTGCGGGACCGGACGCGGACGGCACGAACAAGCCCGTCGGGCTGTGCTATATCGCCGTCGGCACGCGCGAGAAGGTGCGCGTGTTCCGCTTTCAGCTCTCGGGCGACCGCGAGACGGTCACGCGGACGGCGATCAACCTCGCGCTCTTCCTCGCCTATAAAGAAATTTCGTAAAAAATCAAGGAGACATAAAAGATGAACGAAGAAAAACTCAAGGCGCTGAATGCGGTGCTCGCGCAGATCGAAAAGTCCTACGGCAAGGGCGCGATCATGAAGCTCGGGCAGGACGCGGGCAATACCGATATCGAGGTCATCCCCACGGGATGCCTCTCGCTCGATCTTGCGCTCGGCATCGGCGGGCTTCCCCGCGGCAGGATGGTGGAGATCTACGGCCCCGAATCTTCGGGAAAAACGACAGTCGCCCTGCACGCCGTGGCGCAGGCGCAGAAGATGGGCGGCATCGCCGCCTTCGTCGATGCAGAACACGCGCTCGATCCCGTGTACGCCAAAAAGCTCGGCGTCGATCTCGATGAGCTCTACGTCTCCCAACCCGATACGGGCGAACAGGCGCTCGATATCGTCGACGCGCTCGTCCGCTCCTCGGCGGTGGATATCATCGTCGTGGACTCCGTCGCCGCGCTCACGCCCAAGGCGGAGATCGAGGGGGATATGGGCGATTCGCACGTGGGGCTTCAGGCGCGCCTCATGAGTCAGGCGCTGCGCAAACTCACCGCCATCGTCAACAAGAGCAAGACGTGCGTCGTGTTCATCAACCAACTCCGCGAAAAGGTAGGCGTCATGTTCGGGAATCCCGAGGTCACCCCGGGCGGCAAGGCGCTCAAGTTCTATGCCTCCATCCGCATCGACGTCAGAAAGACGGATATCCTCAAAGATACCGACGGCGCGGCGGGCAACCGCACGCGCGCCAAAGTCGTCAAGAACAAGCTCGCGCCGCCCTTCCGTCAGGCGGAATTCGATATCATGTACGGCGAGGGCGTCTCGCAGGAGGGGTGCATCATCGACCTCGGCGTGCAGTACGACGTCATCAAAAAGAGCGGCGCGTGGTACAGCTATAACGATAACAAGGTCGCGAACGGGCGCGAGCGCATGCGTCAGTTCCTCAAAGATAACCCCGAGCTCTCCAAGGAGATCGAGGAGAAGATCCGCGCCGCGGCAAAGGGCGCGCCCGTCGACGCGGTCGCGGGCGAAGAGACGGGCGCATGAAGTACGGATTTTTGCGTGTGGCGGCGGCAAGCCCCGCCCTGAAAGTCGCCGATCCCGCCTACAACGCCGCGCGCATCGTCGAAACGATCGAGGCGCAGGCGGACAAGGGCACGGAGCTGCTCGTCTTTCCCGAGCTTTCTCTTTCGGGCTACACCTGCGGCGATCTGTTTTTGCAGAAACAACTCACCGACGGCTGTATGCAGGCGCTCATGACCGTCGCCAAGGCGACGGAAGGGAAAAAAATGCTCGTCTTTGTGGGGCTTCCCGTCGTGTTTGCGGGAAAACTCTATAATTGCGCGGCGGCTGTCTCGGACGGCGCGGTCAGAGGCATCGTGCCGAAAACGCACCTCCCGAACTATGCCGAATTTTACGAGCAGCGCCACTTTTCGCCCGCGCCGAAGGGGCATCACCTTCTGAAACTTCCGCGGGGCGCGGAGAAGCCGTCGGAAAAGTTTTCTCCGCTTTTTTCCGAGGATCGCGTCACGGTCTTTTCGGCGGATCAGCTCTTCTGCGATCCCGCGCACCCCGAAGTGTGCGTCGCCTGCGAGATCTGCGAGGATCTGTGGGTTGCAGACGCGCCCTCCGTGCGCCATACGCAGGCGGGGGCGACGGTCATCGTCAATCTCTCGGCGAGCAACGAGGTCATCGGAAAGCGGGAATATCGCAAGACGATCGTTTCGGCGCAGTCGGGCAAGTGCGTCTGCGCCTATGTGTATGCGGACGCCGGCATGGGCGAGTCTACCTCGGATATGGTCTTTTCGGGCAATCATCTCATCTACGAGAACGGCTCTCTGCTTGCGGAGAGCGCGCCCTTTGCGGACGCCGTCTGCGAGGCGGAGGTCGACCTCGGCTATCTTGCAGGCGAGCGCAAGCGCATGAACACGGTGCGCTCTTTCCCGACAGCCGGATCTGAGGAGGGCGGATATCACGTCGAACAGGTTCGTTTCCTGACGGACGGACTGCCTGCTTTGCGCACCTTCTCGCCCACGCCCTTCGTTCCCGTGGAAGAGGGGGCGCGCAACGAGCGCGCTCAGCTTATCCTCAACATGCAGGCGCATGCGCTCGCCAAGCGCTTTGCGCACACAAACGCAAAAACGGCGGTCATCGGCATTTCGGGCGGGTTGGATTCCACGCTCGCGCTGCTCGTTACGGCGCGCGCCTTCGATCTGTTGAAAAAGGAGCGCAAGAACATTTTTGCCTATACCATGCCCGGATTCGGCACCACGGGAAAGACGAAGGGCAACTCCCTCGCGCTCATGGAGGCGATGGGGGTGAGCGCCCGCACCGTGCCTATCTCCGAGGCGGTCTTAAAGCACTTCGAAGATATCGGGCACGACCCGAAGGTGCTCAACGCGGCGTACGAGAACGCGCAGGCGCGCTACCGCACGATGATTTTGATGGACGTCGCCAACGAGACGGGCGGGCTCGTCGTCGGCACGGGCGATCTTTCGGAGCTTGCGCTCGGCTGGTGCACCTATAACGGCGATCATATGAGCATGTACGCCGTCAACTGCGGCGTGCCAAAAACGCTCGTAAAACATCTCGTCGGCGCGGAGGCAAAACGCCTCGGCGGCAGAACGGAGCGCATTTTGGAGGATATCCTCGCCACGGAGATCTCGCCCGAGCTCCTGCCGCCCGACGCGGCGGGCAATATCGCGCAAAAGACGGAGGACATCGTCGGACCCTACGAGCTCCACGATTTCTATCTCTTCCGTTTTCTGCGCCGCGGCGACAGCCCCGCCAAAACGCTCTTCCTCGCCGAAAAGGCGTTCGCGGGCAAGTACGATCGCGCCACGCTCAAAAAATGGCTCGTCAACTTCTACCGCCGCTTCTTCTCGCAGCAGTTCAAGCGCAACTGCGTGCCCGATGGCGTAAAGGTGGGCTCCGTTTCGCTCTCGCCCCGCGGCGATTGGCGCATGCCGTCGGACGCGTCCGCGGCGCTGTGGCTGAACGAGGCGGAAGATCTGTAAAACAATATACTCGGAGGGATCACAGATGAGTTTTGCAAAGGATTTCGTATGGGGCGTGGCGACTGCGTCCTATCAGATCGAAGGCGCGGCGCATGAGGGCGGCAAGGCGCTCAACGTCTGGGACGTCGGCGCCCGCACGCCCGGGCGGGTGTTTGAGGGGCACTCCGGCGACGTCGGGTGCGACCACTTCCACCACATGAAGGAGGACGTCGCGCTCATGCAGCGCATGGGCGTGAAGAACTACCGCTTTTCCCTCAACTGGGCGCGCATCATGCCGCACGGCACGGGCGAGGTCTCGGCGGAGGGCGTACAGTTCTATCTCGATCTTTTAAGGGAGCTCCGCCGCGCGGGCATCACGCCGTGGATGACGCTCTTTCATTGGGATTATCCCTATGAACTCTATCTTAAAGGCGGCTGGCTGAATCCCGAGAGCCCCGCGTGGTTTGAAAACTACTGCCGCGTATGCGCCGAGCTGTTCGGCGAGTATGTGGAGAATTTTATCCTCATCAACGAGCCGCAGTGCTTTATCGAACTCGGGCACTATCAGGGCAATCACGCGCCCTTCCTGCGCCTCTCCCGCGCGGAGGTCCTGCAATGCGCGCACAACGTGCTCAAGGGCTTCGCGCTCGGCGAAAAGATCGTGCGCGCGACCTGCTCCCGTCCCGTCAGGATCGGCTTTGCGCAGGCGTATACGCCCGCAATGCCCTATACGGACGCCGACGTGGAGACCGCCCGCCGCGATACGTTCGCCTGCCATAACGATCTGTTCTCGGGGAATTTTTGGGTGGATCCGCTCGTGTTCGGGCACTATCCCGAGGAATTTGTGCCGTGGATGATCGAAAACGGATTTACGCCGCCCGCGGACGACCTGAAATGCCAAATCGATTTTTACGGCGTGAACACCTACACGGGCAGGTATGTGACGACGGGCGGCAACGGCGAGGCGGTGTACGTCACGCCCAAGCCCTCCGTGCCCAAGACGGACATGCGTTGGGATGTGTTCCCCGATACCCTCTATTGGGGTCCCAAATTCCTCTACGAGCGCTATCGTCTTCCCATCATCTATACCGAAAACGGCGTCGCGCTCACCGAGTGGAAATCGCTCGAGGGCACCGTCAACGACGACTGCCGCATCGACTTCGTCAAGCGCTATCTGCGTTCGCTGCACCGCGCGGCGCAGGAGGCGGATATCAAGGGCTACTTCTATTGGTCGTTCATGGATAATTTCGAGTGGGCGGAGGGCTTCTCCAAAAAGTTCGGGCTCATCCACATCGATTACGATACGCTCGTCCGCACGCCCAAAAAGAGCGCCTTCTGGTACAAGAAGGTGATGGAATCGAACGGCGAAGAGATCTTCAAATAAATGTAAAAGCGCCCCTTCCCCGCGCGGGGAAGGGGCGCTTGGATCGTCTCTGCGTACCGTCATATCAGATCCCGCCCAAAGGGCGGGATTTCTTTGCGGGGTGAATTATACTATTAAGTGCAACAGATGAGGGAGAAAAAAAGTAGTTCATACAAATCTGTGGTAAAATAGAGTTGCGAAACCAATTTACGTCAAAGGAGATCTGTATGAACTACCACCATTTTACCATAGAAGA
>DBGBVX010000036.1:0-25220 GCA_048370055.1 Candidatus Gallimonas sp. | reverse complement strand
GAAAAAAACCGCTCTTTTGCGGCGGTTTTCGGCGCGTCAGCCTAACTTGGTCTGCAATTCCCGCGTGATATCGAGAAGCGTGACCTTTTTGAGCTCGTTCTCCATCGCCCGCTGCGCGTCGGCAAGGTGGCAATCGAGCACGGCGTGGATGTTCCGCCCCACGGGGCAGGCGGGATTGGGGTTCTCGTGGAAGTGGAAGAGATCGCCGTCCACGCACTCCACCGCGCGGTAAACGTCGTACAGCGTGATGTCGGCAAGATCGCGGACGATGCTCGCCCCGCCGCTGCCCGCTCTGACCTCCACCATCCCCGCCGCCTTCAGGCTGAGCAGCGTGCGGCGGATGATGACGGGATTGACCTGCACGCTCGCGGCGATGAAATCGGAAGTCGTTTTCTGATCTTTGAACGTATGGATGACGAGCAGCGTGTGCACCGCCACCGTAAAACGGGAAGATATCTGCATATAAAAAAGCTCCGTAATTGATTCATACAGGATTATAGCGCTTTTTTATTGTAATGTCAAGAGTTACGACGGTGCGGATACACAGTCGCCAACCATATTTTCAATAAAAAATGACAAGCGGCATATACTGCTAACGTGAAATATCTTCTGTTTACGGGCGGCGGGAGCGCGGGGCATGTGACGCCCAACCTTGCCGTGATGCAGGAACTCAAAGGCACCTGCCGCCTCGCCTATATGGGCACGAGCGGCATCGAGCGCACACTCGTCGCCTCCTTCGGCTGCCCCTACTTTTTGGTGGAGTGCCCCAAACTCGTGCGCTCGCTCACGCCGAAAAATCTTACGCTGCCCTTTGCCCTGCGTGCGGCGCAAAAAAACGCGCTCCGCGTTTTGGAGCGCGAAAAGCCCGATCTTGTGTTCGCCAAGGGCGGATACGCGAGCTACCCCGCCGTATGGGCGGCGGCGCGGCTCAGGGTGCCCGTGCTCACGCACGAGAGCGACCTCACCCCCGGGCTGTGCACACGCATGGTGGCAAAGCGGTGCGTCCGCGTGTTGACCTCCTTCCCCGAGACGGCGGGGAAATTTACAAACGGCGTGTGCGTCGGATCCCCCATCCGCCGCGAGATCTTCGGGGCGGAGCGCGCCAAAGCGCGCAAAAAGTACGGATTCGACGACGACGTGCCCGTGCTGCTCGTTTTAGGCGGCGGGAGCGGAAGCCGCGCGCTCAACGAGGCGGTGAACGCCCATCTCGACGAGCTCCTGCCCCGCTTTCATATCCTGCAGCTCTGCGGCAAAGGGAACGCGACGGCGGCGCCGAAAGGTTGCGTGCGGATAGAATTCGAGCGCGATATGGGCAGCGCCTATGCATGCGCGGACATCGTATTGTCGCGCGCGGGGAGCAATACCCTCTTCGAACTGCTCGCCCTGAAAAAGCCTGCCCTGCTCGTGCCGCTCGAACGCTGTTCGCGCGGCGATCAGCTCAAAAACGCCCGCTACTTCGAGGAAAAGGGACTGTGCGCCGTGCTGCCCGAGCGAGAACTCGGCGATCTGCCCGCCGCGCTCCTGCGCCTGTACGGCAGCGCGACGGTGCGCGACGCGCTCGCCGCTTACGCCGCCGAGAACGGAACGGCGCGCATTCTGCGGGAGATCGGGGCGGCGCTACGCTGATTCAACCCGCATCCGGCGCGAGGGAATACCCCTTCCCGAAGATATCGCCCTGCAGATAGACGTTGGGAACGTCGCCGATGAGCACGCTCTCCGCGATGAGCACCTGCGAGATGGTCGCAAAGTTGTGCGTTCTGCCCGGCAGGACGACGGACATATCGGAGACGAGTTCCAAATAGACGGAGTGTTTCGTCTGATTGATGCCCGCCGTCTCGAACCCCGAGACGAAACGGCAGGTGACGGAGGAAACGGAGACGATCTTCATGTTTACTTCCGCGCCGAAGCCCGCCCATGCGGCAATGCCCGTAAACGCGCCGAGCGGGATATCCACCCCGTCGTCGCACATCTGCCGCAGGAGCGCCTGTGCGGCATACGCCGTTTCGCGGGCGATGCGGTTGATCGCGAGCGCGTTGGATGTGAGCGCGCGGATCTTGCCGTCCGCACTGCGCTCCACGCTGACGAGGTCGGCGTACCGCACGCCGTCCGAAAGCGAGGCGAGCACCGCTTCGTTGACCGCCGTGGCTGCGTGCGCGCGCATCTCACCCTCCGCCACCGAGACGAGCACCCGCGTGACGTTCACGTGCATACACACAATCAGGGCGACGAGCCCCGCGGCGATGATGCACAGGATGATCCGCCGCCTGATCTTGTTTTTCCTCGAACGATACTTCACCCTCTATTGTATGCGCGCGCACGCACGGGAATACACAGACAAGGGGCGCGGAAAGCAATCGCTTTCCGCGCCCCGTCCATTCATCTTTTGCTATCCTTGCACTCAGTCGTTGGATTCGTAGTGGCAATCCGAACGCTGCGTGGGAGGCATCGTTTCGCCTTCGCCCACATAGATGGTGTTCACGACGTTGCCCTGTGCGTCAACGACGTTGTAAGAACCCGTCTTAGGACAGGTATCACCGCAATTAAGTCTCATGATTCACCTCCGTAATCCTATCTTGCGGAGCTTTCGGCTTTTTATGCGGCGCGGGCGATTTTTCCTCAGAGAATATACCCAAGCCAAAACGTGGTGAGCGAAAGGCAAAGAAGGTACACGCTGAACCACATGTAATTTGCTTTGCGGATGATCTTCATCATCCACTTGATGGCGAGGAAACCGAACACCATGGCAAATACCACGCCGAAGATCATGCCGACGATCTCGGGCGCGCCGATCGCCGTGAAATAGGATGGCTGATCGGTGACGACGTCTTTTACGCCGCTCGCGATCTCCACGAGAAAGCTCCCCAAGATGACGGGAACGCTCATGAGGAAGGAGAATTTGGCGACTTCATCGCGCTTGGCGCCCGCGAGCGTGCCCGCCACGATGGTGGAACCGCTGCGCGAGATACCGGGGAAGAGCGCGACCGCCTGCATGAGCCCCATCGGAACGGAGCTCTTCCACCCGAGCGGCTTGGGATCTTTTTGCCGTTTTGCTACGATCTCGCAGACGAGGAGCATCACCGCGGTAATGGCGAAACAGAGGGCAAGATACATGAGCCCCCTTTCTTCATCGGCGAAGATCGCGTCGATCTCATCGCTGAACAGCAGCCCGATGACCCCCGCGGGGATGGTCGCCACGATGAGCATCAGAAGCGGTTTGAAGGGCCTTCTGAACAGCGCGACGATGTCTTTCCAAAATACGATGACGACGGCGATGAGCGTGCCGAGGTGCATCATGATATTGATAAAGGTCATGCCGCCGCTCGCCGTATCGAACCCGAGCAGTTTTTGCAAGAGCGTGAGATGTCCGCTCGAGGAGACGGGCAGAAACTCCGTGAGCCCCTGCACGATCCCGAGAACGGACGACTTCCAAATCGCTTCCCAAAATCCCATAACTCTCTCCTAATATTTATTCACGAAAAACATTCCGAACTGACGAAATGTTTTTCCGTGAGGTTCGGAAAACCCAACGTTCGCTTCGCTCTTCGTTCTGTTTTCCAAGCCGCCGCTGTTTCGCAACAGTCAGCCCGCGGCGGCTTCCCTTTCCGCTTAAGCGCAGGTATGCGCAAATTGCGTCCCGCGGCGGAGGGCAACCCTCCTTGCGGACAATTATTTAGCCCATTCACGAAAAACATTCCGAACTGACGGAATGTTTTTCCGTGATGTTCGGAAAACTCAACGTTCGCTTCACTCTTCGTTCTGTTTTCCAAGCCGCCGCATTTCTTTTCCGCGCGCGATGAAAACCCCGTAAAATGCAACAGCCGCCGCTTGCGCGATCGACTGCTGCATACCTTTTGTATCGAATATTTCAGTTTGCCGTGTCCAAGCCGGAAAGGTCGGCGTAGCGATCTTCGTAGACGGTCGCATAGTTCTCGTACGCGTAGATCGCGTCCGTCTGCACGAGCGTCTGATACTGCGAAACGATGTCTGTACGGAGCGCCTCGTAGTAGATGTTGGAGAACGTCCCCTCGACATCTTTGAGCGCAGGATCGTAGACGAACGGCGTAAGATCATCTGCCATGTAAGCGAAGGTGCAGTAGATGACGTGCCAACCGTAATCGGAGGGAACGACCACATAGCTGCCCGCGCCCTGACGGCAGACGTACTGCGCGGCATATTCAAATTCGCTCACGAAGTCCGTTTTGCCGATGGTGATCGCATAGCCGAGGTAGGAATTCAAGCCCGCCGTATCGGTATTGTATGCGAAGGAAAGCTCGTTGACGGCGGAGTAAGCGACGTTTTCCGCAGAGCCTTCGAGGAACATCTCGTTCGCGTTGAAGGGAGCGGTCGTACCGCCGCTCGTGAAATCGACCTTGCCCGCGTAGTAGATGAACTTGCTGTAATCGACGGAGCCGTAGTTGACGGAACCGTCTTCGTTGCGGCTGTAATAGTCGCTGTAAGTCTTGTTATAGTAAGTCGAGCTGTCATCGCCGATATTGACGAGATCGCCGTTTTCATCGACGCCGTTGACATAGTAGCCGCTCACCTCGTAGCCGTCCCCATCCTTGGTGACCACAGAGGAAGCCGCGGTGAGATAGCCGTTCATTTCGCCGATGAAATCGTTGATGGTGATACGCTTGGCGACTGCGGAGAGCGAACCGTCCTTCTCGCTGACGGTGCCGTTGAAGGTGTATCTGCCGAGGTAATTGGGGATACGCTCGTATTGGCGCTCGCCCTCTGCGGGATCGGCTTCGATCCCCTTTTCAAAGAAGAGATAGGTGCGCTTATTATCGCCGTTCGTGTAGGCGTCGTCAAACTTGCTTGTATCGTAAGCAAAGCCGTACTCGTTGTCGCCGGTGATCCACGTTCCGCGCTGATCGGTGCCGCGCACCGCCTGCAAAAGCTCGCTGCGCTGAACGAACTTGTTCCCGTTCGGATCGCCGAAATCCTGACCGGCGTTGGTGAGCGCGTTGGACTGCGTGGTCGTGAAGGGAATGAGGATATTGATAACGTAGCCGTAGCCCTCTGCGGGCGCGGTGAGCACGAAAGAATCGGCAGACATGCCGTCGAGCGCGCTCTCGAAGGTGGATTCGTCTTCAAACGCCTGCCGCTGATAGGCGAGCAGCTCATTGTACGCGTTTTCGATGAAGGAGGTTCCCCCTTCGCCGGTCGCGCTGTTCAGGCGCTCCTCGGCTTGCTGTTCGAAGAGGTCGCTCATCTTGGAGATGAGGATATCTTCGTAGGCGTTCTTCAGCTCGATATCGTAATATGTGAGCGATTGGATGTCGCTCACATCCTCGCCCGTGGTGATGAGGTTGTTGGAACGGAGATTGGCAAGAAAGGTGTTGTAGGCGCGCCTGCGCGTAGACGACGTGGAGCCCTCGACCGCCTCGTAAGTGCCGCAGTCGGAAAGCGCGTTGCTGCCCGTATAGACGTTGTAGGCGGGATCGTAATAGTCCTCGTTCGCCGTATCGACGCCCGTGGGCGTGGTGCGCACCGTCTCGGAAGAGGTGTCCCCTTCCTCGGCGTTGATGATGCTCTCTTCCTGCGAATCGAGCGTGTTGTTGAAGAGCACTTTCGTGTTGTACTCCGCGCGCGCGCGTTCCGCATCGGTGAGGAAATACTGCACGGCAAGAAGGTCGCGCTCGGCGTCGTCTTTGGCGTCCGCAACTTCGCTGTTAAATTCGTCGATCGAATATTTCTTCGTCCCGTCGGCGTCGCTGCCGTTATCCAACAGGTACACCATGGCGTACTGAATATAGATGGCGCGGTTGACGAGCGCATCGGAGATCATTGCAAACGTATCGTAATACGTCCAACCGTTCTGCTGCATGGCGGCATAGCCCGTGGAGACGAAGTACGCGACCATATCAAGCTTGGTGATCTCGGTATTGGTGACGACATCGGCATATGCGGCATATTTTCCGTCTGCCGCAAAGTCCTCGCTTTGGGAGATATCCACTTCGGCGATGACCTGCTGATAGTCCTTCTCGATGTTCGTTGAAATCAGGTCGCACCCTGCAAAAACCGTACAGCCAAGCGCTGCTGCAAGCGCGATCGCCCCGACTCTCTTTGTCTTACTCATTGTTCACTCCGGCAAAAACTCAGTCGCGTTTGATCACACGACTGCATTATCCTGTTCATTATAGCTTATTTTGTTGAAATTCGCAATGATTTCGTGGTGAAAATCACGCAAAAGTTCGCGCGAACTTCAAAAATTTCGTCATGAGCACCATCGTCTTGCCGCCGTCCGCCTGCGGGCGGAAGGTGATGACGGGCGCGCTCGTCATATCAAGCCCCACATGGGCGCGGTATTTTTCCATGGCGGCGGAGATACCCTCCGCGCCGAGTGCCTCGAGCGAGGCGAACGTGAGCGCGCCGCCCTTGCGGTTCACGGAGATCTTCTTCACATGGAAGGGCGCGGCATAGCTCTTGAGCACGGCGATCACGAGCAGGTTGACCGTCTCCTGCGGGAGCGGACCGTACGTCTCCTCCATCGCAAGGCATACGCGCTTGTAATCCTCGAGCGAGCGGATCTCGGCAATCTGTTTGTAGCAGTCCATGCGCCCCGCGTTGGACTCCACATAGCGCTCGGGGATGAACGCCGTCGCCTTGATATCGAGATCGACGCTCTCCTGCCGTTCGCCCGTGATCTCCTCTTTCAGGATCTTGGCGTACAGCTCGTAGCCCACCTTGTCCATGTGCCCGTGCTGTTCGGCGCCGAGAACGTTGCCCGCGCCGCGGATCTCGAGATCGCGCATGGCGATCTTGAATCCCGAGCCGAGTTCGGTGAACTGCATGATGGCTTTGAGCCGCTCCGCTGCCGCAGTCGTCATGAAGCGCTCGGGCTTATAAGTAAAGTACGCGTGCGCGAGGCGGGTGCCCCGCCCCACTCTGCCGCGCAGCTGATAGAGCTGCGAGATGCCGAGCCTGTCGGCATCGATGACGATGAGCGTGTTCGCGTTGGGAAGGTCGATGCCGTTTTCGATGATGGTCGTGGTGACGAGCACGTCGTACTCGCCGCGGTAGAACCCGAACACATTCTTTTCCAACGTCGCCTTATCCATCCTGCCGTGCGCCACGCAGACGCGCGCCTCGGGCACAAACTCCGAGAGCCGCTTTGCATAGGTATAGATGCTCTCCACACGGTTATACAGCAGGAAGATCTGCCCGCCGCGGGCGATCTCTCTCAGGCACGCGTCGCGCACCAAGGTCTCCGTCTCTTCGGCGACGTACGTCTGCACGGGCACGCGGGCGTGCGGCGGCGTCTGAATGGTGGAGATATCGCGGATGCCCGAGAGCGAGAGGTGCAGCGTGCGGGGGATGGGCGTCGCCGTCATCGTGAGGCAGTCCACGTCCCGCTTGTAGTTTTTGATCTTTTCCTTGTGCTCCACGCCGAAACGCTGCTCTTCGTCGAGGATGAGCAGCCCGAGGTCATGGAACTTTACGTCGGAAGAGAGCAGACGATGGGTGCCGATGATGAGGTCGATATCCCCCTTTTCAAGCTTGCGGAGGATCTCCGCCGTCTCTTTTTCGGTGCGGAAACGGTTGAGACACGCCACGCGCACGCCGAACTCCTCCATGCGCTTGGTGGCGGTGGTATAGTGTTGTTCGCTCAAAACGGTGCTCGGGCACATGAGCGCCGCCTGCCGCCCCGCCAAGATGCAAAGATACGCCGCGCGAAGCGCGACCTCCGTCTTGCCGAAGCCGACGTCGCCGCAGAGCAGCCTGTCCATCACCTTATCGGAGCGCATATCCGCCAAAATTTCTTCGGTGGAGACCGCCTGATCGGGCGTATCCTCATAGGGAAACGCCGCGCGGAACTCGTCCATCTCCTCAAAATAATCGGGAAAGACATACCCCTTCTTTTCCTGTCGCTCGGCGTAGAGCGCCTTCAGGTCGAAGGCGAGCTTTTTGAGGGAGGCGCGCACGCGCGCCTTGACGCGCTCGAACTCGCCGCCGCCGATCTTGGAGAGCGCGGGCGAATCGCCGCCCATGTATTTGGAGAGGACGTCCATCTGCTCGACGGGCACATGCAGAACGTCGCCGTCCTTATAGGCGAGCGAAACGTACTCCTTGGTCCCGTCCGTCGTCTCGATGCGCTGTATCCCCGTGACGCGCCCCACGCCGTACGTTTCGTGCACGGCGTAATCGCCGATCTCGGGCGCGAAAAAGAGATCGCCCCGCTTCTTTTTGATGCGGCGGGCGGGCGCGCTCTTGGGGAAGAGGTCGCCCGAGCCGATGACGGCGAGCTTGCACTCATGCAGCACGAACCCCTGTTCGAGAGCCTCCTCGCAGACGGCAAATCCCGAAAAATCCGTCAGACGCGCGGGCAATTCCGCGGGCGTGAGATATTCCTCGGTGAGCGATCCCCGAAGCTTTGCCGCGCGCTCGGGCGTGCCGCAGTACATGATGACGCGGTAGCCCGTCCGTTTCCACGCCTTGAGATCGACGACGAGATCGGGCACCGAACCCTGATAGCGGCGGGCGGGCGTAGAAGTGAAATTGAATATTTTAAGCGGTTCGAAAAAGCCGATATTGCCCGCGAATGTCTGCAAAGCAAGCGTGCGGAAATCGGTGAACCGCTCCATGCGGGCGGCGGGAACGTACTGCTCTATGGAAAACGGGAAAACTTCGCCCCCCTTTTCGAGCTCGGCATAGCGCTCGTAATGCTCTTTGTAAAGCCCCTCGATCTTGTCGCGGATGAGTTTGCTCTCGTCGAAGATGAGCAGCGTATCGCGCGGCAGGAGAGAGAAAAAATCGTCCGCGTTTTCAAGAACGGGCAGAACGAAATCGGTGGGCGCGCCGCTCTCCACGTCTGCGGCGATCGCCGTCATGCGCGAATAGGCGGCGGAAGAGGACGCCTTTTTCGCCATGGCGCGCATTTCCGCCGCCACGCGCTCGCGCTCCCCTTCGCCGTAAACGGCGTCCGTCGCCGCCACGATGTCGATGCGCGAAAGGAGCGGATAGCGCTCCCCCGTCACTTCGTCGTAAGGTTTGATACTCTCCACTTCGTCGCCGAAAAAATCGATGCGCACGGGGTGTTCGCAGTTGACGGGATAGATATCGAGCACGTCGCCGCGGACGGCAAACATGCCCTTGCTCTCGGGCGAGGCGTCGCGCACGTAGCCCGCCTCGGCAAGCCTGCCGATGAGCGCGCGCATATCCGTCTCCCTGCCCGTCTCCAGAGAAAAGACGGCGAGTTTCTTTGGCACGAGCTGACAGACCGCCTCCACGTCGCACACCAGCACTTCCGCGCCCGCCTGCCAGCGATACAGCGCGGTGAGGCGGCGGAAGAGCGCGTCGCGCGAGCCCGCCCTGCGGAAGGTGAGCACTTCGTCCTTTGCGGCGAGCAGCGCGACCTCCTTCCCCGAGAGCACGGCAATGCTCTCCGCCGCGCGCTTTGCGGTGAGGGCGTCCGCCGCGATATAGACGGCGCGCCCCGGGAAGAGCGAAGCGACGAGATATTTCTGCGCGTCGTTCAGCCCGAAAACGGCAGTCGGCACGCCGTTTTGTACGGAGGCGCCGAGCAGCGGATAGTCGCCGTTCAGATATTCAAACCGAAAGAAATCTCTCATCCGTTATACCTGTTCATCACAAGGTCGAGCCGTTCCCCCTTCGCCAGCGCGACGGCAGCCTCCGCCGCCCGCCCGCACGCCGCCGTGAAGAGGTCGTAATCCTCCTTCTTCACCTCGGAGAGAACATAATTGATAATGGGGATATTCACCTCGGGATCGCGTATCCCGATCCGGATGCGGGCAAACTCCGTCATGCCGGTTTCGGCGATGACCGAGCGCATGCCGTTGTGCGTGCCGGCGCTGCCCGAAGGGCGGATGCGGACATGCCCTTTCGGAAGGTCGTAATCGTCGTAGAGGACGACGATCTCCCCGGGCGTGAGCTTATAGCGCGCCATGAGCTGTTTGACGGCGCGCCCCGAAGCGTTCATGTAGGTGAGCGGGCGGGCGACGATCACCTTTTCGCCGCCGAGATACCCCTCCGCGACGCTCGCCTCGCACTCCTTTTTCTTGAATTTCGCACCCAGAAGCGCCGCGGCGTCCCCCGCGGCGAGATAGCCCATGTTGTGGAAGGTCTTAAAATACTTTTCTTCGGGATTGCCCAATCCCACGATCAAAAACATATACAACACCTCTTCGCCGAACGCGTCCGCCGCGCCTGCACACTCTAAAAAACGGGCGGATATATCTTTCCGCCCATTTTCAGGAAACGCGCCGTTTTGCGGACGGCGCGCCGTCTGTTTCCGTTTATCAGTCGTAAATTTTGCTCATCGGCTTATCGAGATAGACGTTCTCGATCGCCGCCGCAAAGATATCTGCCGTGGAGAGGATCTTGATCTTTGCGATGTGCTTCTCGGGAGGCAGCAGGATGGTATCGAGCATGACGAGCTCCTCGATGGGAGATTTTTCGATGCGCTCGATGGCGGGTCCGGAGAGCACCGCGTGCGTGCAGCAGGCGAAGATCTCCTTTGCGCCCGCGTCGACGAGCGCCTGCGCGCCCTGCGTGATCGTGCCGCCCGTGTCGATCATGTCGTCAACGAGAAGGCACTTTTTGCCCTCCACGTTGCCGATGATGTTCATGACTTCCATCACGTTGGCGCGGGGACGGCGCTTATCGATGATCGCCATCGGGCAGTTGAGGCGCTCCGCGACCTTGCGCGCGCGGTTGACCGAACCGACGTCGGGAGAGACGACGATGAAATTATCGTCGATCTTATCCGCAAAATAGTTGTAGAGCGTGGGGCCGCCCAAGAGGTTATCGACGGGTATATTGAAAAATCCCTGGATCTGGGCTGCGTGCAGATCCATCGTGAGCACGCGGTCGGCGCCTGCCGAAGTCAGAAGATCCGCCACGAGTTTTGCCGTGATCGGGTCGCGCGAGCGCGCCTTTCTGTCCTGACGGGCGTATCCGAAATAGGGCATCACCGCCGTGATACGCCCCGCCGACGCGCGTTTTGCCGCGTCGATCATGATAAGGAGCTCCATCAGGTTGTCGTTGACGGGCGCAGAAGTGGACTGGATGATGAAGAGATCGCGCCCGCGCACCGTCTCGGCGATGTGCACGCTCGTCTCTCCGTCCGAAAACTGCCCTACCTCGATGTTGCCGAGCGTCGTGTTGAGTTTCTTCGCGATCGCCTCGGCGAGAGGTCTGTTGGAGTTGCCCGCAAAAAGTTTGATCTCGTTGCCGTGTGTAATCATGCCTTCTCCTCAGGATTTTTTCTTGCGTACTGTTCTATTATAGTCGCTTTTGAAAAATTCGTCAACCGTTCAGGCGGAAAAAAGAAAGAATTTGAAGTGCGACGCGCAGTTTTATAATAGTATCGAAGCTTCCCGAAGGGGGTTTCGGTACTATTTTTATTTTGGGCGGCGGCATTACGCAAAGGAGAATGGAACATGAAGCCTTGTATCAAAACTTATCGGGTGATTTTAGATGGCGATGACAAAGCGATTACTTGTTTTGTCCCTGCCACGTCTGAACAGGACGCACGTCAATGGATTGAGGGCAACGGAGAGATTATTCAATGTAAAGAATATGAGTTGCCTATTGACACGGAATATCTGCGTGACGTTCTTGTCGGTCGGCAGAGCGGGCATTTTGGCGAGGCAGAGGCGGACGTTATCGTTAGAACGTTAAACCGTTTTTACAAAAATCGCCTTTGATGAAGTAGCTGTGCTAACGGCTATACGGGCAAATACATTTGACAAAGGAGAAGCGAAGCAATGCAAAACGGAACGGAAAAGTACATTGAGACGGTCGCCTATCTCGGTAAGCTGTATGACTATGCAAATACGGAGCTGTTCGGCGGGGAGCTTGTAAAGCCCGTCATAACGGTACAGACGGACGAGCGGAACAAAACGAATGGTTGGTGGTCGGTCGGTAAGGTTTGGAAAGAGAACGGCGAAGATGAGGGCGAGCACGAATTGAACATGACGGCGCAGCAGCTCAACCGCCCTATCAATGAGGTTGCGGCAACGCTCATTCATGAAATGTGTCATCAGTATGCGACAATTCACGAGATGAAAGATACGTCGCGTTCGGGCAATTATCATAACAAGTTGTTCAAGAAGATAGCGGAAACGCACGGGTTGAACGTGGAGTGCGTGCCGAAAATTGGTTGGTCTCATACGACGTTGACGGACGGGACGGCGGCAAAAATAGCCGCTTTCACGGCGGAAAATCCGCCCACGGTGATTTACCGTTTGCCTATCATGAAAAGCCAAATCACGAAGAATACGAGCACACGCAAGTATGTATGCCCTGTCTGCGGGCAATCCGTGCGGGCAACGAAGCGTGTGAATATCATGTGTTTGGATTGCAACGCCCTTATGGCGGAAGAAGAATAAAGGAGTGTGACAGGAAATGACGGAAAGTAAATTAGTGCCTATTCCCTGCGGGTTTAGAATAGGCGAAAATTGCATAAAAATGGGCGGTTGCGTGTTTCAAACGAAAGACGGGAAATGCGCCCCCGCTGTCAAAAATGAGGCGGAAGAAGAATAATCGCACTGATGAGCCGTTGGGAGTACGGCGAAACGGACAAGCGGGGGCACACCTCCGACCCCCGCCCCGTCTGCGAAAGCAAAAAAATTGGACGGCTGGCAACCCACTGCCAAAGGAGTTTATCAAAATCATGGCAAAGGAACAGAAAGGCATGAACGGAGCAACGGAGCAGGTGGCGGAAATGCGGAACGGGAATTTCGTTATTCACCGTGAAGCGATTTTGGACAAGCGCGGCAATCAGTATGTGACGGCGGACGGGCGGCTTTACTTTAAGTACAAGCTGTGCGGCAATCTGCGCGGGCGGCGTATCATGGTCGATTTCAGCCCGAAGGACAAGGGCGGCTATACCCCGCTTGACATTGTGTTCGATATTGCCCCGAGCGCGGAGCTTGATATCAGTAACGAAGTAACGGAGTTCAACGGGCGGAGACAGTCCCGCACGGTGTACAAGGTTTTCAACGTCGATGAGGACGGCATCGTCTATTCCTGCGAAGTGAAGCCCACGAACAAGAGCGACGTGGATTTGCTCACCATGCTTTTGCAAGTAATGCCCCCGTTGCCATGCCTATGGCGATGACGTTCCGTTCGGCACGTTCTTTGGACGGTGTAGAAGCGGCGTATGACAGTGTAACGCTTAAAGCGACGGTCGAGCCGATTAACGCAACGGACAAGCGTTTGGATTGGTCGGTTTCATTCGTCAATCCTTCCGACACATGGGCAACGGGTAAGACGGTCACGGACTATGTAATGGTCAGCCCGTCGAGCGACGGTGCGGATACGGCAACGGTACAGTGCTTGCAGGACTTCGGCGCGAAAATCAAAGTTACGGCGGCAAGCCGTGCATATCCCGACAAAAAGGCGGATTGCACGATTGATTTTGCGAAACGTATTGAGAATATCAGTTTTTCGTTTCAGCCGTTGAGCGGCGGCAGTGCTGTCGTGGCAAATGCGAACGATGAAATTATGACAATTCCTACTTGGGATTGTTCTCTGACGCTTACGCCGTCGATTACTTATTCCGATTTCACGGTTGAAGATACGTTCGTAGAAGAATATTCGATTGTTGAGGGCGAAGGGACTGAAACAATGTATGCGGCGCTTGATGAAATCGGCGGCACTGCGGCGACGATTGCTCTTACTACTCCTATTTACTTTGACGGTAGTTCGTCTTACTCTATGGAGTTTGGTTTTATGGATAATGCGAGCGCATCTGAAAGCGGTGACCCGTATTATTATGGTGAACGTCCCGAATTGTTCAACGATATGTTCGAGTGGCTTCGCGATAACCCCACTTCTCCTCTTTTCGCGTTTGAGTTTGAACTGACAGGTACGTATTCCTCGGTCAGCGGCAGTATCGATATTCTGTTCGACGCCGGTTCTTATGTAATCGCGGTGTCGGGAGTGTCTCTCAATCAGTCGAGCATTATTGTTTAAGGTGGTGAATTATGAGCAGGTCGGGCAGTACTTTTGGAAAAGTAGTTGCGTGGCTCGTGGCTGTTTTGCTCATAGTCTGTGTTGTTTTTGTCGGCGTGTACTTCGGGTTGCAAAGTCAGGGCAAGACTTTTTACGTCGAGTATGGCGGGCAACGTTATTTGGGCAATGCGGACGGCGGAAGTCTGTGGCTTGCGCCGTCCGACAAGCACGAATTTTCCGTAAAGTCTTTGACGGGCGGCGAAGTCGATTATTCCGTGAAAGTAACGTCAAACAGGGAAAAGAACTTCCGTTTTACAGTCGGCACGGAGATGTATCGACTGTATAACGATAATGCCGAATTGGACGATTATTCGGATATGTTCGGTTTGGAAGTTTCGTCAACGGGTTTTTCGTTGACAATCCCGCAGGATATGGACGTTGAAAATGTGCTTGAACAGCGTTACGGCGGCAGTATAACGCCTATGGATTACGACATAACCGAATATACGGATTATTTTGCAATAACGGTCACGGTGGATAACAGCACGGTCATTTTGCCGTTTAACAGTGACCCCATGCAAGTTTCACTTGACTGTTCGCAGTTTGTCGTCGGTGATATTCCTATGTCGGAAGTGCCGTATTATTCGATTTTTGCTCTTTACTATCAGGACAGCATATATTATTCGGTTTATGCCGAATTGCCTGTCAACGCATATGTGGGAGAAAAAGTCGATTTCACGATAGATTATGACCCTGCGGAATGTGAAATTACCCGTGTGGTGCTGTTGGACGAGCGGGACGAAATCATATCGGATTTGCAGTCGCAGGACGGCGTATATTCTTTCTTTATGCCCGCCGAGTTGGTCTCGATTTGGGTGTATTCTGTGAGTAAGTGAGGAATACATAATGAAAAAGATTTTGAAAGTACACTTTCAACGGCTTTTCTCGCTGTTCATTCTCATCATACTGTGCGTGGCAATGGCTTTGGGCGGTCATAGTACCGCCCCTGTTGCTTATGCCGATACGCTTATCGGCGACGTGCAAATGGACAGTTCCAACGTCATGGACGATTTGCAAAGTTCTACCGTGGACGGCGTAAAGTTCGATTTCCGCGATTATGCCTTTGACGAGAACGCTGAAACGAATGTGTTTGCGCTTGCGGAGTATTGTTATAGTTTTTACAGTAATCTGCAAGGCAATTACGGTTTGTACGTTTATGTACATAATCCGCGCGGGCTGACGTTCAATCTAAATTCTACGCGCAATGCAATTCAGTTGCGGGCGGGTGAGCAAAAACATTCCGTCAAATATATGCTTTTGTATCTCAATCAATGTGAAATACCGAATTATGAGGGCTTGTTCCTCAAATTCAAAGTTTACATGACGGGTGAGCAGAAAGCGGCTGTTTTGGAAAGCCTGAACAGCGCGGAACGCATTTATGAAGTAACGGAAATCGAACTTGTGACGGAAAGTATGGGCGAAACGGAAAATTATCAGGTATCTACCAAATATTTTTATACGGGTTATGCCGCAGATTACGGCAGTGACCCGAACGCCGATAGTACGCTCGATATTGACAGCGAACAGGCAGATACCTTGCATTTGAAGCCGCAGTACACGGCATATCGCCCTGAAGGTACGAACGGTAAAAACGATTATACGCAGGATAGCTTGCATAGCGTGTATTTTGCCGTGCCGAATGATTTTATCGAACTGTTCGGGGAAATGTCTGCCGTTCATGCCCGCTGGTTGGACGCTGTTTTGAAGCCCGTGCTTGTAACGGGCAATCAGGCGGCATATAGTGCAATCCGCAATTATCTCGGCGTTGATTTGAACACGGTGGACGGGAACAGTCACGGCGGGCAAATTAAGGATATGGGTTATCTGTATCTCGGCGACTTAACGCAAAAACCGTTTGAGGACGGCGGCTATGACCAATGGTGGTATGGTTATTCTTATAACTTTCCCGACGTTCCCCCGTCCTCCATGTTCTCGCATGAGTATTACGGTGATGTTGTAAATCCGTTGTATTACATATTCAATTCGGGTGATGGCGTGGACAGCGCGGATAATTATACCGTCTCATCGGAAGATTTGATTGCGGCATTGAAAACGAGTAGAGACGTTTTCGGCGGCGAGTTGGTAAACGATAAATACAGCCGTACAATTTTTGAAAGTGTCGCCGATACGTTTACCGAAGTCAATATCGAACGTGAAACGGAATATGCCCTGACGAGCGAAATTATTTCGCAAACTTGGTGGGAAAAACTTTGGGGTGATTCCCATGTGGAAAGTTCTGCAAAGTTTGACGGTATTCAGGCAATTTATCCGATTGACCAAGAGACGGATTTACAGGGTACAGACGATGAGATCTCGCAAAGGCTCTATGTTTCGGCAGGTGACGTGCAGGATTTGAAAGATTTTTGTGCTGACCCTGAAAATGCGGAATGTACCGTGTATCTGTTCCGTTATCAGACGAGCGATTATATTTCGCAGGAAGCGACATGTTTGGAGTGGAACGGCAGGTCTTGGGTACAGGGCGATAGCAACGCTTATTTCTTTCAGGAAACGGTCAATTTGGATTTCGATATTATCGACGTGACGTTTTCCAACGGTAAAGTCGATACCGTTATCCCCGTTGCCATGAAGCCTATCGACGTTGTTCCTGCGGCAACTCCACCCGTACACACGGAGAGTGACGCAATAACTCCTGCATGGTGGGCGTATGTCATTCTTGTTGTCGGCGAAGTTCTCATTTTGTGGCTGTTGCAAATTCTCCTGCACAAGCTGTGTGGGCTTCCGAATTGGGTGATGATAATCCTTGTCGCCGTTACCGTGGTGTTGGATATATTCTTTATCCAAACTTGGGCTTTGTCCATAACGGAATGGCTCAACCCCTATTTGGGTTGGCTCGGGTAGTTTTGAAAGTGCACTTTCAAAAAGGTATGCTATGATTACGATAATATTCGCCCCGCCGCGAACGGGCAAGACGTGTTTTTTAACGCACATTGCGAATATGGCGGCGTTCGACAAACAACGGAATACCGCCATGCGGCGGGAAATATTATTGAAACGGCAAAGCGGTTTTGACGGGTTGGAGACGATACCCGCACATTGTGTATCGGCGAATTACGATATTGTCATGCACAAGTTCGGATATCGCCCCCGCCTTTCCCGCCGTATCAATCCGTTCCGTTTGGGTTATGCGAATGTGTTCGTGCAAACGCATATTTAAACAATAACTGCATATCGCAAGACAAAAGCCGTAATCGTTATGACTACGGCTTTTACGTTTGTATGGATTTGTAAGTCATATTACAGCGCGCCGTAAAGGTTGTAATATCTCTTACGGATGCTTGCTTTGCGAGAATTTATTTTACCACGGCCGATGCCGAGTTCGGCGCAGACTTCCGATTGCACCATGCCGTTCATATAGCAGTTCAAGATGGCGAGTTCCAGAGCAGATAACTGTAATGCCTCTGTAAGTTCATCGTATTTGCTGTAATCGGTCTGCTCCTTTTCAAAGCAGTTCACGGGATCCATAGGCAAAGCCTTGTAATCCGTAAAATCAATATACTCTGTCTTTTCGGCTTTCCTGCGGAAACGCATAAGTTCGTTGTCTACTTCACGGTAACAGGCAATTTTGATAGTAATGTCCTTACCGCGCCTGTCTTTGCCGTAAATCTCATGGACTGTGCGTCCGACAAATTGATAGAGAAAGCAAATAGCTGTCTGCGCTACGTCATAGCCGTCCGATACGATATAACCTATCTCGCCCATATGGTGCAAGTCTTTAATTAAACCGATATAGTACTTGTCCGCCACCTTCAAATCGAATTTCTTTACGGTACGAAGCGCTTGCAACGCTATCATCTCTCCCATGAGTTTAACGTTCTCGACGGAGATAGGTTCGGAAAATAACTCGCCTTCGTTGTGATACTTGCCGTTTGAGAACTTTGTTACCAACATTTCCATTTGAACACCTCTGAATTTGTATTTGCCTTTTTCGGGCAACAGGCGGAGGTGCATAGGACGGTAGAAAGAATGCAAATTCTCTGTCGGTCCGCGGAAGTCAACGGGGCAAAGACAAAATCGTTGCATTACAGGCGCGAAAAATAGCTTACAGACATCAAAAGAGCCGAACAAGGAAACGGAACTTGTTCGGCTCTCAAAGTATTTCTATGAGTGTTTTTAGTGACGATTTTGCGACCGTTGACATCCGCGAGGAACTATGCTACCATAGCCGACCGAAAAAAGCACAAATTCGGAGGGTTATTTCAATCGGACGATCATTCCGAAGAAATCGCGGGCAAAAAATAATACGAACTCCGAAAAAGAGTTCGTATTATTCCCGTATGGCGCAGAGAAGAGGATTCGAACCTCCGGACGAGTCACCCCCGTCACACGATTTCCAATCGTGCTCCTTAAACCACTCAGACATCTCTGCAAGGCGAAAGTTATTTTACAACAAATCCGCCGAAAATGCAACTGCTTTTGGCGCGCTTTTACAAATTTTCCCGCATAAACACAAAATATTTTTTCCTCTTGCACATCTTACTATATTATTGTATAATAAGATCATGGACTACACGGCAAAAGAATACAATATCCCGCACGGCGGGCGGATCGTGGAAGGCACGCTGTACCTGCCCGCGACAGACGGAACAGTCCCCCTAGTGATCTTCAGCCACGGCTACAACGGAACAAAGACGGACTTTTCCGAAAGCGCCCAAACGCTTGCAGAAAGCGGCATTGCCGCATACTGTTTTGATTTCTGCGGCGGTTCCGTCCATGCACAGAAGTCGTTGAAAACCACCGAAATGACGTTGTTCACAGAGGCGGAAGATCTTGGATGTGTGCTCGACGTTCTCCGCGCGCACCCGCAGATCGACGAAAACAGCGTTTTCCTCTTCGGCGGAAGTCAGGGCGGACTCGTCACGGCAATGCTCGCAGCGCAGCGCTCCGCAGAGGTAAAAGGCATGATTTTGCTCTTTCCCGCGTTCTGCATTGCCGACAATTGGCGTGAACGCTTTCCATCGGAGGCAGACATCCCCGAAGAGACGGAACTTTGGGGCATGAAACTCGGGCGCGCTTTTTTTGAGAGCATACGCACCTTTGGCCCCTTCACCGTCATCGGAAACTACCGGCACAGCGTGCTGATCCTGCACGGAGACAGAGACGAAGTCGTTCCGATCGCATACAGCCAACGCGCACAACAACTATATCCGCATGCGGATCTGATCGTTTTTCACGGAGAAGGACACGGATTTTCGGCGGAGGGAACAAAACGCATGACCGCCCTGCTCCTCGACTTTATAAAAAGATAACGAAAATAAGACCCGCCCGAACAAGGGCGGGTCTTTGTACCAAAAGGCACGATTTTGCGGACATCCGGCAGAAAAGGCATGGCTTTTAAGGGGGAGGAGAGATTTTTTCATGCCTTTTCTGCCGGTGCGCAAAGGGATAAACTTACTCGGCAAGTCCCATTTCGCGCAGAACGGCGCGCGCGATGATGAGCGCGCCGACCGTGCCGGGATGCACGCGATCCCACGAAATGGACTGCCCCGAGCGGTGCAGCATATACGCATCGAAGTGCTTTTGAAGATCGAGCGTGTGCGCACCGCACTCTGCAGCGACTTCCCGCGCCGCTTCCGCATACAGCTCCGTCATGCGGCGCATTTCATCGCTCTCGTTGCGCTCCATATAGTACGGCGGCATGATGCAAAGTTCCCGCGCGCCGCCCGTTTTTTTGCAGACCGTGCGGAGATTGCCGCGGTATTCCTCCAAGGAGACAAACCGCGCGGAAGGATGCAGACGATCGAAGTGCCGCCAAACATCGTTGATGCCGATCATGCAGAAGAGCACATCGGGCTTATTCCCGACGATATCCCTATCCCACCGCGCCGCAAGCTCGCGGGAAGTATTTCCGTTCACGCCGGCGTTGAGCACGCGGAACTCCTCGGCGGGGCGGAACGCAATGAGCGCGTCGCGCACGAGCTTGACGTAGCCCTTGCCGAGTCCGTCTTCGGTGGTCTGCTTATCTGCGTCCGTCACCGAATCGCCTGCAAAAATAATTGTATCTCCATCTCTCAAACGTATCATTTTTATCGCTCATTCTCTGATCTCGGAGGCGGTCCTGCGCAGTCCATCCGCCAACACGGAGAGTTCGCTGCCCTTGCTGAACATCGTCATACCGACCTGTTTTGCCTTTGCGATATACGCGGCGTTCCCTGTGATGATCCCACAGGTTTTCCCGTATTTTTTTGCGCTCGCCGCCGTGCGTTCGATCGCCCGCAGGATCTGCGGCGCCGCCTTTTCCGCAAGACAGCCGTAAGAATCGGAGAGATCATTGGGTCCCATCAGGAAGCCCGCGACCCCGTTCACGGCGAGGATCTCGTCGATATTTTCGACCCCTTCCGCCGTTTCGATCTGCGCATAGACGCGCGTCCGCTCGTTCGCCGACCGCATATATTCGATGAGAGGCGGCGGCGCGTACAGCGTATGCGCGCGCATGGTGGAGATACCGCGTTCGCCGACGGGCGAATACTTTGCATATTTTACGACGCGGCGGATATCCTCTGCGCAGTTCGTCATGGGCAGCAGCAGCGAATCGGCGCCCATATCCATAAGTTTGATGATATCCTTTCGCTCGTTGGAGGGAAGGCGCACGATCGTTTCGATCCCGCCGATCATACGCGCCGAACAGATCATGCCGTAAAATTCACGGTAATCAAAAGCGCCGTGTTCGCCGTCGATGATATAAAAATCCAAGCCGCACTGCTTGAAGAGCACGGGCAAATTGGAGAACGGGATCTCGTTGATCATGATCCCTGCGCGATATTCAGCCACTTTGTTGTTCCTCCGAAATAATTTTAAGTCCTGTAAGGGCGTCCGCCCCTTCGTTGAACGCACACGGCAGACCGATCTTTTTGACCGCCCGTTCGATCAGCGCGCGGTGGTACGCCGCCGCTCCGCCCGTCACGAGCAGGCGGCTGCGCGCGGGCAGGCGCGCCGCCGCGGCGGCATATTCCCGCCCCAACGCGTCGGCGTCGGCGTCCGTGAGCGAGGCAAGGCGCTTGCCGCCCGAAAGCCCCGTGACCGTACACAGCGTTTTCCCGCCGAAATACGGGCGCGATTCAAAATCGCCCGAGACGAATGCGTCTGCCACCGTGCACATCTGCGCAGCCGTTCCGAGATTGAGCACGAGCGCATTTCCGCCGCCCGCGCCGAGCACGGCGCACTGCTGATCGCCCATCGGGGCAAATATCCGCATCCCGCGCCGTTCTCCGACGGCGGCGACCTCATAGAGCGCCTCGGGCAGGCGCAGCCCGCACGCGGACGCCGTCCGTTCCCTGACGTTGTAATAGCCGCTCGCCGCCGCGTCCGTGATGTGCGTGACGTTCCTTCCCGTGAGCACGAAGGCAAGATAGGAACCGAGCGTAAAGAACTCCGCGGCGCTTGCGTATACCTCGGGCTGTTCCCGCGCGATCGCCTCCACGCCCGCGCGGGGAAGATTGGGCTTCATGGAAGTTCCGCTCTCCGCCCCGACCGCCACGCGGACGCCGCATGCAGCCGCGCGGCAATCCTGCCAAGAGATGTACCGCGTGACGGGACGGCGGCGCGCGTCCGCAAGCAGATATCCGTGCATCTGCGTGGAGATATACAGCTCGTCGCAGTCCGATTCATCGACGATCTTCAAGACGCGCGCGACGATCTCGCCGATATCCACTTCGTAGAGGTGCGCGCCCTCTGCCGCAGGGGGCGGGAACGGTACGCGCGACACGCTGCCGCACGCGCCGCCCGCGCACACCATGCTCTTGATGTTCGTGCTCCCGACATCGAGAAACAGCTGCCGCTTCATCGGAAAAACCCTGAAACGTCGCAGTCCGCGAGATAGATATCGTGGCGGTTGACTTCGAAGGAAAAGACGATGCGCCGCCCGTCGGCAAACCCGTCGGGATAGGAGAGCCATCCGGGAAAATCGAGCACGCGTTTTTTATAGCGCCACGACCGCATGTCGTCGTCCGAGATCCATATTTCCAATGGATTCCTGTTCCTGAACCCGAGCGCGCGGTTGGGCGTGTTGATGAGCGCGACCGCGCCGCCCTCCAGATTGAGGAGCTTGGGCTTGTTGTTGGGGTTGGGGATATCGGTGGGATACGGGTCGCTCCATGCGAGCCCGTCCGCAGAGTCGCTGCGGTACAGCACGCCCGCGCCGTTGACGCGCAGGAGCATCGCATACCCGTCCAAGAGCCGCGCGAGCGTGGGTTCGGGCCATTGCCAGATACGCTTGCCGCCGAAGGAATTGGGGATAACGACGTCGTTGCTCTTTGTAAAATGGACGCCGTCCTCGGAGACGAGCGTGCCGCACAGCACGGCGGGGAGCGAGCTTTCGAGGACCATCTTCCCCTCCCGCTTCAGCCTGTCGTTCTCCTCTTTCGCGATGGGATAATGCTGATAGGCGATCAGCGTTCTGCCGCCCGCGCGCATCGTCCCGCGAAGGAAAACGAACGTATCGCGGAATACGGGAAGTTCCTGCCGCTGCCAAGCGCAGCCGCCGTCGCGGCTGACGAGCGCATAGCAGTCGTCGTCGAGATAGCCGCCGTTGTGCTCCGTGATATACGCCGTGACGGTATCGCCCGACACATCGACATCCGTAACATAGACCGCCCTGCCGTTATCCTCGCGGATGAGCGAAGGTTTCGACCACTTCTCCCCATCCTCGCTGTGAAAGACGAGAACGCGGTTCTCGGGGCACGGCTCCGTCATGCCGCCGCATTGGGAAAGCAGGAGCAGGCTGCCGTCCGGAAGTTTGCGCACGATCGGTTCGCAGCTGAGTGAATCACGGTGTACCATGTAAATTTTATCCATTTCGCTTTCTCCGCACCGCGCCTGTCACCGGCGCCCTCCGTGCGGAGGGCGCCGGTGCGCGCCGAAATCAACGATCGTTCTTCTTCTTTCTGACGATGATCACAGCCGCAACGACCACCGCGATCACGACCACAGCCGCCGCAACGGAGAGTCCGATGATCAGGCCTTGATTGCCGTTGTCATCCGAAGGCTGCGCGGGATCTTCGCCGCCGGGCGCAGTCCCGGGATCGTCGCCGGGATCGACGGGCGTTTCCGACATCTCGAACACGGCGATGAGCGTAAGATCGCTCTCGACCTCTTTGAGTTCGGTAACGTACCCGCTCTCCCCTTCGATGCGCCAGCCCATGAAGTCATACCCTTCGCGGGAGACCGACTTGAGCGTTACGGTATCGAAATAGGTGATCGTTTCGGGATTGCTCTCGCCCTCGGCATAAGCGCCGCTGTTGAGGCGGTAGGTCAGCTTGTAAGTGACGACTTCGAAGTCGACTTTCAGCGTGAACGCCTTGTCTACCTGATAGTAATACTTGCCGTCCGAAGCGGCTTCGAGCGCTACGACGCGACTCTCTCCGCCCTCTTCCTCGGCGGGATACACGACGCTGACCGTCGCTTTGTACCCCTTTTCGGGCGCGGCGTCGATCGCGAGCGTCTTATAGACATTGCTTTCGAGCGTCGTACCCGTCAGGGAAGCGCCGTCCACGGAGACGCTGCCGCCCGCTTCGGGGAGATCGAGCCCAAGATCTACCTTGTCGCCCACGCCGAGCACTTCAAACGTGGATTTTTCTCCGATGGCGACCTTGTAGATGGCGGCGGAAACGCGGCCCGTAGTTTCATCCGCCTTTGTCGCCTCGGCGGTCAGATCGCTGCCGTTGAGCTTTACGCCCGTGAAGTCGTAGCCCGCTTTGGGAATGACGAGCACAGCCGCCTCTTCGTCGGGTTTGAGCCAAAGCGTTCCGTCCGACCCGTCGTCGGGCATATCCGTCCAATCGTTCTGCGCGGAGACGCAGTCGAACTTTGCCATCGTGCCGAGGCGGAAATAGTAGACGTCTACGCCGTCTGCCTCGCCCGTGATCTCAAGCGCCGCAAGGGGCGAAACGGTGACTTCGATCGTGCCGTTGAGCGGCGCGGTGCCGAGCGTTTCGGTATCGTCTTTCCCGCTAGGATGCAGCCCGTGGTTGCCCCTGCGCAGGAAGTACTCGCCCTCGTAGGCGTAGCCCGTAAGCAGCGCGCTGCGGTCTTTGTTGTAGCCGGTCGCGCTGAGGTTATCCGCCTCCTCGCCGCGCTGCGGGATCGTCTTCCCCTCCGCGCTCGTGGAAACCGCGGTGATGCCGTAGCCCTCCGTAAGGTCGGATGTGAGCAGGATGGGATCGTAGGCGAATACTTTTCCGGAAGGGATGCGCACCTTGCCCTGCGCGCCGAGGTCAACTTCATACGCGCCGTCCGCCGTCTCGGTCGCCTCCGTCCCGTTGACGACAAGCTTCACGTTGTCATACCAAACAGGGTACAGCTCCTGCCCCGCCGTGACAGCCTCGGGCATAAGATCGAGCACATCGGTGGTGACGGTATTCTCCGCCTGTCGGATGAGCGCAATATCGCCGATCGCCCAATTCCATTTATAGGCGCTGTATGTAAATTCGACATACTCGATGGTCAAGTCCTGATACCCCGCCGTATCGGTCAGACGATTGCCAAGTTCCGTAGGCTGATTGCCGTCGCGGATCTGCGTAAGCGGGATGTAAATGGTACCGTCCGTACGCACGGGAACATTGATCTGTCCGCCGACCGCATCGCCGCCGCCGTTTGTTACCCGCACGGTGCCGACCTTCTCCGTGGCGGCATTGACGAAAGTAAAATGCATATCCTCCTTCGTCACGCCCCAAACGGTATCGCTGCCTTCAAATTTAATGCGCAGATAAGACAGTGCAGGGTCAGTGTTTGGTCTGTTCGATTGTCTGTTCATGATTTTGAAGCGAAAAGCCAAATCGGTCGCATTTGCAAGCGTATAGTCATCGCCGCTTTCCGCTGTCGGCGCGAAACGCACCGTTTTGCTGCCGGTCCCTGACGGAACATACAAAATGTTCCCGTCGTCAATGGAGAGTTGTTTGAGCTCCGATTCGGGCACCGTGGTGGCTGACGGGACGTCGCCGTCCGCAGCGGAGGCACGCATAAACAACATACCCCCCCCCCAGCAATGCTGCAAGCAGGCAGAGCCCTGCAAGGCACGCGATGAGCGTTTTGCGCAACGTTCTCATCATAGTTTCATATCCTCCTTATCCTCTTGTTTATTTTTTCCGCGAAGCGGATTTTTTCTTTCTGATCGCGATGACCGCCGCAGTCACCGCGCACAAAACGACGACCGCGCCGCCCACCGATACCCCGATGATCCAGCCGTTATTCTTCGGCGCGGGATCGGACGGTTCTTCGGGCGT